>CAXMRT010000096.1:0-17649 GCA_964196025.1 uncultured Gemmatimonadales bacterium | reverse complement strand
GCCTCTTATCCGCCGGGTGTTTCTTCGCCCACGAGCAGTGCGTGGCCCAGATGCACGCCGTTCCAGCCCCTGAGCTCGCCGTCAGCGTCCTACTTCTATCCTGCGCCGCGGCCGCCTATACCGCATACCTATACGTGTCCTTTTCTGGATACATGGACATCGTTGTGACCGCCGCAGCCGTTCTAGGGATTCGGATGCCTGAAAATTTTGATCGTCCCTTTGCAGCTGAGAATTTCCTAGAGTTCTGGGCACGCTGGCATATCACACTGTCTGAATGGTTTCGGATTTATGTATACAACACGACGTTAAAGTTCCTGGTTTCACATGGCGGCACCCGTATCTCCATAACGGCCCTCGGGATCACGGTTTACTTCTTCACGTTTTTCATTATGGGGATCTGGCATGGCACGACCTTGACCTTCGTTTTATACGGACTGGCGCTAGGTGGCGGCGTGGCCACAAACAAGGCCTACCAATCCTTTATGCGTCATAGAGCAGGCAAAGCAGCGTATCGCGCCTTGCGCAAACGGCTTGCGTATCGGTTCCTGACACGGGGGATGACAGCGGCCTATTTCATTCTCGCGCTGACCTTTCTCTGGTCCTCTCCCACACAACTACACGCACTATATGGCTCAAACCTCTGGGCGATCCTGGCCTGCTCTAGTATAGGCTTGACCATCTCAAGCGCCTTAGTCTTAATTGGACTTGATCCCTTTTATCGAATAATGGCGCATGCTATAAACTCGGAAAACCAGAAAATCAGAATGGTTCGATTGCAGTACATAGGCATTCTGAGCGTAGAACTCTTGCTCGCCGGCTACCTCGTGTGGTTCAGCGGCACCTCGGCCCCGGACGTCGTGTATACAACATTCTAACAATCGCATGTGTGCATAATGAATAACTTTCGACGCTTAGCAAAAATACTGGTTGCTGTCCTTCTACTTATCGTCGTGCTGGATTGGGCGGCGGGTAGACTGATCACCTGGCGCACCTACGACCCTGCCGCAGCACGGCAAGACCTCATCCTCTACCCGGCGCCATATGTCATGTCCGAACTAAGGACAGGCTCCTTTGGCGACGCGACCAATATCCATATTAATGCACAAGGATTTCGGCACCCCACGGACCTTACGTCCAAAAAGGACCGACCCCGCCTCTTTCTTATCGGTGCCTCTTTTTCGTTCGGCTCGGGTGCTAGCAGCGACGCCACCTCTTATATCCAGCATTTGCAGGAAGCCTTCCCCATGCTTGATATTGTTTCCGCTGGCGGATCCAGCTTCGGTGCAGAGCAACAGTGGATTCATTTGGGCATGACGGTCATTCCATGGCAACCGGATGGGATACTGATCATCGATGGGCTTTCGGACATCGTACGCCCCATGGCGTTCGGGCAAGCGCCTGGGAACCCCTGGCAATGGGATGTCACCGCAGGCTATATGTCTGGCCGCCTCTCCGAGATTGCCATGAGCCGCATCAAACAGAAGAGCAATTTATATCGCGGGATCGACCGCTTGCTACAAGATAAGCGGGCGGCCTCGGCTGACTTCGGAACCCAAGTATTTCCCGAAGTCAGCAAGCAATACCGGCACATGACCGAACTCACCTATCGCACCTGTCAAAGCTTCGGCATCCCTGTAGCCCATGCCTTTCATCCACAACTGGCCGTCGGAAAACCCATTTCTGATGTCGAGAAGAGCTTCCTCTTGTCCGGCATCGCCGAAGGCATGCAGCGCTACTACCCCTTGCTCAGTCAGGATGCTGAAACGCTTGCAAAAGAGCATGATATTCCATTTATAAATACCATTTACTGTTTCACAAATCACACGGAAACGTTATATGTCGATTACGCCCATTTGAATGATAATGGGCAAAAGCTGTATGCCGAAGTGCTCACGACGTTCATAAAAGAGAGCGGACTCGACACACGCACACAGGACCATTTCAGTTCCAGACAGACACATCAGACGCCAGAGTAGAAACAGGAAAAATCAACATGGACTGCTTAATCATATCGTACTCAGAGGCAAGCCGCGATCGGGAGCGCCATCAATTCTTCAACGAAGACTCCAAATCTGGCGACGGCTGGAGCCGGTTTCTGCACATCAATTATATTGAGTACGAGAACGACATCCTGCTCCCTAACCACCTGGCCAGTATCGCCCGCTTGGAAAGTCAAAACCAGAGCCTCGCACGTGACGCAGACGGACAGTTTGACATTCAACAGCTATCCACCTATAGCGCGTGGAAAATCCCCCTTTTGGGCGGCTTATACTTGTACCAATATCTCAAGTCATTGTCGTTGGATGTCGGCCTCATCCAACATGTACAACTGGAACAAGATTCCCTCGATGAAAAACTAGCCACCTCTCCTGCCGTCATTGGGATCTCGACAACACTTATCCTCAACCCAACGGATGTCCTCGAATTAGTACGATATTGCCGAGAAAGATCGCCTGAGTCAAAAATCGTACTGGGAGGCGGCAGCGTCTGGAATGCGTATCTTGCCCGCCGCGACAAACCCTCTATATTCAGAGCGTACGGCGCCGACGCCATCGTTATCGACGCGAGAGGCGCTCAGACATTCGGCCGCGTGGTCAAGGCAATCGTCAACGACGAGCCACTTGACGACATTCCAAATCTCTTCCTTTACGGCGACTCAGAGAGGTCAACAGAACTGAAGCCAGAAACCTTTTCTTTTGAAGATCAGGCGATGGACTGGGATCAGATCGAACCCGAACTTACCGGCGCAATCAACTTGGTTCGCACCCAGATCAGCTGCCCCTTCAGCTGCTCTTTCTGCAGCTACCCCACCTCGGCTGGGCCCGTGATCCAATCCAATATGAATTGTTTTGAACAGGAGCTAATACTGCTTAAACAGCGCGGGGCAAAATACCTTCTGTTTATCGACGACACCTTCAATGTCCCTATACAGAGATTCAAAGCCATACTGACTGTTCTTAAGAAATACGACTTCCATTGGTATGCATTCATTCGATGTCAGTACTTGGACAGTGAACAAGCCGCCGACATGTACGCGAGTGGCTGCCGGGGCGCCTATCTCGGCATTGAGTCCGGGTCCAACACCATCCTTAAAAATATGAATAAAAAAGCGACCCGAGACCAGTACCTCAAAGGGGTAGAGCTTCTACGAACCCACAACATCCCCACCTATGCATCATTCATTATCGGATTTCCAGGGGAGACCGATGAGACCTATCGGGACACGGTCGACTTCATCACACAAAGCGGTATTGATTTCTACAACGTGAAAATATTTTACTATGACTCAACCACGCCGATCGCAACACAGGCGGAGACATACAATTTGACTGGAAGCGCCATGCATTGGAAGCACAACACCATGTCCTCCGAGGACGCGTTCTCCCGAGCGGAAACGCTCATTCAAGAGATAAAGGACATCCCGTATATCCCCCAGCACAGTGGCGAAATATGGGAACTGGCCTATTTCAACGAACGTGGCTACTCGCTTAAGGAGCTTAAACAGCTGTACAGCGGGTTCACCAATATCCTGTCAGAACAGCTTCGCACCGGCTCGAGCACTGATCCTCTAGCAAAGCAAGTGCTACAAGGCCTCGTCCCTCTCTGCAAAGATAAATAGCGCGATTCGCCGTCATAGCTCTACTGGGTGTTAGTTTACCATATGATGACGACCGTGCCGCCGGGAGGTTTGTGGCCGGCGATAACAATATTGTCGTGCCAAGAATGTGTGGCATTAGCCCACCCACCGGAGCGGAGCCGGATTTTGGCAGTATCGGTGAAGGTATACGTCCCCGGGTCAAGTGTCTCGCTTACACTGGTCCATGTACGTGTGGTATAATCGTCGGTAATCCATTTCTTAACAACTTGTGAGTCAGAAAAATCCCCGAGAGCAGAATACTCCATTTGTACCCCAGCAGTTGCGCTCGAGTAATCGTAGTAAATATCAAGATCTATGGTTACGTTCGTATAAGCGCCAGATACCAGCGGAAGGGGATCCCTCAGGATGAGTAACCTGTTTGAACTCCTGAAAAAACTATTCTTAGTAAGGTTGTCCCCGGAATCAGATGGGGAGTTCGCGACCCCATCCAAATCGATAGTCTCATCACTCCCGCTGCTGTCGTACAACGTATTTGCAAAATCGGTTGAAGTGGTCGCCGCCTCGAAATCCTCACTGCTCAGTATGGTCCCCCCAGCGTGGGCAGAGCCAGCGGTTAAAGCGCAACACGTGGCGAGGGCTGCGAACAAGGGTTTGATCGAAGTCTTCATTTCTGTTCCTATTCCAATTGCGGTTGTTGACACGTCGTAAACCTCAAAATTACTGCCCCGCCGGGCGCCGCACTCATGGTCTCCTCAAGCCCACCGTCGACTTGCTTGTCTCAATCAGTGCATCAGCCATCATTCTACCCCCCGCCCCCGCACTCTGTAAACCCTCAGATGTCGAAATATATGCGTCACCCCTCCTCAGTCGATCCCCGCCAAATCGCCTGTTTCGGAAATAAGGACGCCGAAGGGGGATTCGGCGTCCCTAAATAATGGAGCGTTTATTGGGAGCCCGTTGTTTGAGCATGGGATCGGTGCTGAATCGGCCTAAGCAGGGGTCTGTAATGCAATAAGAATTGATCGACTGTGAGTTTGTTGACAACGAATACTCGTGGTATATATATATATATATACCGAATAAGTAGCATGCTCCGCACTGGAATTTGAGCATGACGCACACGTGTCGCTTTTAATGGATTGGATGAGGGAGTGAAAATGAAACAATCAGCTTCAGCTTTATGCGTGGTCATGACTCTGTTGTCGGGCCCCCTGTTTGCGGACCCCTTGCCATTCAACGATCCCAGCTTCGAAAATGCAGGTAGTACCACGATGGTTGATTACGACGTGGATAACAGCAGCTTCTATGATGAAGGAGCCATTGACGGCAACCATCAGCTGAATGGTGTTCCCGCGGGGGTCTGGCGGGTCAACAATCTGAATGATGATGTGCAGACCATGGAGCTGAGATTGATCAGTGATCTAGCTGCTGCCGGGGGGACAGGGCTCAATTATATATGGGGTTCTCAGCAGGCTGGAACCTGGGCCGACAGAACGTTCTTTCAATATATCATCGACAGTAAAGCCACACGGGGCAAGATCACGGCAACGATTGATTACTGGGCACATATTCGAAACGGCGTTGGCGGTGATGGCGTCGGGAAAATCGGTCTTCAGTTGTTTGCATTTGATGACCTCGCAACTGTCTGGGTTGACACTGGGAATTCCTCCGCGAATAACGGCTATGTGAACGATGGGTCTGCTTCCCAAAACAGTGGTCCACGAACCTGGGCCAATTGCATCACCTCCACGAGTAATGTCCTGACTCAGGTGAACGTTGTTGATGCCAGCACCGGCTTTCAGACAATCACCACCACCTTGGATCTCGGTGCCTCGGGTTATAGTTATATAGGCATAGCAATAACCATTGATGAATTTGAAAGCACTTCAACCGCGAACGGTGATACGGTTGCCTTTGATAACCTCGTTGTTCAAAACCACACAGCCGGGTTAGTCTTTCAAATACGATAAAAAACACGGGGCGAAGCGAGATTCGACTCCACCCAATCCGCATTTTTAGCAAAAACCCCAACGCCCCCTCCCCCGCCAAATCGCTTGTTCCGGAAATAAGGACGCCGAAGGGGGGAATATTCATACTGGCCGCGAAGGCCGTCTTACCCGACTTCAAAGGAGTTTTCGGGGCGAAGGTTATCTATAACAGATTTGCATCTGTACAAGGGGTAGCGATACTCCTACGCGGCCTACAGTCCCTGACAGTCATTTTCTGACACTTGGTAACGCTTTGGTGACACCTGACTGGAGGGTGAAATTTTGAGTTTTTTTGGGGTGGTGGTTATTGAGCCTTCGTATCCGTCAAATTCGGCACCGAGAAATAAACACCATTTGGAGGATCTCTTGACCACTTGATTGTCCATACCTTTGTATCTATAGACAACATACAAACATGCGTCCCGTGAACCACAATGCCATCGCTCCAATCATCGGACAGGGTATCCGTCTCCCTAGTTGCCCTCGCCATTTCATCTCTCCATAGAGCGTGACAAATGAAATTCGAGTTTTCATCCTCTTCCCAACACTCATGCCAATGCGGCTCAGGGGAAAGCACAGGACGTAACACAGTCCCTGCCTTCCAGCACCTAAAGCCATACAACCCACCAATCACCAAGAACGCCACGCAGAAGTATACAGCCATTTTCAGTGCTCTAGCTTTGGCCTGATCCCCTGTGGTGAGCTGCGTCGAACCATTCATAGCCTGATCATAACAAACCACAACCCACCTGTCAGGGAATCACTCACACTCGATCTAGGGCCTCCCTCAACCTGCATACAAAGGCTGGGATGAGATACATGGGTGTAGGGTCCAGCGAGAATCGACTCACACTACAACCCCGTAACCCCAAACACATTATCTCCCGCCAAATCGCTTGTTCCGGAAATAACGACGCCAAAGGGGGAGTATTCATACTGGAACTGGTCGCGGTTTTCTACGCCCTCAAAGGTGTTTTCGAGGCGAATGTTGCCGAAGGCGTCTTCGAGAACATTCAACGGAAACATTCGCCGTAGTGAGGGAGACTCGTTGGGCATAAAAGCTGAGAATTAAGGCCGGCGGAGTTTTGCCACACTACGGAGCGTTAATGAGGGGTGTTCAGCGAGCGCAGGCGCGGCCGAGGCCACGCGTCTTCAACGAATAATAAATATCAAGCCGGCGGGTGGTGGAGTGACTTCCACCTTCACATTGTCATAGGTGAAGGTCTCGCTGACGCTGTTGTACGCGATCAGACCGACAGCATTGAACCTGAATCTGTCGATCTTGTCAGTATAAGTCACGGCAGTGGACCAGGCGCCATTCACGTACGTTTCGCCACTCAACACTTCACCATTCCGTGAGATTCTATACTGGATGGTACGCAGCGCAGTGTTGTTGATCGTGTAGCTGTCGTTATCGTTTAGGGCCCCCTGGGCATACGCCACGGTGGCCGCATTGCCCCAGTTCATGCCTGTCGGATCCCCGTTCATCCAGTAATTCAGGCAATCGCCGTTGTCGCCTAGGAACGGCGCCGAAGACATGTACCCATCCACCGGAGTGGTGCTGTTCGCGCCGTCGGTGAGTGCCGCACTGGAGTATCCCAACCCGAAGCGAATGGGCGAATTATGAGCAGTTGCGCGGCTCATCTTGACGTCGAATGACACCGTGAGTGTCCCGCCGTCAACCAGTACCGTATCGGCGAAATTGTGCCAGAGCGATGAGGGTTGGCCCTGTGCGGGCACGATGGTTGCGACGTCTGCGGTTCCATAATCATAGGCGCTGGCACCGGCGGTCATCTGCACCCATCCGTCCCGGGTGTCCCCATTGCTGAAGTCGTCTTCGAATAATGTCGTCTGCGCGCGCGCCGTCATCCCAACGCTCCCCATAGCCACGACCGCAATCGTCAAACCATTTGTGAGCTTCTTTCCTGTCATCATCAAATATCGCTTAGTAAACATGCCCACTATTCTACCCCCCCCCCTCCGCACTCTGTAAACCCGTAGACCAACGATATTCACGATTTCCCAATCCGCCAATCAGCAATCACCCACAATAAGGACGCCGAAGGGGGAATATTCGTACTGGGATTGATAGCTGTTTTCTACGCCCTCAAAGGAGTTTTCGAGACGAATGTTACCGAAGGCGTCATAGTCATACTGGGCGCGAAGGGTGTTGTTACCCGTTTAGCTCCCCATCCACCACTCTCTACCTAGGCATAAAAAAGGCCCCTGTATCAACACGCGACACAGGGGCTCTAAATTTCTAAAGCGACTTTACTTAGCCATAGGGTGCTCGTTGAGTAGATCAGCAGGCTTCCAGAATGTGGTCTGCTTCTTCGTCGCGGAACGTACCTTCTTCACGGTCTTATGACTTACTGCCGGCGCCTTGTTCCCCCACGTGTTACGCACGTAAGTTAAAACAGCAGCCATCTCCTTGTCGTCCAACAACCCACCGAATGCCGTCATAGGCGGAACGCCCTTTGCAGGATCATAAGTCACGCCGTTCACCTCGATTTTTCCATAAAGACCATGCAAGGTGGCTTTAATCAGGCGCTGTTCGTCACCGGTCACCCATGCACTGCCCGCAAGCGGAGGATAGATAGCGGCCAACCCTTTGCCGTCGGCTTGATGACAGGTAATGCAGTGTGCATCGCGATGAAACACCTCAGCGCCCGCCTTATAGACCTTTGCTTCCGAAGACGAGAATCCATCCGGAACAACAAGCGGCTTCCTCTCTGTGCCCTCAGCCGCAATTTTAACGACCCGCCCACTAGTTGCATCCACTGTGAACCAGAAATGCTTAACCGTCTCAGCCGCGATGCGCGCGTGATCAACCTTCGAGGCAAGCAGCTTGTTGAGCAGTTCCTCATTACGCACGTTGTGCGACTGATACTGCCACAAGGCTTCCAGCAAGTGATGCGCTTCATCTTCGTTGTTCGCATCAAAACCCTTGCTCCACTTAGCCACAGCAGCAAGCACCTCGTCGGAGTCATGCTCGGTCAACTCCACCCGTGTGCGATGACGAACACCGTCCACTGGATGCTCAAGATTCTTAATTAGAGTCGTCACCGACTCACCGTCAATCTTAACCGCTTTCTGCAAGGGGCGCCCATCCACGGTCACACGAACAATACGCCCATGGCTGTGGTCCCGATTCGGATCCCGAATGTTATGCTGCATATGACCAATAATCACGTTCTGCCAGTCAGAGACGTACAAGGCGCCATCCTCGCCAAACACGGCATCCGTCGGACGGAAGTTCCGGTCACCCTCACTGTTGATGATCTCTTTTACAGGCGTCCCCCAAACCTGCCCAACCTGTCGATCTTCAAAACCATCCCTATTCAACTTGTACTGCTTCACAACCAATTTTCCTATGGTGTTACAGATCAGGAAGTCCCCTTGCATGTCCTCAGGGAAATGCGTGGACGAAATAATCGCATCAGCCGCAACAGGTCGGAATTCTTTTTTGAGCAAGGTATGCATCTTGAAGCCCTTACCTTCAGGCCGAACCTGATAAGACTTACCCCCAGTGCCATCATTCGCATAACAATACCCCCAATAGTCAAAACTCGTTCCATGCGGATTCGGCGAGTTACCGGCATGGAAGTTGATCGTAAATCGACGTGGGTCAAAGCGGTACATACCCGACCCGCCCTGTTTCTTCGCTGCTGACCAAGGATGCTCATAGTTGTGCACCAGAAAAATCCCGCTCTGCCAATAGATGCCTCCATCGGGCCCCATCACCAAGTTGTTAGCCGCATGATGCGTGTCCGATGTGCCCACACCCTGCAACATCACATAGCGAACATCAGCCTTGTCGTCCCCATCCGTGTCTTTCAGAAAGATCAGATCCGGACCCGACGTCACCAAGACGCCACCGTTCCAAAACTCGAAACCCAGTGGGTTATGGACATAGGCAAAAATAATGCGCTTGTCAGCCACACCGTCTCGATCTTCATCCGGCAGAATCATCAAACAATCATTCATCGGCTTGAGTGGCTCCCACTTCGGATAGGTGTTCCAAGACGCTGCCCACAAGCGCCCTTTCGCGTCCACCTGCATCTGCACAGGGTTCGCCAGGTCAGGAAATTGAACTTCGGAAGCGAAAACCTGAAGCTTATAGCCCTCAGGCGTCTTCATCCCCGCAATACTCGCCTCGGGTGTCTGATACTCGAGGTTACCGGTCTTCCCGTTTGATTTAGCGACGTTCGTCTTCACCTCAATCGGCGGCGAAACATTGCTGTCATCAACTTTATACTCTTTCGCCTGAGCCACGGCCCAAATCTGCTTGTCGCGGTTGGCGGTCAACACATCCAACATGGTCAACTCATGCATCAACACCGTTTTGTTGCTCTGCTTGTCCGTAAAGCTCAACTTAGACCGTCCACCCCAGACGTCGTTGCCGTCGGTCGCGCGATAGCGGTTATGCCAATTCCAGTTCTTATCTTTTACCGCATCACGCAAGCCCGAGAGCTTCTTGCTAGCTGCAACAGGTTTCCCAAAAAGGGATTTAGCGATGATTTGAGACAACAAACGGTTTCCCTCTTCGTTCAGATGAGCGCCATTCAAGGTCAACTGGTCACTGTTCGAATCAAACATATGGAACGTTGGGCCATAGAGGTCCACAAACATGACCCCTGCTTCCTCAGCCGCAACTCGCGTTGCCTCAGAGAAAGCCGCTAGCGCTTGATTCTGCTTAAGCCCATCCGGATAATTCGGATTCCCCGTCGCTTCAAACGCAATCGGCGAAAATAGAACAAAGCGCGGCGCAGTTTCACCACTCGACTGTAAGCCCCGATAAGTCTTCACCAGGTTAACGAGTTTTGTCCTATAAGCATCGGCCTGTCCAACTCCCGCAAAGGCCTCGTTGTAACCAAACATCACAAAGATAACATCGGCCTTAACATGCTTCACGTAGTTCTCAACAGTTATCGACCCTCTATTCCGCGGAGCCTGATCAACCTGATCCCCCGAAAAGCCTAAATTCCGAAAACTGACATCCAGCCCCTTCAACTCACTCTGAAGAACCGTTTCCGTCCACGCATCATGCTGCATGCGGTCAGCAAGACCATTTCCAAGAATCGCAACCGTGTCGCCTTTCTGGAATTCAAACGCATCAGAAGCCTGCACGGAAACACCCAGCGTTGTCACGACCAGCATCACAGCTGCAAGCGCAGCATAAAGACATCGTTTAGACATAGTCTCGTTCCTTTGATTCATTCCGGTTAATGTAAATTGAAGCTTTGAACATATAGGAGTCTAACTACAAATGGCCAGTGCCTTTTTCAACGCTCAACGAGGAAAACTTCTGAATGTGCATCAGCTGGCACATGCGAGCCCTACATAAGCCCTACCGCACAAACCCCCGCCAACTCACCCGGCCGCCGATCACAAAACAAGTCTTTCACGCCCAACTCCGCCCCTCGCACCACCAACAAGTCCCCGCCCGGGCGGGGTGCCTGGTAAGGCGGGGAGGGTCACGCAAAGCATCCGTCCCTCAACCCTCCGGACGGCACCCTACTTAAACAACATCCCTGTGGCCTCTACCTTCTTGGCGGTCTTGGAGAAAATTTTCACATTGGATACCATGCCGGTGTCATCAAACGAACCAAAGCCCACATAACCCTGCCCAAAGGTGGTATCACTAGCCTCCATCACGGGCGTCTTCATGTCGTCGAAAAACAACTGAATCGTCCCTTTTTTCACATCCCGAACCAATCGGATTTTGTGCCACTCTTTCTGACCCCAGTCATTACCCTTATTCGTTTTCGTCGAAATTTTTGTGCGCGGCTTACCATCCACAATAAAAATCTGGTTGGCATGGTCGTCCGCCACAGAGGCAATGTGTACATAGTAGAAATGACTACGATCCTGAAAGTTGAAGAAGAGGCACATGTCACGGTGGCCATACTCTTTGCCCGTCTGTAGGAGCTCCGCTTCCAACACAAAACTCCCGAACGTGTGAGTCGCGAGCAAGGCTATATTGAATGGCGAGCGAACCTCATACTTATACTTACTTTTCTGGAACAACTCCAAGGTCGGACGGCCGTCGCTACTCACAACACGCCAAGCAGCCTTATCGGTACAATCAAACGCATCCAGCGCAGTCTTCTTCGAAAAGTCAGACTCATACACAGGCGACTCTTCTCCCCGTGCCGCCGACAGAAAACCACCCACAACCACCACACACAAAAATACACGCATCATCATAAACCTCCTCGTTGAATGAATAAGAAGTATCAACAAGCGGCAATCTCTCGACAAGCGGATTTGACGCTACGCACGAGTCCAATACGCGCAGAAATAGCCATGCTACGCAAAAGAGCAACACACGCCAGCAAGCAGGGTGCCCAGAACTTGACGAAAACAATCGCTCGGTCGATACTCAATGAACCAAGGAGAGTTCTCCCCTATGCCTCACACACATCCATCGACTCCACGACTCCGAACTCTCTGCATGGCGCTCACCGCAACCTTCTTCGCCTTTCTTGTGCACACGGTCACCCTCGCTAATACAGGTCAGCGCATCCCCCTGTTTGCCCCATTTGATGGACACCCCCTAAGCGACAAGGTCGGGCACTTTGTTCTCGGGGGCCTCCTAACGCTCGGCCTCACCGTCTCGACACGCTTTAAGACGATCCGTCTAGGCGCCCGCCACATCCTCCTGGGCCCTGTCCTTGTTGCGATGGTCGCCATCACCGAAGAATGCAGCCAATATCTAATCCCGACCCGAAACTTCGACCTCACCGACCTCATGGCCGACGCCGCCGGCATCCTCACTTTCGCCCTCTTTGCACGCTGGCTCTCCAAACGGATATCTCCTCATTTTTGGAGCGACGCAGGTCCCGATCTTTCCTATAGTGCGTCAAGCAGTGACACCGCCGATACCTAGTGAAAGGACACATGTATGGAATTGCCCTCTGGTGAAGTTCTAGAAAACGCCCTTGCGGACGCCACTCAGGACCCCGCAAAACTCGAATATTTTTATACGGTCCTCTCTGAATCGATCCTCATCGTCGTGCGCGAAGATGCCGTCAAGGACCCCTCGGCCGGGCTCAGCCTCAAAAAGAAGGCAGGCGTCGACCTCATCAAGGTCGAATCCGAAGGACTCACCTACATCCCCGTCTTTTCCTCGCTAGGACGACTCAAACAAATTCTTCCCGGGCGCTCAGACCACTTCCCGATCGGCGCACGCGAACTCATCGCTGAGTCACAAGGTGTCGCCTTGTTCCTAAACCCCGGCTCGGAGCCCTCGCGTCCACTCTCCACCGGTGAAGTCAACGGGATCGCCAGTGGCTTCATTCTAAATCGATCCACCGGCTATTTAGATACCAATGGGGCCCCCACGATAGTGGGTCAAGCCAGCACGCCGCCAAAAGCACTCATCGATATTCTCACAGACGCGTTCAAGAAAATGAAAGATGTCAAGCAAGCCTACGTCACACAAATTTTCAACCCAGCCACCGATCACACCCCGCACACGCTCGTTGCAATCGATGCCACCAAAGATGCCGCAGTCGCAGTGAAGGCGATCAAGACCCTCACCACCCCTCTCGAAAATTCCGGGGCCGCCATCGACGTGATGTCGATTTCAACCAACAGCCTCTCGACCTACTTTACGAACGAGTGTGAACCCTTCTACAAAAGGAAGGTCCTCGGCCTCTTCTAGTCACCGACAAGGAACGCTCGTGTTTAAAAAGTTCATAAAGGACCTAGCAAAACTTGGTCAACGTCCAGACTCGGGTTTCGACCCCGCCACACTCGAAGACCCCATAGCAACAAAAACCGAGTGGTCTCCCGCCAAAAGTGGCGGAGCAAGCTTCTGTACTCACACACTCCAAATGCTCACGCCAGACTCCTGCGCCTTCAAAATATCAGTCGGCGCGCTCTTCTTCTATATGGTCTTTCTATTGGTCGGACTCGGCTGTTTCGGTGCGTGGCTCTACATGCTCCTGACCGGTCAGACTCAAGAGGAAAACCAATGGGTGCTGGGCTTGGTCGGCTTCATCTTCTCGCTGGTCGGCGGCGGCATGTATCACTTCGGAGCTCGCCCGCGTATTTTCGACAAACGAGCCGGCTACTACTCCGTTGGAAAAATAAACTTGCGCAAGATGACCCACAAAAAACCCCGGTCGAAAAACCTTACGCCTCTGAACGAGATCCATGCCATCCAGCTAACCTCCGAACATGTTCGTGGCGACAAGAGCAGCTACTACAGCTACGAACTCAACCTCATCCTCTCTGACGCCAAACGCATCAACGTCGTCGACCACGGCAAACTCAGTCAGTTAAGAGCGGATGCCCACACACTAGCCGACCTTCTCGGCGTCCCCGTTTGGGATGCGACCTAAACTCATGGCCCCCAAGAGAATGAACCAAACCTCCCTCATCTCACGTTTACACCCACAACCACCCACACACCCCGTCCCAACCCTCACCTAGAAGGAAACCTGCCATGTCTGAGCCAGCTAAACCATCTAGCAGCCTCCCCACTCAACTCACCGTCGGCGTATACGCGATCATCGTGTTCGCAGGCGGAGTCTGGCGGCAGCTCGAGACAGCGGAGAGCCCGCAAGCCGTCTGGTTCGGCGGGGTGCTCAGCCTAATCGCTATACTCGGGGCCGCCTTACTCTCTCTCAAAAGTAAACTGCCCGGCATGATCATGATCGGCCTCTCACTCCTCGTGGTCGGCGGATGGTTCTGGCGACGTTTTTTTACCCACGCAACCGATGGTCACTCGCCGCGAGTCATAATGATTCTAGCTGCATGGGCGATCACCCTCGCCGTCCTCATCTGGCGCCAACGTAAGCGCGATTAAAGAATGCACCCGTCTCAAACATCCTTCATCTTTAATAAATCTAACACGGACGACCTAACATGATTCGACATCACCTTCTGCTACTATTCATTCTCTCACTCGCCGCCACGCCACTCTTCGCCGACTACCTACTCATCACCAAAGACGGAAAAAGCCTGCAAGCCAACTCCATAAAGAAAACCACCGACGGCAAGAGCTGGGACTACATGGACACCAAGACCCGCACAAAAATAACCGTCCCCTTAGACAAAATGAGCAACATTATTCCCCTCTACAGCAAGGGCAAGAAATACTCCCAAGCAACCTACGACTCGGTAGCGGCGGCAATCAAAAAAGCGCACAAAGCACATCCGCATCTCGAAAAACAACTCCGGAAAATGTCGCTCGAGTGGAACGCCTCACGCGAAATCGACAAAACCCTCGAACCCAAAATTGACGAAATCATCGAAACCTTTGAACGCAGCAAAAAAGATCCGACGGCCTACAAGACGGCTTCATTCGATCTCGGCATGGTTCAAGTCAAAGACGGCTCTGGCGCCTACCAAGCACGCATCAAGAAGGGCTTGGGCGACATGCTACAGTCCTTCATCTCTACCAACCTAGAGTCTCTCACCGCCGCGAGCAAAAACGCTAATATCACGATCGACGACTATCAAAAAGTCGCTTTTCTAGCGACAGAGATGTGCCGGTCTAACCCACCAGAAAAGAACGAGATCCTCGCGCTACTCGAATCCTGCCGCACTAACGCCCTGAGCGCAAATACCGCGCAAGCCCAATCCCTCTTCATGGCCACAAAAGATATCGACGCCTATGTCTCGGCTCACGGACTTTTTCAAGACTTACAAAAGATCGCCACGTCATCTCCTGAACGTACGGCAGTCGAACGGAACATAGCCGGACTACACGTCCTCGCCGCCAAAGCCAATCCTGGATACAGTTTTGATGTCCAGGGCTATGCCCTCACCGCAGAGCAAAAAACGCGCTA
This sequence comes from uncultured Gemmatimonadales bacterium, assembly GCA_964196025.1. Classification (GTDB taxonomy): domain Bacteria; phylum Verrucomicrobiota; class Kiritimatiellia; order CAXMRT01; family CAXMRT01; genus CAXMRT01. The sequence goes on along the minus strand of CAXMRT010000096.1, from coordinate 2,260 downwards.
CACCACCTACGCCGGCCTCATTGGGCAAATGCAAAACAACAACCTGACCCTCGAGGATGAATGCTTAATGATCCCCGACGAAATGCCCGTCGTCCGCGTAGGCATTCCTGCTCACATCCCCTACACCTTCCACTTCAACGCCCCGCAACCGAAAGGACGGCAATACGTCTTGATTCGTCAAGTGATGGGCGTGAATAGTAATCAGCGAACGGAAATAACCCTACCCCCTGTCACCATCAAAAAGGGTCAGTTTAAAGCAACCTATTCTGATACCTTCGACGACTTACCAGCCGGTTTTGAACTCAGACGAGATCCCGCTTCCGGCGCCAAAATACCCCTCTTCATTTTAATCGGCTACAAACCCGACCCAAATGAAGACTCGGTCATAGCACTCGCAAAAGGCGGCTACATCATCCTCCAGTAGACGGCCGCAGCGAACCTGATGCCCCGTCGATGGGCTGACAAATAATCTCCCCGTCGCCACCCTTAAACTCCGCGGCATTTCCCTCATCCGTATCAATATGCATTTCGAGCGCATACGACTCTTTGACACGGATCAACACATCGCCAAACACAAGATCTCGCGAACCTCCCGTGATCGCGATCTCCACCTCGTCTTTGTCCGATACGCCATAGCGCTTCGCGTCCGCCACCGTCATGTGGATATGACGACGCGCGCAGATCAAGCCCTCGGACAAGTGAACCGTCCCGCACGGCCCCTCTAAGGTAATCGGCGCCGACCCCTCGGTATGCCCCGAGTCCCGCACGGGTGCATCAACACCCAATTTGAACTCATCGGTTCGTGAAATTTCGATCTGGTTTTTTGATCGCAACGGCGCCAACAAACGGACGCCCTCAATCCGACTACGCGGACCGACCAATGTCACCTTGTCCTCACACGCAAACTGCCCCGGCTGCGACAGGTCTTTGTATCGAGTGGGCTCTGCGTCAGCACCAAACAACGTGGCATAGGTCTCTTCTGTCAGATGAATATGCCGCGCACTCACAGCAATCGGAATCGGACCCGCGTCTCCAGACACACGCGCCCTCCCTACCAGAGCCGCAGTCTGCTGGGCAATCATCAAGCCCTCGTTCGTCTTCACGACCATCGCCTGCACCGGGGAATGGGATCGACTGATCGTCACAACCGCTTGATCATCACTCAACATCGCATCCGCGTTCGCATCGTCATCCAACACCAAACCCAAAAAATCCATGCGCTGTAAAATTCGGCGGCGCATCTCAGCGCTCCCCTCTCCAATACCACCCGTCAGCACAACTGCATCCACGCCACCCATCGCCGCAGCATAGGCACCGACATACTTACGCACTCGATGCGCAAACACGGTCACCGCTAAACGGGCGCGATCATTTCCATCGGAAGCGGCCGCCAAGACGTCACGCATGTCATGACTCACCCCCGACAGTCCCTTCAGCCCGCTTTCTTTATTCAACAACACATCCACGTCATCAACGCTAAGCCCCTCGCTGCGCATCAAGGCCAACACCGCCCCCACGTCAATATCACCGGAACGCGTTCCCATCACTAACCCTTCCAACGGTGTCATTCCCATGCTGGTGTCCATCGAATGACCAAACTCCACTGCGCACGCACTGGAGCCGTTACCCAGATGCAGAGTCACGATCCGTAACGATGATAGATCTCGGTTCATGTGAGCCGCAGTCAAACCTGCCACATAGGCATGCGAGGTTCCGTGAAACCCATATCGCCGGATGTTATGGGCCTCCGCTAAATCGAGATCGATGGCATAGGTCCGAGAACGCCGCGGCATCCGCGAATGAAACGCCGTATCAAACACCGCCACATGTGGAATCCCCGGCAAGGCCTGCTGAGCCGCACGAATGCCTGCTAAATTGTGCGGGTTATGCAAGGGCGCAAGCGCCGCACATGCGTCGATCTGCTGGATGACTGACTCGTCAATTTGCACCGCCTCGTAAAAATTCGGACCGCCGTGAACCACACGGTGCCCAACAGCTCCGACCGCAAACGGCGCCGCTTCTTTAAGAACCTGGGCCAGCGCGTCAGTCGGACTGACCTCACTGTTGACCTTCTCAATCAAGCCCTTGAGGGCTAGCGCGCCCGTATCAGGGTCGACCACCTGATACTTCACCGAAGATGAACCACAATTGATAACCAGTATATTCATACGTAGAGTGCGCATTCACACGCGCGCCAGCCTTCCTTAGTTGATCGCCGAGAAGCGCGTCATGTCACCACTTCCCTGTCATTTTCTGTACG
>CAXMRT010000095.1:0-5009 GCA_964196025.1 uncultured Gemmatimonadales bacterium | reverse complement strand
ATTCACACACTGCGCCCCAGGTGTCCCTATTTCATGAAAATGATGCGCAGGCGAATCATAATCCACAGCTTTCAGACTCGGGAAGGTCGGAGGTGGCGTGGGTTGATGACAACGGACGCACAAGGCGTTGCCCGTGACATGTGTCTCGGCTGAATGCGGGTTGTGACAGTCGGTACACCGAACACCCTTGTGATACATCTTGGACTGCACAAAGGATCCATACACATAGACCTCATCCTGAATCTGTCCATCGGGGTAGTATAAGTTTTCCCGAAGCGTCGAAAGCTCATAGAAGTCCGCAAAGGCTCCTCCATGGCGATACGGCGCATCCACATGGTTGCGGCGCGCGTGACACCGCGCGCAGGCCTCGACTTCAATATGAGAATTGGTGGCCGATAGAGTCACGTCCAAGCCCGCATCCGTATACGGCGCTCCTTTTTGGTGGGAACCCGCCCAGGCCACATGAGCCTCACCAGGACCGTGACACGCCTGACAACTGACGTTGATGTGTGACCAGCTCGTGTCATAACTATGCGTCTCCACATTGTAGTTCTTCTGAAGCGATGTGGTGTGGCAATCCGCACACATAAAATTCCATCGGAAGTTTAACCCCGTCCAATGCAACGGATCGTTCGCGCGGATCGGCTCATCATATAAGCGGAACCAGGACTTCTTCTCCGTATCCCAACACAACTGTAAGGTCTGAATGTGTCCGCCTTCGCGTTCCACCAAGTACTGCTGCAAGGGTCGAATGCCTATCGTATACGAGATCTCGAAATCCGTCATGACTCCGTCCTCATTATCGGTGTGCACCATGAACTTTCCGTCAGCCCGATAAAGTCGAGACGTCATCCCGAAGTGCACAACATCCACATCGTCAAAATCGCCGAGAACCGTTTCCTCTGTCGCGCGCTGCATCCCAAGCGCATGATCGGAGTGCCCCCACTGTTCGGCATGATCGGCATGACAGGACACACACGACGCCTGATCCACAAAACCCGCATGTTGGTCAACAAAGGCCTTGGCCCCTCCGGCATCATTGGAGCGCTTCGTGCTAAGTGGCCGAGGTGTCAGGGAAAAAATAGCTGCCACCGTCACAACGACAAGCAAGAGCCCGATACCTACTTTATTTTTGTCTAGCGTCATGGTAATACCCTCAGAAGGGAGGATTTTGGCGATCCTCCGATTCTAAAGCAAGAGTGGAGTTCGTTTATTCAGCATCCGTAAAAATCACACATCAGAAGACCCCTTCATCAAAATTTTCAGTCATGCACACGATTTTGAACCGTAAGAAAAGGGAACGCATGATCACTGGGTATCAGAGCGCTCAACGTCGATTGGTCAAAATAATGGAACTTACATCATATTCATCTGCAGCTCTCGTCGCAGCCGTAGGTCTTACCTTAGTACCGCTCAGCAGCGATGCCGCCGCGATCAACTTCGAGCGGGATATCTTCCCAATCCTCAAAGAAAACTGCGTCTCATGTCATCGGCAAGCCTATAAGGAAGGCGGAAAGCTTAAGAAACCGAAGGGCAAACTACGCCTAGATGGTCGGCGCGGCCTTATCCAGGGCGGAGAAAACGGGAAAATCATCGTTACCGGCAAGCCCGAGAAGAGCTCGATCTACACCTCTACCACCCTAGACAAAGACGATCCCGACATCATGCCCCAGAAGGGAGACCTTCTTACGAAGAAACAAACAGAGCTCATTCGGAACTGGATCGTACAAGGAGCTCGATTGGGCGAGTGGAAAGGAAACGAGAAAGGCTTTACGGACACGCCCACCCCTACCGGTGGACAGCCAGACAAAAAGTTGACTACACTCGACCGTCTTGCCAAGACCGTCTCGCCCCTGCCTGCAAACACGCTAAACTCCGCGCGAGCCAAGGGCGTGTACACGCACGCACTCGCCCAAGGCAACCCTCTCCTCTACGCATCTTTCCTTGGTGGAGCTCCCGAGACAGACGATGGCGACCTGAACGCCCTCACCTCTCTACGTAACCACATTACACACCTCGATCTCTCTCGCACCAAAATCACCGATAGTGGTTTGCGTGCAGCGGCCGGCATGCCGCGGCTCACCCAACTTGATCTACACAGTACCGCCGTAACGGACAAAGGAATCGCCGCCCTTGCCCAACTTCGCGTTCTCTCCAGCCTTAATCTTTATGGCACCAAAGTGAGCGATAAGGCCGTTCCGACCCTCGCTCGCATGCAGAGCCTCAAAAACATCTACGTCTGGCAGACCGGCATAACCAAAAAAGGCGCTTCAGAGCTCCGCAAGAAACTTCCAAATGCCACGATCCACTTCGAGACAACCCTCGGCCAGACCTCACCAACACGAGCCAAAGGAACCGATGGCAAGGCAACCGCAGCAGGCAAAACCCGCAAATCCATGAAACGGTTCGATGCAAATAGCTGTTGCGCGAAAGCCGCAGCCAAAGGCTCCCGCTGTCAGCACGCCTGCTGCAAAGCCGCAGCAAGAGACAAAAAAGTCTGCACAAAATGCAATCCTGGGAAGAAATAGAGCGAATCATTGAACACGCACGTCAAAGAAGGTAATATCGATCTATGAGCGTAAGCATCTATAATTACAAATGGTTACACCGCTTGTTCTGTACAGCAGTCGCGAGCTCATTGGGTATCGCCCCTGTCGCCAACGCCGCCACGCCAGCCCCGAGAAAATCAGTCACCGCCATTCCCGTGTCGAAGCTCCTTCCGTTCAGCAAGAAACTGGACGTCCTCATCGAGGCGGATCTTCGATCACACGGAAAACGCCCAAACGCTCGCAGCTCAGACGAAGAGTTCGTACGTCGCACCTACCTCAATATCGTCGGACGCATTCCCTCTTATACCGAAACGACCGCATTCCTAGAGACCCGTTCGTCCTCGAAACGAAGCGCACTCATCGATCAACTGCTCGATTCACCCGGCTACGTCAGCCATCAGTTCAACCTCTGGGCCGACATTCTTCGAATAAAGACACGCTTGCCTGGGAACAACGGCGCTGACAATGGACAACCATACATCGACTTTCTCAAAACATCGTTAAAACAAAACCAGCCCTACGACGCGTTCGTGCGCGACCTCATCGCAGCCGATGGCCCCACCTGGAAACGCGGCAACGGAGCCGTTGGCTACTACCTGCGAGACAAGGGCATGCCGCTCGACAACATGGCCAACTCCGCACAAATTTTTCTCGGAACCCAACTTCAATGCGCGCAGTGCCACGACCATCCCTTCGACAAATGGACCCAATTGGATTTCTACAAAATGGCAGCATTCACTGAGGGTGTCAGCTCGATGCGACTTAGGTCCTCCGGCGCGCTTGTAAAGAAGGCCTTGCCAAGGGTAGGGCGCACGCCCTCGGAAAACAACCTACGACAAGCGAACCGAATCGTCTCAGATGCCCTCGTTAATGGACTGGATCACGGCGGGGCAGGAGTCATCAAACTTCCCAAAGACTACGCCTATGACAATGGAAAGCCCGGACAAAGCATTAAGGCCGATACGCTCTTCGGCGCAGATGTCGCACTGACCTTCGGCCCACAGCCCAAAAAAGCGAAAAGAGGCAAACAGCCTCCCTCAAAAGATATTGGATCCCGGGCCGCTTACGCTGACTGGATCACGTCACACGACACACCCCGCTTCAACACCGTCATTGCCAATCGGCTCTGGCGTCAAGCGATGGGCCGGGCCCTGATCGAGCCTCTTGACGAGATCACCGACAAGACTGTCGCCAGCAACCCCGCGCTCATGAAACAGCTAGAAGCCTTGATCGAAATCACTCGCTACGACATGAAACAATTCCTTCGCGTCGTCTACAACACACAAACCTACCAGCGACAGGCCACTCGCGAAGACACGCTGGCAACGGACGTCTACCGTTTCCAAGGCCCTCTACTGCGTCGTATGAGCGGTGAACAGGTCTGGGACTCGCTCCTAACCCTGACGCTCAACAATGTTGACCAGCCAGCCCCAGTAAACCCACGGCGTACATACTATTCCCAATACGACATCTACTCGAAAATGAGCGCCCCGCAAATCACGGCCGAAGCCAAAATGCTCGCGACCACCTATAAGGCTAAATACGATGACGACAAAGGATCTCTTTCAAAGCTGATCGCCATCCAAGCGGAGAAGTATAAGTTCGACTCCAAGGACCTCGCCGCCAACGAAAAATTCGCGGCAGAGAAGAGCGCCATGAAGCAAAAGATGGCCGCTGCTAAGAGAAAAAAGGACTGGAAAGAGGTTAAAAAACTCTCAGCCCAATTTAACCGAAAAGGCTACGCAAGAGGTCGCGTCTCCAATAAATATCGTCGCGCTGCGGACCTGACGTCCCCCGCCCCCGCGGGCCATCTCGTTCGGATGTTCGGCGCCTCCGACCGCGAACAGATCGAAAACAACAATCAAGACGCCGTCGTCACACAAGTCCTGTCACTAATCAATGGCTACGTCGAAAACGATTTGATCGGACGCGGAACCTCAGAACTGACCGCACGAATGAAAGCGGCGGCAACCTCTAACGACAAGTTAGACGTCGCCTTCCTAAGCATGCTCAACCGTAAGCCCACCCGAACAGAATCGAGCACCTGGCTTCGCGTTCTGAAGGCCGGCGGCGAAAACGGATACAAGGACCTCGTCTGGACCCTTTCTAATTCCCACGAATTTATTTTCATCCAATAGGAGCAGCACATGGCGAGTAACGATAAATCATTTTCTGAAGAAGTAACACGTCGACACTTTCTGTCGAACACTGCTCGCACCTGCCTAGGTGTTAGCGTCGCGCCATTCGTGGGCAATGCACTGACTAGCCCAACCTTCGGCGCCACACCCGGCTCTCACCATGGTCCCGCACGCAACGTGATTTTCCTCAACATGCGCGGCGGCATGAGCCACCTCGACACCTTTGACACCAAGCCCGAGTCACCCGACGTGCAAGGCCCAGTCAAAAGCATCAACACAAATGTCGATGGTATTCAGATCAGTGAATTCCTTCCCCGCACAG
>CAXMRT010000094.1:0-6898 GCA_964196025.1 uncultured Gemmatimonadales bacterium | reverse complement strand
CCTGCAAATCCTGATTAACAAAAAATCCCACATCCGATTCGTCTACAACTGGATCCGGCAGGTCATACTTAACAAGAAGATTTTTGACGGCATCCATATGTCTTTGTTCGGAAAGGGCAATGTTCTCGAAAACCATCAAGTCCCAGATTCCACCCAGTGTTATGTAGCTGTCGCGAGCGAGCTTTTCCTCTTCACGAATGAAAAGCAAGTCTTCAATTTCAACCGCCGTCAGTGTTGCCTGACCACCGCCATCTGGACGGCGCGTGGCACACTCGGATTGTGGCGTCGCGACGACGCCGCTCGTCCACCTGCGGCGTCCGCTACTACAGTAAAAACTCCCAATGTACCTTCCCACACATCACATGCAACCACTGGACCGTCGACGAGAACCCCGGCATGGGCCAGCAAGGCGTCTTCTTCTTCCTGAACGTTATGAGCAAGTGCATGAACGCCACTGGCCGCGACTACGTCCAGCGCGCGGGATCAAAAGAGGTGATCAATTGGCGCGAGCAACTGATTAAAAAACTCGTCTCGAGTCAGACGATAGATGGTGGTAAAGGCTTCTGGGTGAACGAGAACGGACGTTGGTGGGAGAAGGATCCGATCCTAACTACCGCCTATTCCTTGCTCACTTTACAGCAATCCTACATCCAAGAAAATTAGGCCCTTCTGGGCCGGTTCTACAGAATCCTATTGGCACCTCGCTGACAAGAATTGCCAAGCAAATCAATAATAGCTACACTCCATCTATTAATTTGACGTAAGCAGCGTTTTTCCAGTATATTTGTGCTGTTTGGGGTACTTACACACACATCAGGGTTAAGCATGACACAAAAAAATCACAGCTTTCACATACCCGTTATGGGTACAGGCTTCACGATCGACACACCTCTCCGTGTCGCACGCTATGGAATATCCTCGGTTATCTCCATCGTGGACGATGTTCTCGTTGAGCAGATGCGAAAATTTTACAGTGAAACCAACAACGAGCCTTATGAAGAAATCCGCGCAAAGAGTGAAGACTCCCGCGCCCGGAGAATCACAGCGTACCTAAACCTCGTCGACAAAATATTGAAGCGACAGGTCAAAGAGCTCCAAAGCTCACCCTTCGAACCGGGATCTGAAATTACCCGCTATTTCAGCATGCTCCCCGCTGGTGAGCTCAAAGAAAATTACGACACTATGCTCGAAACCGAAGATCCAACATCACGACTCGAACAACAGGCTGTTCTTCGAGAAAAAGCCACACCTGGTTCAATCGACGTCAATATTATGACAAAGGTAGATGCCGCGAAGTTCCGCGGAAAAACACAACTCGCACCGGAACTCTCTGATGCACAAGCAGCGTTACGGGGCTACGCCCACAGCACGCTTGAATCAGCTATCATATTTTCTGCAGGAATCAATCAACGCTTATACAGTTACATCGCTACGTTTAAAGACTTTTTCCCGAACGCCAGCGGGGATATCAAGAAGAAGATTGTACTCAAAGTTAGCGACTACCGTTCCTCAATCATCCAAGGAAAGTTCCTAGCAAGGCGCGGTTTATGGGTGTCGGAGTTTCGCATCGAATCGGGTCTAAACTGCGGAGGCCATGCGTTTGCTAGCGACGGCTACCTACTCGGCCCCATCCTCCATGAATTCAAAGAGAATATGTCCGAGCTTATCAAAAAACTGTTTCCACTTTATTCCAAAACTCTCGCTAATAAAGAGAAGGTCGTCCCTGACCAAGCGCTAGCGGTCGATCTGACCGTACAGGGTGGAATTGGGACGTGCAGCGAGGACGCACTACTGCGGGATCACTTCAACGTCACTGGAACCGGCTGGGGCACTCCCTGGCTTCTCGTTCCTGAAGCGACAACTGTCGACGACACCCACATGCAGCGCCTACGGTCTGCAGGTAAGAGTGATGTATTTCTGAGCGACAGCTCACCCTTAGGAATCCGTTATTGGAACCTGCGGACATCCGACAGCGAAGTAGCTCGTCGCGAACGCGTGGACGCAAACGTTCCGGGAAGCGCCTGCCCGAAGGGCTTCTTAGTCTCAAATACCGAATTTACAGACATCCCCATTTGCACCGCTTCTAGAGCTTACCAGAAAAAGAAATTGGTCGAAATCGAAACGCGCAAGCTGCCCGCGAACAAGCTTGAGGCGCTACGCACCTACGTTCTTGGGAAATCATGCATCTGTCATGATCTTGCCGGCGTGGCGACCCGCAAAAACAGTTTAGAGGAAAAAGTAACTCCAGCAATTTGTTGCGGACCGAACATAATCAATTTCAACAAAACAGCAACCTTAGAGGAAATGGTCGATCATATTTATGGTCGAATTTCGCTGCTCAGCAACGCCAATAGACCCCACATGCTTATCCGTGAACTTGAACTCTATATAGACTACCTCAAAAACGAGCTCGAAAAAGTCTCCTTAGACCTCTCCGACCGGACACTCAAGTACTTCGAAACGTTCCGGGCCAACCTCGAAAACGGCATTCGGTACTACCACGAATTGGGCGAAGAGTACGTTACGGAAAAGCAGGAACAGTTTATAAACGACCTAGAAGACCTCACGAAAGAGCTTCGCAGCATCAGCTTCGCAAGCCTCTCCGCTAGTACCGCAGTAACCGCCTAACGGGAACCTGTTTTTTTGAATTCGAATCGACACGATTCGACTTGCCTCAGCTTCGTGCCTTCTGCTATCTTTTCGCACTCATGTGAGAACACGGTGTCGATACATGCACGCACTGTTTCACCATGACGTTAACAGGGAGAGGTGGCTGAGCGGTTTAAAGCGCGGGATTGCTAATCCTGTGTAGTCACAATGGGGCTACCGGGGGTTCGAATCCCCCCCTCTCCGCCATCCTGAGTCACTCGTCTAGCGGTACGTCATACGAGGCGTCTTCAGCCAACATGCGGGACACAAAGTTTTTTGCCCCTTGCTCAGTCCAGAATCCCTCTGGATTCGACTCAGCCATCATGGTCAACACTCGAGGCGTATGGACAAACTTCACCCGCCACCCAGTCAAAAAACGTCGCCGGACAACCATGCACGCCAACCGTCCAGTCTCCTGGTGGCGACCAATTGATTTGAGTTCCCCGCCCGCACGATGCTCACGATCCAGCGCAACAATATGCATTTTTGAGCGTGCAACAAAGTGAGGGTGACCTTCGCGAACTTCGCCGCCTTTCGGGCCAACCTTCACACGTTCACGAATGTTTGCTACCACGCACCACTGCGCACGAGGCTTAGCAACGGCGTCTTTATCTTTTTTCGGCCGTTGCGGTTTTTGCTCCGACTTCTTTTCTTCACTATCCGACACTAGTCCACCTCAACTGAGTTTAGCAGTTCTTTAACAATTCTTCACCAATTGCACGCGTTCCCAACCCGTCGAAGCCCGCCGCAGTAACCGCACTAATCGCGGCATCCACATCTGCTGCAGCCCCAGCTTCACCCAGGTATTCCAACATCATCTTTACAGTGATAACCGCCGCAAGTGGGTTTGCCTTGTCCTGGCCCGCAATATCAGGCGCTGAACCATGGACCGGTTCAAACATGGATGGCATCTCTCGGGTAGGATTCAAATTCCCACTCGCCGCCATTCCCATACCACCCTGCGTAACAGCACCCAGATCCGTGATGATATCCCCAAACATATTGGATGTCACCATGACGTCGAAACGCTCGGGTTCATTCACCATATGCATACACGCTGCATCTACATGGTAGTACTCGCGCGTTACCTCAGGAAATTCGTTTGCGCCCATTTCGTTAAACACCCGATCCCACAAATCAAAGACATAGGTCAAGACATTCGTTTTGCCTATAAGCGCCAACGTGCGACGTTCACGTGTCATCGCCAGCTCAAAGGCATACCGCAGACACCGCTCGACCTGCTTGTAGCTGTATACCATAGACTGGACAGCCACTTCATCGACAGTGCCTTCCATCATTATCCCGCCGACTCCGCTATACAACCCACCTGTGTTCTCACGAACGACGACATAATCCAGATGCTCAGCGCCTTTGTCTTTGAGAGGAATGTCAATTCCGGGATAAACCTTAACCGGTCGCAAGTTGATGTATTGATCCAACTCGAAGCGGAGTTTTAAGAGAATCCCCTTCTCAAGAATACCCGGCTTCACATCCGGAGACCCTACGGCCCCCAAGTAAATGATATCATGCTTACACAATGCAGCGACCGATTCGTCCGTAAGCACTTCACCGGTATCGAGGTAGTGCTGGCCGCAAAACGGGAACCTCTCGGTCTCATATGTAAAGTTATGCCTAGCAGACACCTTTTTCAGGACATCCAACCCGACAGCCACAACCTCCGGTCCAATACCATCGCCTGGTACGACCGCTATCTTATACTTACTCATAATATCTCCCACTCAATGTCAATAAGTGCCCACAGCACTAATTTAGACCATCCCAAAACTAGTTTTCATCAGTTGACTCATCAGCAGCCGTAGTATCCTCGGCCACAGGCTCATCCCCCAGATCATCTTCCATGGCGGAATCAGACGCGAACCCGCCTCCCTCACGAGGGTCAACCTTGGCCTCTTTCTCACCGGCCAAGCCCTTCAATGTGGACTGCACGGGCATCGTCGATTGAGACACAACAACTGCCAGGCCCGCATTAGACGCTTGTGCCACGCGATCTCGACCCGCGAGGTCTTGCACAATCTCGATCTTGTCATAACCATGAGACGCCAATAATTCCCGTACCGCTGCACCCTGCAAGTGCCCAATTTCCAAAAACAGCCACCCTTTCGGCTTCAGCACACGGCAACTTTCGGAGACAAGGTGTCGCATCATATCCAAACCATCTTCACCCGAAACCAGGGCCAGCTCAGGCTCATAGTCTTTCACGCGAGGATCTAGGTCTGTGTATTCTGACGAAGTGATATAAGGCGGATTGGAAACGATCACGTCCCACTCAGATTCCGCAGATCCTTTTAGGGAACTCGCAGCAACCAGATTAACACCTCGTTCTAAATCATGTTTCCGGACATTTTCTCCGGCAAGTTCCAGCGCCTCAGGGGAACAATCGGCCCCGCTGACCAGCCAGCAATCCCGTGCAAGTTTAAGACTAATGGCGATACATCCTGTCCCTGTCCCAAAATCTAAGACCCGGACCGATTCATTTTCATCCAATGTTTCAAGCACCGCCCGCACGAGACACTCCGTGTCAGAACGAGGAATGAGTGCCCGTGGATCGGTTTTGAATCGGGACCCCATAAAGTCGGTAAAACCCTGTATATATTGAGGAGGCGCGTGAGCTTCTGCCTCAACAACAGCACGCTCCAGTTTTTTTGATCGTGCATCAGTCAGCGTACCTCCCGCCCGTTGATGAACCTCCAGGGGTGAACAAGAGAGCGCGTGCGCCAACAAAATTTCGGCCACCGACTCCGCATCTTCCAGGCCTGCAGCCTGTAATCGATCAGTTGTAGCGATCAAGTTTTCAGCTACAGTCATTCGCTACCCTTAATTTCAAGCTCAGCCTTCAATCTATCCTCAACATCGCGGTCACGCAACGAATCAACTAATTCCTGCATATCCCCTTCCATCACGCGATCCAGACTATACAAAGTGAGATTAATCCGATGATCCGTCAACCGGTTTTGAGGAAAATTATAGGTGCGCACTCGCCCACTACGATCACCCGTGCCAATCATGGAACGACGGTCAGCCCCCTGCTTTGCCTCTTCTTCGAAACGAAGCTTGTCCGCCACACGCGCAGTCAATACAGAGAGAGCCTGGTCACGATTCCGGTGCTGCGACCGATTCTCTTGGCACTGCGCAACCAGACCCGTGGGCAGATGCGTGATACGCACAGCGGACTGAGTTGTATTGACGTGTTGGCCACCCGGTCCGGAGGCGCAGTACAGATCCACACGTAAATCAGCCGGTTCCAGTTCCGAGTCCATCGAGACATCCGCTTCTGGAAAGACGGCGACTGTTGCGGCTGAAGTGTGAATGCGCCCCTGAGATTCGGTCTCAGGGATACGTTGTACTCTATGGGTGCCACTCTCATATCGAAATACTTTGTAAGCATCGTCGCCCGCGATGGAAAACCCGACCTCTTTATAGCCGCCGACACTGGAATGACTCAAATCGAAAATCTCCATTTTAAAGCCCAACACCTCGGCATAACGAGCGTACATACGATAAAGATCACCGACAAAGAGGGCCGCCTCGTCCCCTCCGGTTCCCGCCCGAATCTCAAACATAGCCGTACGCTCTTCAGAAGGATCGGGAGGCAACAACATGAACATCAACTCTTTCTCTGCCTTTTCTATATGTCGCTCTGCCTCTTCCAACTCTTCACGAGCCATTTCCTTCAACTCGTCGTCCATATCCGGGTCATCAAGGAGCTCGCGACTATCCTTTATCGTCGTCTGATAGGTAAAGTAGGTGCCTGCAACCACCAGACGCTTTTTCGTGGAAGCATGCTCTTTCAAGAGCTTTCGAAACTGGTTCTGGTCCGCGGCAGCGTCGGGTTGCGCAAGAGAAGTCTCGAGTTCACAAAGGTGAGCTTTAAGGTCTAAAATATGCTTTTCGTCGATCATCGTGGGCCTACACTAATCACACCTAGATACAAAAAGGACCACACCTGCAGAGCAGGTGAGGTCCCAGAAAAGATAAAGCTGGCTAGCTTTGCGCGTAGCGCTTGCGGAATTTCTCAACACGACCTTCTGTGTCGATGAACTTCGCTTGACCAGTAAAAAACGGATGGCACTCCGAACAGGTGTTGATGTGCATCTCGCGACCTGCAGACTTTAGTGTGAACACATGCCCACAGGCGCAGGTAATCGTCGTTTCGCCATATTCAAGTTGTGTGTCAGTACTCATAAGTATCCCCCTCAAAAACCGCGAAAATTTAACCCATACCCGCATG
>CAXMRT010000093.1:0-8544 GCA_964196025.1 uncultured Gemmatimonadales bacterium | reverse complement strand
TAAACGCTCGGCCGGTCGTTCAGCGGGTTGACTTTCGAGACAATCGGTACCGCAAGAGTGTTGGACTGTCTGCTGTTTTGGTGGGCAATGCGAACGGTCTGCACTATGCGTTTGACGTGCATCGCTGCCGCGTTGCGTTGGGGTGGCGGGGTGGGGTTGGGGACATGAATTCTGAATGGTCAGGACGTGGAGGCTCCGGTGCGGACATTTTAGGGGAGCGCCTGTTGACGCCCGAAGGGACGGAGTCTGGCCTGAGGGTGGATGCTGAGAAAACTCCGGTCTATGAAGGCTATCGTTTGGGCACTGATGGTGCACCCGTATTTCTCTATACCGTTGGACACGCTACAGTCGAGCATCGCATTGTTGTAAGCGACGGGAGCCTGAAGCAGGTGATACAGGTAAAGGGCTCTAGCGCGGATGTCATTTTCAGGGCAGCGGGCGGGGGAGACTGGACCTCGTCAGTCGGAGTATTTGATGGGCGAGAGTTGAGTGTGGCTGGGAAGAAAGACCTCGTTTTTGATGTCACGCTTAGGGTGGGAGAGTAGTCATGCTGAGACAACTCATAGCTGGCGTTTTTGTTATTGTGGGGATGCAGGCAGTCGGAGTGCAGGCGGATCCTACCGGGTATACCGTGAGCTCGATTGACGGGCCGGCGGGCGTAACGCTCGAGGTTACGGGCTTGCAGCTTTTAGAGGACGGGACACTTGTTGTTGGCCTGCGACGTGGTGACGTGTGGTTTTTAAAAGGCGAGACGTGGACCCGCTTTGCTTCTGGCATGCAAGAAATGCATGGACTGGTTGCGGATAGCGCTGAGGTGGTTTATGTGCAGCAGCGGTCTGAGCTCACGCGATTGGTCGATGAAGACGGGGATGGGAAGGCGGATCTCTATCATCGTTTTTCGAGTGGATGGGGGTATATCGGATCCTATCATGAATTCGCCATTGGTCTTGTTCGGGACAAGGCGGGCAATTTCTTTGTGAATCTGGGGCTTGGTTTGCATACGAAGAATACTTTTAAAGGGAGATGGTTAGGGACCTCGGTCTCGTCGGATCGGGGATGGTTGTTGAAGATCGATAAGACCGGCAAGTGGACTCGCCATGTCGTGGGTTTGCGAGCACCGAACGGTCTAGCCCTGAGCGCGAAAGAAGAACTTTTTACGACCGACAATCAGGGCAGTTTCATGTCGGCCGGCATGTTGATGCATGCGGAGGCTGGCGATTTCTTGGGTCATCCAGACGGGCTGTTGTGGGATACGACGCAGGCGGAAAGAGTGAAAACGATCATCGCCATGCCGCAGGAAGAACGGCTCAAGGTCTTGAACGACATGCGTAAGCGTCCGGTTGTTCACATTCCGTACACGAACTTGGGACGATCATGTGGCCATCCGGCGTGGATTCCTGAAGGGGATGCCTTTGGTCCATTCGGAGGTCAGATGGTGATTCCGGATGTCATTCAATCCCTCGTGATGCGGGTGACCATGGATAAAGTCGAGGGCCAGTATCAGGGTGCGTGTTACCAGTTTTTGAACGACGGGTCGATTGGTGGTGGTGGAAATCGTATTCTGTTCGATGAAGAGGGTGCGATGTATTTGGGGCAGACTGCTCGGGGTTGGGGTCGAGGTGCGGGATTAAAGAAAATCGTCTTTTCGGGGAAAGCGCCGTTTTCCCTTAAGCGTATGACGCTTAAGAAGGGTGGGTTTGATCTCGAGTTTACTGAGCCGATTGATCCCGCAACTTGCGCGATTGGAAACTTCACCTTAAGCACGTGGCGCTATGGATACACGCATAGTTATGGCGCGCCTAAGCACCAGCAGGGTGGCTTGGTTGTTACCGCGGCGGACCTGCAGAAGGACGGTAAGACCGTCTCGATAGCGGTGGATGGGCTGAAAGAGGATTTTGTGGCTGAGCTTCGCTGTAAAGGGTTGAAGGGTTCTGGTGGGGACGTGGTGTCGCACGACGGCTATGCCTTATACAGCATGAATAAATTGGTGAAGTAGCTAGCTGGAGTTATTGAGCGGGTGCTTCGAGCGACTATTTTTCTATAGGGACCGACTTATGAACGTGAAGATGAGAAAGATTTTAGGGGCATGGCTGGGACTCTTGTTGCTGACGGTGTCTGGTCAATCTGAAGGGCTTTCTGGAGCTCGATTAGAGCTTCAGTCCGTGGATGGGAACACGCGGGATGTGCGTCGCAGTCGCGTGGTTGCCTTGCGTGTGATGAAGGGCGACGCTCCGAGTCCGTTTATTGCATCGGGTGCGTATACTGCCACGTGGACCGGATCCTTCAAGCTCGCTAGCCGACAGCGCCTTTATTTCAAATTTGTTGGCAAGGGTGATGCGGTGTTAACCGTGAACGGCGAGGTGGTTCTGGAGTCTAAGGGAGATGATCTTTCTGGAGTGGAATCTGCTCGGATCCGGTTGAACCCGGGGGATATTCCCTTCGTGTGTGCGTATAAGAGCCCGGCGGATGGGGATGGTCAACTCCGGCTACTTTGGAAGGGTCGTGATTTTCCATGGGAGCCTGTGCCAGCATCTTTTTTGGTGCATGACGTGGATGAACATGAAGCCAGCGGAATGAAGATCCGTCATGGCCGGGATGTGTTTGCGCAGCAGCAGTGTATCCAGTGCCACGCCGAGGCCTCGGGCTTCGGGAAAGACGGTATGCCCGAGTTGGCGACGACATCGCCGTCCTTGATCGACGTCGGCCGTCGCTTGAACGCTGACTGGATGGCCCACTGGATACAGAACCCGGTAGCGCTACGCCCACAAGCGCGTATGCCTAGGTTGCTGCCTGACCACGATGTTGCATCGGCCATGAAAGCGGGTCGGACGGATGCGTGGGATATGGCTGCATACCTCACGACCCTGTCGACTGCGGATGTAGGAGCTGGCGCGCCCGATGTTGCGTTGGCAAAAGAGGGCGGCAATTTGTTTGCGACCCTTGGGTGTGCCTCGTGTCATGTTCGTCCGGCTAGTGGTGCTCCGGTAGATGGAGATTCACGACTGCCCTTGCGGGATGTTGCGTGGAAGTTTAAGCCGGGGGCCCTCGTCGGATTTTTAAAAGAACCGGGTAAGGATTACCCGTGGACGCGCATGCCTGATTTCAACTTGACCGACGAAGAGGCTGAGTCGTTGGCGTCCTTTTTGCTGGCGGATGCCAAGACGAGCACCGGGACTGGGCAGCCTTTAAATGGGGATGCGGCGCGTGGTAAAGAGTTGATAGAGACGTATGGATGTGTGAACTGTCACCAGACCTCCACCGAGCAGGTCAAGCATCCGCGCCCGGCCTTGCTGTCTTTGGATTCGGCCAAAGCGGGTTGTGTGGCTGAGCTACCGGGTAAGGCACCCCTGTTTAATCTGACGACTGATGACAAGGCGGCTGTCCGGGATTTCCTCGTCAAGGGGTATGGATCTTTGCAGCGGCGGAGTCTTGCTGAATTTAGTGAGCGTGTGGTCCGAGACTTGAATTGCGTCGCCTGTCATGGTCGCGATGGAGCGGTGTCGGCGTGGGAGACCCATGCGCCTGATGTTGAGGGCTTGCGTGTCGCGCATGAGTCCGATTCGCATGTCGCGCAAGATCGGCCGAGCCTCGATTGGGTGGGTGAGAAATTGCATGCGGATTGGATGGCGCAGTTATTTGCAGGAGTGGTGGATGGAAAACCGCGGCCTTGGCTTGCGGCTCGGATGCCATCATTCAAGGCACGAGCGGGGTTTTTGGCAAAAGGGTTTTCCTTGGCCTCCGGCGTGACGCCTTCTGGTGCGCCCAAGGTGAAGGTCGATCCTTTATTGGTCGCGACGGGGAAAAAACTTGTGGGTACGAAGGGTGGGTTTAGTTGCACCTTGTGTCATGATGTGGGCAAGGGGAAGGCGATTGCGACCTTTGAGGTCGAGGGCTTGAACTTGGGTTTTTCGAGAGAACGATTACGTCCCGAGTATTATGTGCGTTGGATGTTGAAGCCTAACCGAGTGGAACCGCGAACCAAGATGCCGGCGTTTGCGGCCGAGGATGGGACGACTGGTTTTGTCGACATCTTCGAGGGGGATGCCGCTAAGCAGTTTGATGCCATCTGGCAGTACTTGCAGGCGGGGCGTGAAATTGAGCCGCCTGAGGGTATAAAGTAGTTTGTCGTGGTGGCGGACGGTCTCGTCGTTCGCGGGTTTGTGAAGGTGGAAGAGGGTTTCTTGTGAAAGTTGAGTGTCCGCATTGTGAGCAACGGTTGGACTGCGATCGGTCGATGGCGGGTCGTGTGATTCGCTGTCCGGCCTGCAACGGTGGTCTGGAACTACCGGACCGTGACGATTTTCCTGAAACAGACTATTCCACTCCCGACGAGAGGCCCTCGTATTCTCAACCGACTGAGGGGGTCGACGCCACGAACGAGAACTCAACCATTGCCCAGTTCCTCACTCAGAGAAACCTCTCGGCGGGTTTAGACCTTAAGGGCGACGATGGTGGTGTGGCTGGCGAGGCGGAGGGCCAGCGGTATCGTATTGGAGAGGCTTTTGCGCAAGGTGGGATGGGCGCCATTCTCGAGTCCAAGGACTTGAACCTCCGGCGATCCGTCGCCATGAAGGTGATGTTGAGCCCTGATGACGCGACCGACGAGGATCTTATTAGTTTCGTCGAAGAGGCGCAGGTGACGTCACAGCTTGAGCACCCGGGTATCGTCCCCGTGCACGAGCTAGGTGTGGATGGGCAGGGCCATGTATTCTATACCATGAAATATGTGACGGGTGTGACCTTGCAGTCGGTCATCGAAGGGCTTCGCGATGGTGACCGACGCGTGATCCGAGATTATCCACTGGGGCGTTTGCTGACGATTTTTCAACAGGTTAGCGATGCCGTTGCGTTTGCGCATTCTCGTTCCGTTGTCCACCGCGACCTTAAGCCAGAGAACATTATGGTGGGGGAGTATGGGGAAGTCATGCTTCTCGACTGGGGGCTTGCGAAGGTGTTGAGTCGCGATGGGAGCTGGGAGATGAGTATCGATGAGAGTGGAGATCTCTCTCGTCGCTTGGGTGCCGGAGGGCAGAGTGGCAGTGGTGCCATTGTTACGATGGTCGGTGACGTAATGGGGACGCCGGGATTCATGGCTCCTGAGCAGGCTTCGGGTATGCTGAGTGATATTGATGAGCGAACTGACATTTATGCTCTCGGAGCGATACTTTATACCATTCTCAGTTTGCGTCCGCCGATCGAGGGACGTGACCTTGATGCCATGTTGGATGCGGCTATCGCCGGCGATTTCCCGGCCCCTGCTACGCATAATCGGTCGATGGGGATTGGCCGCTTGGTTCCTGGGCGCCCGCAAGCATCGCGACGCGCGGGTTTCCCTCATTGTCCTGGGGGGATGCTCCCAGAGTCCCTGTCTGCGGTCTCGATGAAGGCTCTCGAGGTTTCGCGTGAGGATCGTTATCAGTCGGTGAAAGAGTTGCAAACGGATGTTGCCGCCTATCAGAACGGGTTTGCGACGACGGCAGAGGATGCGGGTGCTTGGCGGCAGTGGCAGTTGTTTGTAAGGCGCAATCGGACGGTTAGTATTGGCGTGCTTGTGATGTTGATCATGGCATGTGGTTTCATGGTTAAGGTGGTTGGCAGTGAGCGTCGCGCGCGAAGGATGTTGGCCGATGTTCATGCGGTTGAAGCTGCGCGCCGCGTGGAACGGAAGGGGGCTGCTCCTGCCATCTATCAGAGTGCGGTCTTGATGCTTCAGGTTGGAGACTTTGATTCTGCGCTGACGATGGTTGAGACTGCTTGCGATTATGACCCAAGTCTAGGGGATGCGCGTCTTGTTCTGTGTGCGTTGCGCGCTCGGCAAAAGAAATGGAGTCAGGCCCTCGCTGAAATTGATCTTTATGTGTCGACTCATCCAAGCGATGAACAGGGGAAGCGGATTCGGGATATATTTGCGACTGCGGTTGTTCGTAAGGGCAAGGGTGTCACCCTGGAAGGCTTGGCGGTATTGTTCGCGGATAAAGGAATGCCGCGACTCGCGTCCGAGTTCGCCAGCTCCTTTCAGGCACAACAGCTGATCTATCGGTCAACGCTCGCCCAGACACTGGGTAAGGAGGCTGCGAAAGGCTTGGAGGTGACTCCCGACGGTCGGCTGGGTTTGCGATTGCATGGACTGAAGGGTGTTGTGAGTGACCTATCCGTGTTAAGGGGCATGCCGTTGGAATACTTGAGTATCCAGCAAGCTGCTAAGGTCACCGACCTCCGTCCGTTGGAAGGGATGAAGCTCCGACAGTTGATTATGGCGGACAGTAGAGTGCGTGACTTGTCGCCCTTGGCTGGGATGCCACTAGAGCATCTAGATATTTCCGGAAGCCAAGTATTTACACTGGAGCACTTGCGTGGTTTGCCGTTGACTAATTTGAACGTGCGGGGGTGTGTGAGGATTTCTGATTTTTCAGCTCTTGCCGCGAGTCCTGTTGCGACTCTAGATGCGGGGAAGACCTCCTTGTCGAGCCTTGAGCGTGTTGCTGACTTGCCTCTTACATGGCTGGACGTCTCGTCGACGAAGGTGGAGGACTTGGAACCGTTGGTTGGTTCGAAGCTGGAGCATCTGTCCATAGCGAATACGAAGATTACGGATTTCGGGGCGTTACGGCGGTTGCCTTTGAAGCGTTTGGATGCATCGGGAACCCGATCGTCAGATTTCGGACCTTTGTCCTCTTTACCGCTTGAGGAGTTGTATCTATCGCGAGCCGATGTGTTTGGATTGGCAGCGCTCCGATCGCTTCGCTTGCGCGTGTTGGATTTGAGCAGATCCAGCGTGGTGGATATTTCCGCGCTTGCGGATATGCCGTTGGAGACGCTCAATTTGGATTTTTCGAAAGTGACTGATCTGAGTGCCTTGACGCAGTGCCCGCTTGTTTCCTTGCGGGTCTCAGCGACGCCCATAGACGGGTTGCCGTCGTTTGCGAGCCGGGCGTGGAAGCTTGTTGACGTGTCTGGTACCTCGCTGACGAGTCTCCGGGCGCTGAATGAGGTGCCTTCCATCCAGAGCCTGTCGTTGGTGGACTGTTCCGAAATAAAACACCTAAACGGGTTACATGGAGTGTCGATAACCACGCTGTATGTGTCTGGATCCGGCATTCTGGACCTGAGGGCGCTAGAAAAGGTCCACGTGCGTGAGCTCATCGTGTCGCCGACGACGGCCTATCAGGGCTTGAATAGCCTGCTTGTGCACCCGACCTTGCAGAGGGTTGCTTACAGAGCTGGGAAAAAGGCTGGATTAACTCCAAAAGCCTTTGTTTCGGGCCATCCAGCGGTGATGAGACGTGCTAGATCCAGAGCGAGGTGATGGCTCGGCTCCTGACAGTGTTGGTTTCTGCGGGGATTATCGCTTGTTTTTTTGAGCCTTGGATCCGGATACATTCCTTGCAGCTGGGGTTTCTTAAGCAGGTGGTTGGGGGGTCAAATTCAGCAGGATTGCTGACTTTTTCGGGGTTTTCGATTCCCCAAGCCGCAAATGGAGCTTTATCCAGGACTGTGCTAGGGATCCTGGGAACCATTTTTTGGAGCGTTCGGGATGCCGACATGAAGAGCTATCTCGTCTGGCTGGTTCCCCTTATCGCTGGACTGATGGGTGTCGGAGTGTTTCGGTATCCGCGCAGCCGGATGTGGTGTTTATTCTGTGGGGTGCTGGGCCTTGGGGTATTTGGGAATGGCGTGTACCGTGTGATGCAGCTTGATAGTCAGGGATTCGTTTTTAGAGTCGAGATTTGTTGGGCATTCTGGGCAACGCTATGTGGGTATTTGGCACTGGGCATGCTCTACTTTCAGCGCCTAAAGCGGCTCCTCGGGCGTTCTTAAATAGAACGCTGAGTTAGGCTTACGGCGGAAGCCGATGAGATGGGTCTGAGTGAGTGGTTATTTTCTAGAAAATGCAGCGGGTGAAGGCTTGACACCCCCAGCGGATTCATGGAAAGTAAGCCATCTTATTTAAAAGATACCTAGGGGTGTCATTTAAGTGAGTCTACGTATGGGGTGAGCGCATTAAGTTGCGTATGGTTTTTATATTGGACGTAACGACGAATGAGCAATTCATTATACGGATCGCGGGTTTTCCTGCGTGCTGGACTTATCGCCGCCTGTGTGCTGCTGGTAAGTGGCACTGCGGATGCTGAAAACGCGCTCGGAAAGAGTGAGTTTACCACTTGCGCCGCCTGCCATGGTGAGAATGGCGAAGGAAACAAGTTGGTGGCTGCTCCTGCTATCGCGGGGATGGATAAGTGGTATATCGTCAAGCAGCTCGAGAAATTTAAGGCTGGTATACGAGGTAAGCACTACAAAGATGTTGAGGGTCTCCGCATGGGTTCCATGGCTGTGACGCTTGGCACCGCCGCTGAGGTAGACGCAGTGGCTGAGTATGTGACTGCGCTGCCAGTGGTTGCGACACCCGTGACGGTTAAGGGTGGGGATGCTACCAAAGGTCAGATGGGCTATATGATGTGTATGGCCTGTCATGGCATGAAGGGTGAGGGGAATCCTGCCGTTGGTGTTGAAGCTCCTGCGCTGACATCCACGCATGATTGGTAT
>CAXMRT010000092.1:0-10072 GCA_964196025.1 uncultured Gemmatimonadales bacterium | reverse complement strand
GAGATGTTTTTGTGGATGAAGGGGCTGCTCGAAAGTCTTTTCGAGGGTTTGCATCTGCCTGCTCCCGTTTTGGAGCCGCTGGCTGTCCCATGTTTAGAGCCGGGATACTCGGTCGCCATCATGCATGAGGGTGAGTTGTGTGGGGCCTTAGGGTTACTGGTGGGGCGGATTCGGGGTGAGTGGCGTTTCTCGGATCCCGTTGGCCTTTTTGAGGTGAATTTGGAGCATTTGCTCGGGCATGTCTTTGACTCTGGGACGTATGTGCCTGTGTCGGTTTTTCCGCCTGTTGATCGTGACTTCGCTCTGATTGTTCCGGAAGGTATGCGGCATGAAGAAATCGTCAAAACTATCTGGCGATTGGCACCTAAAGAATTGACCCGAGTCGAACTGTTTGATATATATACTGGTGAAGCAGTCGCCGCGGGGCACAAGAGTCTTGCGTACTCTTTGACCTATCAGTCATCGCTTAAAACGATGACTGATAAACAGACGAATAAGTTCCACGAGAAGATAAAGTCTGGGTTGGTTAAAGAGCTTGGCGTCGAGCTTCGATAGTTTGCTCTTTGTAGAATTTGCCCTGCTGTATTCGTGAATATGCGCATATACCTCTGGCCTAGTGTTTTATATCTGGGAGCTTGAATCAGCCGGTTACGACATGCCCTTTTCGGAGGGACTTCGTGTCCGCCTGCTAGAGTGCCCACCTCGTTCGTGAGGATCAGAGTTCGACGCTTCTGCGGTACGGTGGGGCATTCTTCTTTTGCCTTCCCCCTTCCTTCCACTGCATCAACGGTGTAGTATCGCGGGATGGATTTATTCGACAAGCCTCGTTCGGAAACGGATGCCCTTCAGCCCCTAGCGGCGCGTATGCGCCCGCGATCCCTGGATGAGTTGGTTGGGCAAGATGCCGTGGTGGGGCCGGGGACGTTATTGCGACGTTCGATCGAAGCGGATCGCTTGTCGAGTGTCATTCTCTACGGCCCGCCGGGATGTGGGAAGACGTCACTAGCCGAGGTGATTGCGGCCGAGACAGAGAGGCGGTTTGAGCGAGCTAGTGGGGTGCTCTCAAATGTTGCGGATCTCCGCAATCACCTTAAGTCGGCCTCGCATCGTCTGCGACATGAGGGCGTGCAAACCATTCTGTTTTTGGATGAAATCCATCGATTCAATAAATCGCAGCAGGATGTCTTGTTGCCGTATGTTGAGGATGGGTCGATTATCTTGGTCGGAGCGACCACTCACAATCCGTTTTTCTTCGTAAATAGTCCTTTGTTGAGTCGTTCCGTGATCATCGAGCTGGAATCGCTTACCGAGGAGGCCGTTGTGGGCTTGCTGAAACGCGCGTTGGAGACTGATCCTGGGATGTCGGTGTATCCGGTGGACGCGGATGACGAAGGGCTTGCCCATCTTGCGCGGGTATGCGAAGGAGATGCGCGCCGCGCTTTGAATGCGTTAGAGATTGCTGTGATGACAACGCCTCGGGACGAGGCTGGGAATGTGCCTATCACGCGTGAGGTGGCCGCGGAATCGATTCAGAAAAAAGCATTGAAGTATGATCAGGATGAGGACGAGCACTACGACACCATCTCTGCATTCATTAAGAGTGTACGTGGCTCAGATCCGCATGCGGCGAGCTACTGGTTGGGAAAGATGTTGGTGGCTGGTGAAGATCCGCGATTCGTTGCCCGGCGGCTTGTTATTTTGGCGTCTGAAGATATTGGCAATGCCGACCCTCGAGGACTGACCCTTGCCGTGTCTGCCATGCAAGCCGTGGAATTCGTCGGCATGCCGGAAGCGCGGATTGTTCTCGCCCAAGCAACCCTCTACTTGGCGACCGCGCCGAAGAGTAATGCGTCCTACACCGCTATCAATCAAGCAATGGGTGATGTTGAGTCCGGACGCGTACTCGATGTTCCAAAGCATCTGCGTTCGGCGGGATACAAGGGCGCCAAAGATTTGGGCCATACGGGGTATCAGTATGCTCACGACCACCCGAATCATTTTGTGGATCAGGAGTACATCCCTACATCAGCGATCTATTATGAGCCGACTACTCAGGGATACGAGGACGTGATTCGTAAGCGGATGGATGCGTGGAAGAAGGCGAGGGAGTCTTCCGGAGAGTCGTCGGAGCCGGCTGATGGATAAAGCGATGTTGCGCAAGGAGGTTTTGTCCGAACGAGCCCAGCTGTCACATGAGTTGCGTCAACAATGGAGTGATCAGATTGTGACGCGGATCAGCGGCTTCGAAGGCTTCGAGGCTGCGACGTCGGTGGGGCTGTATGTCGCATTGCCTGGAGAAGTGGATACGGCAGGGTTGATATCTGCCTGTTTTTCGATGGGGAAACGGGTGGCGGTCCCTTGTTTTGATCCGGAGAACAGGTGTTATCGATTTTCATGGTTGGAGGAGAGCGGCGCGTTGGAGGCCGGCAGATTCGGCTGTCTTGAGCCCGCGGCTCCGTTATGGGTCGACTTGACGGTTTTCGATATGGTGATTGTTCCAGGTGTTGTGTTTGGGCGCGATGGCGGACGGATTGGGTTTGGGCAGGGGGTTTATGATCGCTTGCTGGCTGAACCGGCCTGTGATGGAAAGCGTCGAGTGGGGCTTGCCTTTGAATTTCAAATGCGGGATTGTGTTCCGTGCGACGGGCATGATGTGCCGATGGATCTGGTGATCAGCGAGGCACGTGTTTACGGCGCGGCCTGAACGGTTGATATTGGGTGGAAGATTTTCTATTGTGCGACTGTGAGTGAGTGAGCGTAGGGGAGAGGAAGTGATATGAAGATTTTGATGGCAGGGGATATTGTAGGCTCGCCGGGACGAACGGTGTTCGCATCCGTGGTGACGCGTATGAAGGCCGATGGCCGAGTTGATTTCGTCGTTGTAAATGCAGAGAACTCTGCTGGCGGTAACGGAATGACGATGAAAATTGCGGACGACTTGTTTGCAGCCGGTGCAGATGCGATCACCTTAGGGGATCATGCGTGGAATCAAAAAGAGCTGCTAACCACTATCGAGCGGGATGAGCGCGTGGTGCGTCCGTCAAACTTTGCTCCCGCCCATCCCGGAAAAGGTATTGTCACGGTTTCGACTGACTGGGGCCCGATCACGGTCATCAATATCATTGGCCGAGTTTTTCTTAAACCGATGGATTGTCCGTTCCGCGAAATGGAAAAGCTATTAAAGGAGCCTGGTTTGGGCCGTGTGATTCTGGTTGATTTTCATGCGGAGGCAACGTCCGAAAAAGTCGCGATGGGGCATTTTCTCGATGGCCGTGTATCGGCGGTTGTTGGAACGCATACTCATGTTCAGACCTCGGATGCGCGGGTCCTGAAAAAAGGAACCGCGTATCAGACTGATCTGGGCATGACCGGTCCTAGAGACTCGGTGATTGGGTGTAAGAAGGAGGCTATTCTGCATTCATTCCTCACGGGATTACCCGTTCGTTTCGAGGTGGCATCCGAAGAGGTTTTTCTAGAGGGTGTCTTGATCGATGTGGATGAGAAGTCGGGTCGCGCGCGGAGCATAAAAACTGTCCGAGAAGCGTTGTGAGCGTCGACGGCTGCTAGGAGACTGCCTGGATGGCTGAACAAAAAGTTTATTCTGTAACGGAGATCAACCGGACCATCCGGCAGGCCTTAGAGCAAGCCCTGGGTCGCGTATGTGTTGAGGGGGAGATTAGTAATCTTAGCCGCCCAGCCTCTGGCCATCTTTATTTTACGATAAAAGATGCGGGTGCTCAGCTGAGTGCGGTGATGTTTCGAGGTAATCAATCCACACTCACCTTTGATCCAAAACCGGGCACCCAGGTCCAAGCTTCTGGCGACATTACCGTCTATGAGAAGGGTGGTAAGTATCAGATCATCGTCCGTAAGATGGCGGAGGGTGGTCAGGGATCGCTGCACATTCAGTTTGAGAAGCTTAAGAAGAAGCTCGCTGCAGAGGGTCTGTTTTCGGAAGCCGATAAGCAGGCGTTGCCGCTGCTTGCGCAGCGTGTTGGGGTGGTGACATCTCCTACGGGTGCGGCGGTAAGGGATATTCTTAATGTAGTATCGCGTCGTTATCCCAACTTGCATGTCCAAATTGCGCCAGTGCGCGTGCAGGGTGACGGGGCTGCCGAGGAGATCGCGGCGGCTATCGAGTTGTTTAATCAGCGTGGGGAGATGGATGTGATCATCGTCGGGCGCGGTGGCGGGAGTTTAGAGGATCTGTGGTGTTTCAACGAAGAGATTGTCGCGCGTGCGATTGCGGCATCACGACTCCCTGTCATTTCTGCGGTCGGTCACGAGATTGATTTCACGATTTCGGATTTCACCGCAGATTTACGTGCGCCAACACCGTCGGCTGCTGCCGAGCTAGTTGTCGGCCGAAAAGATGAGTTTGAGGAATTGTTGGTGTCGAGGCAGAATCGAATGGCTGGAGCGATGCAGGCATCGAGTCGGCAGGCTCGGAGTCGACTGACGCTTGCGGCTAAGAGCTATGTATTTAAGGAGCCAGGAAATTTGGTGAATCAGTATCGCCAAAATGTCGATCGTTATCAGCTACAGCTGGGGCATGCGTTGCAGGATAGGATGAGGGAAACGCGCGAGCGGTTACAGAGGTTGGTATTGCGCTTGGAGCCTGTAACTCGCCAGCGAGTTACCTTGGTTCGGCAGAGCTTGTCGGATTCGGGTCAGCGAATTGAACACACCATGAAGTTGCGGGTTGGTCGGGTGGCACAGGACGTGCAGCGTTTGGATGCACAATTAAAGGCCTTGAGTCCTGTAGAGGTGTTGGAACGGGGGTATAGTTTGACTCGACGAGAAGATGGGTCGATTGTTCGAGATGCGTCCACGGTCACACTTGGTGAGCGCTTGTATACGCGAATGGCATTGGGTACAGTTGAATCAGAAGTAAA
Organism: uncultured Gemmatimonadales bacterium; assembly: GCA_964196025.1. Lineage (GTDB taxonomy): Bacteria > Verrucomicrobiota > Kiritimatiellia > CAXMRT01 > CAXMRT01 > CAXMRT01. The sequence continues at coordinate 5,177 of CAXMRT010000092.1, read as the reverse complement.
GGGTGTTGATGATGGCAAAAAAGAAAACTGATGAAGAGCCGGGTTTTGAGAAGTCTCTCGAGCGATTGGAGTCGATCGTGGAAGAGATGGAGAGTGGAGATTTATCACTCGAAGCCATGATGGGGCATTTCGATGAAGGCCAGACCTTGGTGAAGTCGTGTTCAAAGAAGCTCAACGAGGTTGAAAAGAAGGTTGAGATCTTGATGAAGAAGGGCGCGAGCGTTGAAGTCGAGCCTTTCGGTGGCGAGCCTGCAGAGGATGGCGACGAAGACTTGTTCTGATCATGAGTGAGCTATTGCTAGAGGTTCAGGATCTTTGCGTGTCATTTAAGAGTGGCCGAGGTGCGCTAGCCGCGCTAGACAAGGTCTCCTTTTCCATTCACAAGGGCGAAACTGTCGCGTTAGTCGGCGAGAGCGGGTGCGGTAAAAGTGTCACTGCTTTATCGTTGGCGGGCTTGTTGCCGGACCCACCCGCGGTGGTCGACAGCGGCCGGGTGCTTTTTGAGGGACGGGACCTCTTGTCTCTTTCTGAATCCGATTTGTTGAAGGTTCGCGGTGCGCGTATTGCCTACATTTTTCAAGAACCTGCGTCGTCGTTAAATCCGGTGGTCCGTGTAGGCGATCAGATCAAGGAGGCGATCCGTTTGCATCGGCCGGGTGCGGATGCGACTGCGGAGACGTTGGACCTTGTCGCAAAGGTTGGTATTTCTGAACCTGAACGTCGCTTACGTGCGTACCCTCATGAGCTTAGTGGAGGCATGCAACAGCGCATCATGATTGCGATCGCTCTGGCCTGCCGCCCTGTTTTGTTGGTGGCCGATGAGCCGACAACGGCCTTGGACGTGACCATTCAGGCACAAATTCTGGATTTGCTCAAATCTCTACAGGCCGAAACCGGCATGTCGGTGTTGTTGATCACGCATAATCTAGGATTGGTGGCAGACGTTGCGCACCGGGTGAACGTGATGTATGCCGGCCGAATTGTTGAGGCAGGAGAAACGGTGGATGTGTTGAGCGAGCCCAAGCACCCTTATACGCGCGGGTTGTTGCGGGCTGTTCCGCAACTTGAGGGTGTGTCGGAACGGTTGAAGGGAATCGACGGGAACGTTCCCTCCCTGGGGGAGATGCCTGAGGGGTGTCGGTTTCACCCACGCTGTGAAAAGAGTGATTCGTTGTGTTCTGAGAGTCAACCCGTGAGACGTTTGGTTAACGAGGAGCATAGTGTTCAATGTCACTATTGGAAATAGATAAGCTCCATGTGAGTTATCCGGTCGAACAGGGACTGTTTGCAAAACGGGATCTCCATGCGGTTGCCGGAGTGAGCCTATCGATCGCCAAAGGCGAGAGTGTGGGGCTGGTTGGCGAGAGTGGCTGTGGAAAAAGTACGTTAGGCAAAGCGATCATGCGCATGGTCGATGTTCGATCGGGTACGTGTCGATATGATGGACGCGATGTATTGAGCTTGCGTGGGGACGCGCTAAGGGAGTACCGCCATCAGGTGCAGATGATTTTCCAAGACCCATTCGGATCGCTGAATGAACGGATGACTGTGGGGGACGCTATTCGCGAGGTGTTGTGGGTGCACCGCGTCGTTGGTCGAGATGACTTGGATGGACGAGTGGCTGACTTGTTGACTGCGGTTGGCTTGGATCCGCGGTATATGAATCGTTACCCGCATGAGTTTAGTGGCGGTCAGCGTCAGCGGATCGGAATTGCGCGTGCCTTGGCTCAAAACCCATCGCTCATCATTGCGGATGAGCCTGTCTCTGCGCTAGACGTATCGGTCCAAGTTCAAATCCTAAATTTGATGAAAGAGCTGCAGCTTGAACGCGGGCTTTCCTATCTTTTTGTCGCGCACGATCTTGCGGTGGTTCGATATGTCTGCGATCGAATTCTCGTGATGTATCTTGGTGAGATTGTTGAAGAAGCCGATGCTGAAGAGTTATTTCGGAACCCTAGGCACCCCTACACCAAGGCCTTAATATCGGCAGTCCCAGATGTCGCGAAGGGCTTGGCTTCTCGCGAGAGTGGGTCGGCGCGTGACGTCTTGGAGGGGGACCTGCCATCCCCTTTGGACCGGCCCTCAGGCTGTGTGTTTCATCCGCGTTGTCGCTATGCGAAAGAAGCGTGTAGAGAGGGTGCGCCGCCTGAGGCCGTTGACTTTGGTGAGGGCCATTATAGCCGTTGTCATTTTGCAAAAGACGGATTTGAAACCGCGGGTCCGGTATCGTGAAGAAGCTTCGTTACTTACTGGAGTACGTGCTACTGCGATCAGTTGTCGGAGTGTTTGACCTCTTGCCATTGGCGTGGTCCTTTGCGCTGGCACGTGGCATGGGGCGTTTTTTGTTTTTTGTGGTGCGGAAGCGCCGGCGCCTCGCCATCGCGAATATTCTCTTGGCTGGGATTACCACCGATGAAAAAGAGGCTACGCGGATCGCTCGTGAATCCTTTATTCATTTCGTGTGTGTTTTTCTTGAAACCCTTCAAGCCAGTCGGGTGTTTAAAGATGGGGACTGGAGTGATCGCGTAGACTACCAGGTGCCGGATGAATTGGAGGAGATCTTCAACGACGATGATAAAGGCATGATCTTAGCAGTTGGACATTATGGAAATTGGGAGGTTGCGGGTCAATTGATCTCGATGAAGAAACCGATCGTGGGGATCGCGCGCCCGATGAATAATCCTTACTCCGAAGCGTTGATGCAAAAACGTCGTACCAAGAACCGACTGCGGATGGTGCCGAAGCATGATGCTGATTTTTCGAGGTTTTTTCGTGCCATCAGAGGAGGCGAGGCCTTGGCAGTGATGATCGATCAGCGCGCGCCAGAGCGGCAGGGTGTCATGATTGATTTTTTTAATCAGCCAGCGTCGACACACAAAGCCATCGCTTTGCTGCATCTGATGACGAAGGCCCCGCTTATGTTTGGCTACTGTCGTCGGACAGGCCCTATGCGGTATGAGATGCGGGCGTCAGGCCCGGTCTGGTTTGAGAAGACCGGTGACCGAGATGCGGACGTGCAGAAAATTTTGGACTGGCTCACGAAAGAGTTGGAAGACGTTATCCGTCGTGATCCGACCCAGTATCTGTGGTTCCACAGGCGCTGGAAGAAGTGACCCTCGGTTTTAGCTGCCGAGGATACTGCTGCCTTCGCTGAGGAAGATGCCTTGCAGCATCATCTTTAACTGCTCTGGGTTTGTGGCGCTGTCCATGCCCGCAGATTCTGTGACTTTGCCAGCCTTGATCAAATCATAGATCGATTTGTTGAATGACTGCATGCCATCTGCTTCACCGGTTTCGACGGCTTTTCCCAGAACCTCGAGTTGATCTTTTTGAAGGAGCTTTCGGACTGCTGGTGTGTTGATCATGATCTCGACCGTTGGCACCACGCCTCCGTCTCTGCCTGGCATTAGCCGTTGGCAAAGAATGGCGTGTAGATTCGACGCGAGGGACATTCGGACGGCGGTCTGTTCCTCAGCGGGAAAGAAATCCAAGATACGGTGGATGGTCTGAGATGCTGTGGATGAGTGTAGTGTGGACATGACTAGATGGCCGGTTTCAGACGCTTGTAGTGCTGCGAGCAGACTGACGGTATCGCGCATTTCGCCGACGAGAATCACGTCGGGATCTTGGCGCATCGCCATTCGAAGGGCGGTTTGAAAATTCGGTGTATCGAGTCCAATTTCGCGCTGGCTGATGATGCAGAGATTATCTTCAAAGAGGTACTCGACTGGGTCCTCGATCGTGATAATGCGTCGCTTCAAGTTGAGGTTCATCTCGTTGATGAGAGCGGCGAGCGTACTTGATTTACCACTGCCGGTTGTTCCGCAGACAAGAATGATGCCGCGGTGAGCGTAGGCCATACCTTTTATGTGTTCTGGAAGCCCGAGGTCGTCGAAGTTGGGGACGACCGATTTTACGTGGCGCATGACAACTGCAGGTGAGCCTTGGGAGTGGAATAAACTGACACGAAACCGGCCCACGCCTTCTTCTTGTAGGGCAAAATCGGCTTCATGCGTTTCCGCGTATATTTCCTCTTGATAGGGAGGGACTAGGTCATCCGCGATGGCGTGCATGCCAGCCGCATCAATCGTCTCGTATCCGCTGTTCGTGAGAGAGCCATGGATCCGGAAATAGGGAGCTTGGCCGGCTTTTAGATGGATGTCTGACGCGCCCTGTTCGACCGCTGCCGCGAGTAGTTCTCCGATAATAGACATGCTAAACCCTCTCCCTCGTTGCTCACATAAGTTACCGAGGGATGTGCCGCTGGCCTCATGCCTCGTTGCTGAGTTCAACTATACTGAAAGGGAAGGGCTCGGGCAAATACTATTGCGGTTGGCTGGCGTAACTTACTTTATCCTGAGTGCCATGCTGGCGCCGAAGAGGCCGAAACCTATATTAGGGAGCCATGCTGCGAGAATCGGCGATAGAAGCATGATTTTCCCGAGCCACTGAACGCTGATCGTTGTGCCCCAGATGAGGAAGAATGCGATGAATGCGAGCATGACGCCTTTCAGCATACCCTCTCGACCGGTTTTGGCTCCAGCCGGGATGCCCATCAACACCGCGATCAGGCAGACCCACGGAACGGCGAGTTTTGAGTGCATGCTGACGAGGAGCGATGCGCGTTTTTTCATCGATACCTTAGTCTGTCGATCGATGTAGCCTCTGAGTTGATTGAATGGAAGGCTAGCGGCCTGTTTGCCTTGTGTGTTGATTTGGTAGTCTAGGAGCATGTCGTTCCACGTCGCCTGTAGTTGAGGCATGTAGGCCGGCCAGTCTTTTGCCTTAGTAGGCACGTCGAATTGGCGCCTATCGAGCTCATAGCCTTCGTCGTCGTAGGCGGTGACCTCTAAGCCGTAGAACCACCATTCGCCGTCGAGGTACTTCGCTTCGCGTCCCAACCACTTAAAATCCTTTTTCCCAGAGTCTTTGCGCCGGTGTTCGACGTGCACGCCCCGGAGGTAATTGGGTTGGTCGGGCCAGAATCGTGTGATATTCCAGACGTTATCGGTGGCATTGTTTTTGTACGGAAGGACGACCCATTCCGCCTTTTCGACTTTCCGGCCCCGAACGCGTTTGTCGAAATGGTCGGCCCAGACCAAGGCCTCCGGTGCAATAAACTCTGTGACAGCGGTCACCGCGAGACTGAAGAAAATACCCACGTGGATCAGTGGCAG
>CAXMRT010000091.1:0-23121 GCA_964196025.1 uncultured Gemmatimonadales bacterium | reverse complement strand
ATCCGCAAGCAACGGCAGCATGCCATCACCATCCTGTACAATACCATTCGCCAATAGCACCGCGAAGGGCACAGACGCTGCGTTCGCATCGCCCGCGAAAGCAGAAACATACAACAACACGAAAACCATCTGAGGCCCTGACACAGGAATAAGGCCAACGAGGCAAGCAATCACCAGCATCGAGCCGTCATTATTCAACACCCACTCAGACACCCCTTGGCTCTCAAACAAAAATTCGCACACCAATAAAGCACCGAACGTCCAGAAAAAGATCCGCGCAAGGTGGACCCGAACAAGATGTCCCCAAAGATGTTCGTGCAAAAAATGATCCTGGACTGTCGAAACGATAAAAACGCCAATGCCAGAAGTGATCAACAACGTCCAACGCTCCCACGACCAGTCTTCCGGGCCCAATTCCCCGACTAAAACGCACACAAAAAAGCACCCCAAAAAGAACGTCAGAACCCCGCGCGCCATCGAACAGTTTTGCCATTGATGCCTAATGCTCGCCCACGAGAAGAAATCATCGTGCCGATCAGACTCATGCACGTGAAACCCATGGTCGTGCGTCGCCGCACACCCGCGGCTAAGTCGCGCAAGTAAACCCGTGAAAAAATAACTTAAAAGGGCGACGACAAACAAAATTCCAAACAAGAGCAGCCCATCGTTTAGCCGACCCACTTCCTGAAGTTTTACGATCAAAATGAATGAGGCATCACCATAAGTCGCGATCATTCCCGCAAGTAGGGCCGCGAAGCCTACGATTCGATGCGAGTGCATGCTTACCACCGCAAAGGCGCCTAAGCAGCCAGGAAGGGCCCCTAAAGTACTTGCCAACACATGCTGCCCCACAGGATGAGAATGCAAGCGACTTTCCCAGCGGCCATTGGTCAACACGTTGAGATACTCAAGAACCAGCAACATCAAGAAGATGAAGCCGGAAATCATCAACGAATCTTTCAACACGTCGAAAAACGAAATAAATAGTTCATTCATTGGGATTCAATCCTTCACAATCTCAGTTCAGTTAGCCACAACAACTCGCCCACGCAGCTTCCAGTATCGCTTCGGGGACCTCGCAACCGAACGCAACAGTTCCTATGGCACTCACAAGAACCAGACGCGGAACGCGACCACTCGCCTTTTTGTCAGAGGACATGACCTCACGAAGCGTCGCCCAATCTAAAGAATCTTTTTGCAGCTCTACCCCCTCGAACGTGCCTCTCCTCACGGGGAGATTCAGAGCCTTCAACAGAGCAATAAGTCGGTCCGCGGCTTCTCTCGACAGCCCATGAGCAGCGACTGAGACCTCCGCCGCGTACACCATGCCAATCGCGATCGCCTCGCCATGCAACCAAACGCCATACCCGTCACACTGCTCAAGGGCGTGTCCCATCGTGTGGCCAAAGTTCAATATGGCACGTAGACCACCCTCACGTTCGTCTGCAGCCACCACGGAGGCCTTAATCTCACAACTACGCGCCACAACTTCCGCCACCAACGCATCGTCGCGATTGAGAATACCCGCCGCATTTGTCTCAAGAAACTCGAATAGAGTAGGGTCCGATATGACGCCATACTTTACCACTTCAGCGAGTCCAGACACATACTCCCTGTCCGCCAAGGTCGATAACATACCCAAATCAGCCACCACACCCTGAGGCTGGTAAAAAGCACCCACCAAGTTTTTTCCATGTGGAAGATTGATGCCGGTCTTCCCTCCAACCGAGCTATCCACCATCGCCAGCAGACTCGTCGGTAATTGAACAAACCGCACACCTCGCAGATAACTAGCCGCAAGAAAGCCCGCAAGATCACCAATCACTCCACCCCCCAGAGCAACGACAAAACCATGTCTATCAAGTTCCGCATCAACCGCCGCAGCCCAAAGCTCGATAAGGCGCTCTGCCGACTTCGACGGCTCTCCTGCTGGAACGACGACGCGGGTCATCCCACATCCGGCCGCAGTAAACGCAGATTCAACCTTTTCGCCGTATAACGGATCCACATTGCTATCAGATACGATGAGCCCTCTCTGACCCTGCAATGAGTCGAGGCCAGCGACCATCTCTAGATCACGCCCGATAACAATATCGTAGGCCCGCTCCCCAAGCTCAACTCTCACACGTCTACTCATCTCAAAACATCTCCAACCTTCAGCGAATGTCCATTCACATACGATCTACCATCCATAATCGTACGACCCTCTGGCTGAACCTCAAGCATTTTAATCCCTTGGGTCCCGCAAACGACAACCGGCCCATCCTCCTCCAAACGAACCACGTGACCAGGCGCTCCTTCTGCAGCAACGACCTCCGATCGCAACACCCGGAGTAGCTTTCCGCCACTATTCACCTCACAGGCACACATCGGCCATGGATTAAAACCCCGCACTCGGTCCGCAATAACAGCAGCAGACAGTGACCAGTCAATCCGTCCATCGGCCTTGGTCAGCTTTGGCGCATACGTTGCCTCAGCCTCTTCCTGAACCTCTCGATTCGCTGTCCCGCGGGACAACTGGCTGAGCGCTCGAAGCAAAGATTCCGCCCCGCAAACCCCTAGGCGGGCGTGTAACTCTCCGGCGTTCTCATCCTTCCCAATCGCGATTTTCGACTGCAAGATGACATCACCCGTGTCCATACCCTCGTCCATATGCATAATACTTACTCCAGTCTCCGAACAGCCATCTGCGATCGCCATCTGGATGGGGGCAGCCCCCCGGTAGCGAGGGAGCAGAGAGGCATGCACATTGACACAGCCGTGTGGGGCAAGATCCAACAACTCGCTCTTCAGTAGCTGTCCGTAGGCCACCACGACTAGAATATCGGGCGATACCGACCGTATACGATCCACCTCTTGCGAAAGATTAACGTTTTCAGGCGACCACACAGGGATGTCACAATGGGCCACGTGCCGCTTGACCAATGAAGGCTGAAGCACACGCTTCCGTCCTTTCGGACGGTCCGGCTGGGTGATCACCGCACAAACCTCCTGCTCATCACTCGCAAGCAAGGCATCCAAGCACAGGCACGATAATTCAGCCGATCCCATAAACACAATCTTCATAACAGGCCTGCCTCTTGTTCGAAAAAGTTCCGAATCTTGTACCATAGGCCTTCACCCGAGTCGACTCCCCTTTACGCAGAGCAGAGACCCGCCGAACTGATTGCCACACCGAAACAGTATGTTATGCTAGCGTCTATGCCACTTAACACAGAGATCCGGGTACACCTCGCTCAAATGGAAGTCCAACCCGGCCGTCCATCAAGGAATCTCGCAACCATGTTGGCGATGATCGAACAGGCTCGTGCAGATCACTCGAACATGATTGTGTTTCCAGAGATGTGCCTTCCAGGCTATCTTCTGGGCGATAACTGGGAACGAGAGTCCTTCCTGAGGGAATGCGAGCGTGCCGGAGAAGCCATCCGAGAAGCATCTGCTGACCTCACCATCATTTTTGGCAATATCGCCATCGACTGGTCTCGGAAAAACGAAGACGGACGCGTACGCAAATACAACGCGCTCTTTGTCGCAGAGGACCAAGAGTTTCTCACTCCCGCTCACGGAGACGCACCCTATATTACCAAAACATTGATGCCCAACTATCGCGAGTTCGACGACTCTCGGTATTTTTATGACACCCGCAAGCGGGCTCTCGAACTTGGGTGCAGCCCAGACGACCTGATCACCCCCGTAGACTCCCGACTCGGCAAGCTCGCATGCATTCTCTGTGAAGATGGTTGGGACGCAGACTACACCCTCTCCCCCACCGCGATTCTCTCCCGCCACACACCGGACCTCTTTGTCAACATCTCCTGTTCGCCGTTTACTCTAAACAAAAATACAAAAAGACACCGTGTCTTCAGCGAGCACGTTCAAGCCACCCGCACACCGCTCTTGTACGTCAACAACACCGGCATCCAAAATAATGGAAAGACCATTTACACCTTCGATGGATCCAGCTGCGCGTACGATACGCATGGCAACGTTTCTCAGACCGCGGAACTATTTAAAGAAACGCTGATCCCCGTAACAATCCCCGCCAACAATGCCCCCTTCGGCGCGCCACTCGCTCCCGTGGACGATGCGATCTCAGAAATATGCAAAGCCCTTCAGTATGGCATACACGCATTTCTCGAAATGACAGGCATTGAACGGGTCGTCATCGGGCTATCCGGCGGAATAGATTCCGCTGTGGCCGCAGCGCTCTACGCAACAGTCATCCCTCCAGAAAACCTTCTCCTAGTCAACATGCCCAGCCAACACAACTCCCCGAAAACAATCTCCATTGCTCGCCAAATCGCCGACAACCTCGACTGTCACTATACAAGCATCCCGATAGAGCCCAGCATCGACCTCACACGACAACAAGTCGAAAACCTGACTCTGCAGCGTGCATCCAGTCCTGAGTCCGAAACCCTCACACTCAGCGAACCTGTTCTTCAAAACATCCAGGCCAGAGACCGCTCCAGCCGTATTCTGGCATCCGTAGCGGCCAGCTTCGGTGGAGCCTTCACCTGCAACGCCAATAAATCAGAAGTCACCGTCGGTTACACCACACTTTATGGCGATCTCGCCGGCGCGCTGGCCTGTCTAGCCGACCTCTGGAAAGAAGACGTGTACGCTCTCGGCCACCACTTAAACAGCTCTGTCTACGGGCGAGACGTCATCCCGCAATCCTGCTTCGACATTGTCCCTTCTGCGGAACTGGGCCCCCAGCAAAACATCGATAAAGGGCAAGGCGACCCCCTTCACTATCCGTATCATGACCGCCTTTTCAAAAGCTGGGTCGAACGATGGAATCGCGCCACCCCTGAAGATATCTTGGAGAGCTACGCCGCAAACGAGCTCGAGTCCATGCTCGATTATCCCGACTCCATCGCAACTCTATTCCCGACGCCGAAGACCTTTATCGATGACTTGGAACACTGGTGGAATTGCTATCAAGGTCTAGGTCTAGCGAAGCGCATTCAAGCCCCGCCGATTCTCGCGGTCACACGGCGCGCTTTCGGGTTCGACCATAGGGAAGCACAGGGCGGAGCCCATTACTCGGATCGCTACGTGCAACTCAAAAACGAGCTGCTTGCCAACGCCTAGTCAACTACTTGTACGTGACCGCCGCGATCATTAATTTCTTAATGCGATAATTCAAGATTCGCTTGGTCGTCTGCAGATACCGCGCAGCTGCCGAGGCATTGCCTCGATACTTCTTTAAAGCATCCACGATCACTTCGCGCTCAAAGGACTCCACCATACCCTTTAAGCTCGCACCAGACTCTGGCATAAGCGGCGTATTGGTCTCTTCTATCGTTTGAAGCGATGCCGGTAGTGCGTAAGCGTGAATAACCTCGTCTGTACTGGTCAAAACCGCTCGCTCAATACTATTTTCAAGCTCACGCACATTCCCTGGCCAGTGATAGGCCATCATCATATTGATAGCCGGGGTCGAGATCCGTTTGACCACTTTCTTATAGACCTCGTTATATTTACTCAGAAAAAAGTCGGCCAGAAGAACAATATCCGATTTCCGCTCACGCAAGGGCGGCAGATGGATAGGAAAGACGTTCAATCGATAATACAGATCTTCCCGAAAACGTTCGTCCTCCATATAGGCCTCAAGATCACGGCTTGTCGCGGCGACAATCCTCACGTTGGTTCTAATCGTTTTGTCCCCACCCACGCGCTCGAACGTCCGTTCCTGCAACACACGCAGAAGCCTAACTTGAATCGCTGGCGGAATATCTCCAATCTCATCAAGGAACAGCGTTCCGCCATGCGCCAACTCGAAACGCCCTTTGCGTTGTTGCTGAGCCCCCGTAAAGGCCCCTTTTTCATGACCAAACAGCTCGCTCTCGATAAGATTCTCTGGAAGAGCCGCACAATTTACACTGATAAACGGCGCATCGCGACGCTCGCTCCCATAATGCAGGGCCTGAGCAACCAATTCTTTACCCGTTCCAGACTCACCGCGCACAAGAACCGTCGCCATACTATCTGCAACCTGGGCAATCTGTTCGTACACAGACCGCATCACGCTACAAGTTCCCACCATATTCTGGATCTGATAGCGATCTCCGAGCTGCTGTCGCAAACGCTTATTCTCGGCAAGAAGGGAGTCCTTCTCCTTTAACGTTTCTCGAATACTCGCAACCGCATCCGCCAGCAAGTCCGCGATCAGCTCTAAGAAACCGACGATTCCCTTCAAATCCTTTTCCGGCGCCGAAGGACAATCGATACTAATGGTGCCAATACACTTTCGCTTCAGCGTAATCGGAACACACAGGAATGCCACCTTCGCACCCTTCCGAGACTGGGTTCTATCAAGAAATTTTTCATCCTTGCTGATATCAGGCACAATCGCTGGCTTCTTACTCTTGGCAACAGCTCCCGTAACCCCCTCACCTAACCGATACTCTCCGCGGTCACGCTCCTCCTTTTTCAACCCTTGCGACGCCTCAATAACAAAGATATCAGTACCCGGCCGACGCAAGGTCAAGGTTCCACGGGTAAGCCCAAACTCGTGCTCGAGGATCTTCAGAACGTCCCTAAGTAGGTCAGAGACATCATGCTTGCTCGCAAGCGTTCGTGAAATTTGTGACAGCGCCTCCAACCGAGCGCTTGCTTGCTTATCCATCTGCTTCCCTTAGGTTAATATGGCCAAGTTGGCCGCTCCGCCCCATCGATACCCATACACGATCTGTGCTCAAGGGGAACGAGACACTATTGTAACAACGACTCCCGTGCAACACAAAATTGTACATATCTGATATTGGACCGTTTTTATCAATACGTAGTGCCCCAGCGCCCCAAAATCCAATAATCATCAAGGCCTTTATGCGATTCTTTACAGCGAAGTCAGACAGTTCGACATCTCTTTTTCTCCTCACACAGACGCCATTTTAGAAAAACGGAGCTTTTATCGTCGTTTCGAAGGAGTTTAAGGGGTTTTTCCTTGGTTCAGACAGCTGCGACTCCTAAACTCTTGCCATTCGGTTGCACAAAGCAACGAGCTGGACGACAGGGCATGATTAGTCGTGTGTTAGACAATCAATAGGCCTGTCGTATTTCTGGAGTAGGAAGTGATGGTGACCGCGCAGGGTCCACACGTTACTCTGCGTGAACACCTATCATTCGAACAAAAAACGGAGAAACCATGATTAAGAAACTTCTCATACCTGTAGTAACAACCGCAGTCCTTACATTCCTGACTCCAGCGCAAGCAGCTGACGTGACCGTCAATGGCGACGTGCTATCATCCTATGTGTGGCGCGGAGTCGAAGTTAGCGGCGATGCTGTTCTGCAGCCGTCGATAGACGTCGCAGGCCTCACCATCGCCGGACTCCCGCTAGGCATCAACGTCTGGGGCAACCTAGATCTAGGCGACAACGATGGAGCGCTCGAATCCGGGGACTTCTCAGAGGTCGATCTCACCCTCACCCTTGAACTACCCATGGGTCTGAATCTCGGCTTTATCGAGTACTGGTTCCCTGGCGGTGCATCCAGCGTACGCGAGGTTTCACTTTCACTCGGATTTGATGTCCTACTCGCCCCTGAACTGACCGTCTATTTCGATGTCAGCGACGATCCTGAAGACGCCGTATCTGCCGACTATTACGCAAACCTAGGGGTCACTCTTTGGGCTGGCGATGTCGCGGGTTGCGCCACGGCAGTCGCGGCCGGTATCGGCTATGCAGGCGAAGATCATGCCATTCTATACGGCGGCGGTACAGACGCGGGCTTCTTTGATGCGACGGTTTCTGTGGCCGGCAGTAAAGGGATTTCAGATGCGGCTGCCATAGGCTTCCTTTTGACCTACACTGCGAATGTGGATGACGATGCCCTTTCGGATGCAAACTCAGACACCGACGTTTATGGCGGACTCACCGGCCGAGTATCATTCTAGCTCGCACTAACTGAGCGTTTCAAAAAGCCTCAGCATTATGCTGGGGCTTTTTTGTGCCCAAAACCCACCCTCTCGCGCTTGCCCTTCAAGATCGGGTTTGCTAGCTTAGTCGCCCATAGGAATGCTTGAGTCTGACCAACCCAATGGAGATACACGATGAACCTTTGTAAGACCGCCGCCGAAGTAGTCGCCCTAATCGAAAAAGAGAACATTCGCGTAGTCGATCTTCGTTTCACAGATCTCCCCAGCCAATGGCACCATTTTTCCATACCCTCCCGCGAGCTCGACGAAGCCACTTTTGACAATGGTCTCGGCTTCGACGGATCCAGCATCCGGGGTTGGCAAGCCATCAACGAATCAGACATGATCGTTAAGCCTCTCGCACACACCGCATTCATTGATCCCTTTTTTGCCCACAAGACCCTCGTCATGATCTGCTCGGTCCATGACCCCATCACTGATCAGGCCTACACGCGCGATCCGCGCCATGTGGCCATGAAGGCCGAGAACTATCTAAAAACACTCGGATTGGCAGACGTTTCTAACATGGGGCCGGAAGCCGAATTCTTCGTTTTCGATCATGTGTCATTCGACCAGACAACCAATTCCGGCTTCTACTTCCTCGACTCCGTCGAAGGCCGCTGGAACAGCGGTTCCGATGACGAACCTAACTTGGGATACAAACCACGTAAAAAAGAGGGCTATTTCCCCGTACCACCCACCGATACGCTCCAAGACATCAGAAGCGAGATGATGCTCACACTTGAAGATCTCGGCGTGCCTATGGAATGCCAACACCACGAGGTCGCGACTGGCGGACAGTGCGAGATCGACCTTCGCTACGCCCCATTGCTCGAAATGGGTGATCAACTCATGCTCTATAAGTACGTCGTCAAGAACGTCGCCACTCGCCACAACAAAACCGTCACATTCATGCCAAAACCTCTCCACGACGACAATGGTAGTGGTATGCACATCCACCTATCTCTCTGGAAAGACGGACAAAACCTCTTTGCGGGAGATGGCTATGCCGGCTTATCAGATATGGCACTGCACGCAATCGGCGGCGTACTCAAACACGCACCCGCCATTCTGGCGTTCACAAATCCAACGACAAACAGCTACAAGCGCTTGGTCCCAGGCTTCGAAGCACCCGTCAACCTTGCGTATTCCAGCCGAAACCGCAGTGCCGCCGTTCGCATTCCGATGTATTCGAACAATCCGAACGCAAAACGCTTTGAGTTTCGCTGTCCAGACCCTAGCAGCAACCCCTACCTCGCAATGACCGCACTGCTGATGGCCGCTATCGACGGTATCCAGAACAAGATTGACCCAGGCCAAGCGATTGACGTCGATATCTACGACCTCAACCCCGAAGAGTCTGCCGATATCCCAAAAACACCCGGCTCCCTCCGGGAAGCGCTTGACGCCCTCGCCGCTGATCACGACTTCCTCCTAGCGGGCGACGTCTTCACACAAGACCTCATCAACACGTGGATCGACTACAAGATGACCAAGGAAGTGATTGAGATTGAACAACGTCCACACCCTTGGGAGTTCGCGCTCTACTACGACATTTAGACCCCTCACGAGGCATCCTGAGACACTCCCGTAGGTGGCGATAACTCCGCCCACGGGTCTGTCAGATCACAGGTAAAAATGACCGTCCGTCACCCGTCTTCTTTTTTAACCGTATTGATTTGATCTTATCAATCGACCTCGATAGGTTGAGTCACATGAATCATTTTGGAGCTGAGTCCGACCACCCCGGTGAGGAGTGTGGAATCTGTGGTATTTATGGCGCGCCCGACGCAGCTGTATTGATTGGCCAAGGCCTTTTTTCAATGCAGCACCGCGGTCAGGAAGGAGCCGGGATTTCCGTCAGCGACGGGTCTCGCATTCACTCCCACAAAGGTCTCGGCCTAGTCAGCCAAGTATTCAAACGAGACTCTGTCTGGGATGTCCTGAAAGGCGACATCGGCATCGGCCATGTTCGCTATTCCACAACGGGTTCCACCAGAGTGACAAATGTACAACCCTTAGTAGTCGAACTTGCTGACGGCATCTGGGGTATCGCCCATAACGGTAACTTGACCAATGCACGAGAGTTGCGACACCAATACCAAGAAGGCGGATCCATCTTTCAGACAAGCACGGATAGCGAGATTCTCCTCCACTTACTCGCCGACCCCGCCCACAGATCGAGCCCCAACCGCGTCGCCAGCGCGCTCCAGAAGCTCCGAGGCGCATTCTCCTTCCTCATTATGACGCGTAATTGCCTGATGGGCGCCCGCGATCCCCTCGGCTTTCGTCCACTCTCCATCGGGCGACTCGGCGATGCCTATGTTCTGGCAAGCGAAACCTGCGCACTAGCACAGATTGGCGCCACCTTTGAGAGAGACGTAGAGCCCGGCGAATTGGTCATAATCGACGAAAACGGGCTTCACAGTCGCTCATTTGTCGAGTCGCCACCAGAACGCTTGGCCAGCTGTATCTTCGAACATGTCTATTTCGCTCGACCCGACAGCATTCTTTTTGGCGAATGCGTCCACGAAGTACGAACAAAACTCGGGAAACGTCTGGCCGTGGAACACCCCGTCGATGCTGACATCGTCGTCCCTATCCCCGACAGCGGGAACTCGGCTGCCTTGGGTTACGCCAACGAGGCCGGTCTTCCTCTAAATTATGGTTTTGTCAGAAACCACTATGTCGGCCGAACCTTTATCATGCCCGAGCAAACCAGCCGCTCGTCCAGCAACGACATGAAACTCTCCGTTGCCCGCAGCGTGGTAAATGGCAAACGGGTAATCGTAATCGATGATTCAATCATTCGCGGCACCACCGCTAAACGACGCATTCAAGCTCTCCGCGATCAAGGCGCCACCGAGGTCCACATGCGGATCTCCTGCCCGCCCACGATGCACCCCTGCTTTTTCGGCATAGACTTTCCTACATCCGACGAACTCATCGCATCCAACAAGACACACGATGAAATTGCCGAGTGGTTAGGCTGCGATACTCTCGGCTACCTGAGCATCGACGGTTTGCTTGCTTCGGTAGACAAGCCTGACGACTTCTGCACCGCTTGTTTTTCTGGCGACTACCCGATGCCGATCGATTTGACTCAAACGAAGGAGAGCCTCGAGAGCCCATCAGACCTGCTCAACTTCGACGAAGCCCCCGAAAGCACGACAACCCAGTAATCTTATGACTAAACATATATTCATCACAGGCGGCGTCATCTCGTCCCTTGGCAAAGGTCTCACAGCCGCCTCCTTAGCCCTTCTTCTTAAACGCCGTGGCTATCGCGTCCGTATGCAAAAAATGGACCCCTATCTCAACGTGGACCCAGGCACAATGTCGCCCTTTCAGCATGGAGAGGTCTATGTCACGGTAGATGGCGCAGAAACAGACCTCGACCTAGGACACTATGAGCGTTTTGGAGAGCTTACCTGTCGCCAAGACAGCAACTACACCACCGGTCGCATCTACAGCACCGTGATCGCTCGCGAACGCCAAGGCGGATACCTCGGGAAGACCGTCCAAGTCATCCCTCATATCACCGACGAAATCCAAACCGCTATTCGATCCCTTGATGCAGATGATGTTGATTTTGCCATTACTGAAATTGGTGGCACCGCAGGCGACATCGAATCCCTCCCCTACCTTGAAGCGATACGCCAATACCGGCAGGAAATCGGCAGACAAAACGGTCTCTTTATTCATATGACCCTAGTTCCGTATATCAAAGCGGCACAAGAGATGAAAACCAAGCCTTCGCAGCAATCGGTCGGCATTCTCCGCTCAATCGGCATCATACCAGACATCCTCATTTGTCGCTGCGAACGCCATATGACGGAAGAACATAAAGACAAACTCGCCCTATTCTGCAACGTCGACAAAGAATACGTGATCGAAGAAAAAGACGTCGACCACTCTATCTATGAAGTCCCCGTAGAACTGGCAAAGCAGAACGTAGACCTTCATATCCTCAAAATGCTCGACTGCGAGCCGGGTGAGCTCAAGCTCGACGACTGGCATGAAATGCTCAAAACCTTGATAAATCCAACAGGCGGCGAAGTAGAGATCGCCGTAGTGGGAAAGTACACCAGCCTTGTTGACTCTTATAAGAGCATTTACGAAGCCCTGACCCACAGCGGTATCGCTAACGACGTCCGAGTAAACGTCCGAATGGTCGAATCCGAAGACATCGAAGCCAAGGGCTGCGAGGCAATTCTCGGAGGCGTCTCTGGCATTCTCGTTCCCGGCGGATTCGGCGACCGAGGTATCGAAGGTAAGATCCAGGCAGCCGACTACGCACGCACCAACAAAATCCCCTACTTCGGCATCTGCCTTGGCATGCAGTGCGCTGTCACCGCCTTTGCACGTCACGTCTGCGGACTTCCAGACGCGAACAGCAACGAATTTTCCTCCGACACGCCCAACCCTGTCATTGCACTAATGGATGATCAGAAAGATGTCACCGACAAGGGCGGTACCATGCGACTCGGTGCCTATGACTGCACGATTATAGAAGGCACCAAAGCGCACGAGGCATACGGCCGCACGGCAATCTCAGAACGACATCGGCATCGCTACGAATTCAACAATGCCTTTCGCGATATAATCCAAGAGAACGGAATGACTCTTTCAGGCCTCTCTCCCGATGAGAGCTTGGTGGAAATCGTTGAGATCACAGACCACCCATGGTTCGTGGCATGCCAGTTCCACCCGGAGTTCCAGTCAACTCCGCTAAACGCGCATCCACTCTTCGATCAGTTTGTTGCAGCATCCCTAGTCAATAGGGACGCCTAGCCGCGCGAACGAAGACGGTCGTCCGAATTAGAAGTATATCTGGACGCTCGGCAACATCGTCGCCAGCGAGTCACGCACGTCCTGACTCAAGGGATTACCCTCAAGAAATAGCTCTGTCAGGGTATCGTCCAACTCCTGAATAGAAGCCGGCAGCGACGTCAACTTATTGTGCCGCAAGTACAGCCGTTCAAGCTGCAATGACCCGATTTCCGATGGAAGAGTCGTGAGTGCGTTGTTATTCAACCTCAACCACTTCAGGTTTTGACACTGCGCAATCTCAGCCGGCAAGGCCGTTAAAGCGTTTCGGTCAAGATTGATATATCGGAGTTGGGTAAGTCCAGCGAGTGACACAGGCAAGGAGCTCAACGCATTATCACTCAAATACAGGGTATGGAGAGCACCTAGAGCCCCAAAATCATCCGGAAGAGTCGAAATCCCCATTTCGCCCAGATCGAGCCACTCGAGCTTCGCTAATGCAGAAATACCCGTCGGCACAGGGATTTTATTTTTTCTAAAACTTAGCCTAGTAAGAGAAGATATTTCGTAAACTGCTTTAGGGAAGTTAGTTATGGCAGGGGCGTGCTCGTAAAAACTTAAGTAATGAGCCTCTCCCCCAGCAGCGACAGCCTCGGAGACGGTCGTATATTTCACCGGGCGGTCCGGCGAGTCCCATGGCACACAAGCCCCTGTCAAAAGTAAGAGACTCGCAGCAGTCAACATCCCTAACTGACTTTTGGTTCGATAAACGCTATTCTTCTTCATGCTCGTGATCTCACTTTGCTTCCAGCCCAGACGCTGGAAAATCCGGTCTTTTCCGAAAGAAACAGGCTACCTTTTTTCTTTCTCAGGCTCAACGCAAATCGACGAATCCAAGGAATGCGGACCCGAGAAATATCTTGCACTCAATCGGCAATCCCCACTAGTATACGCGACATGATAAAACTACTTCCGACCCTCGTAACGGCCCTACTGGTATGCACAACGTCCACCTTCGCTGACCCGACAGGTGGTTCGCTTTTCCAGACGGATTACCTTCTATCTTCCTATGATCGTCCTCAGTGGACCGTCGCATTCTACCACGGCTCAGGTTCTCGTGGCATCCAAAGCGGCGCTGCGACGGGGCAGATGAACATCGATCGCAATCAGCTTCGCATCGGCTACAACCTTCAAGACTGGCTCTCAGCACTCTTATATGTGGGACCCACCAAGCTGAGCCTCGAAGGAAGCGGCAACGACACCGAAACCGAACTCATGTATGGACTGCACGCACGACTGCTCAGCCATGACTTCGAAAACGTACAAATGGAAGAAAACCAGTTTCGTGTTGATGCTACCTTTATGAAGACCGACGCAAGCGGCGACTTCACGGAATGGGAAGAAACCAACTGGTCCGTCATGATGAGCTTGGTAAATATGGTCAAGGGAAACCACCAATTCGTCCCTGTGGCAACCGTCTTCAAACTCGGCCCCGTCTGGTCCACAGTCGACGGAAAAGTTGGCAACAGCAGCATCTCCGAGGATAGCAACACGGGTCTCGGTACCGGCATAGAAATTTACTTCAACAAATCGATGTCTTTTGAGTGGGAATTTCAAAAGTTCGAAGAAGATTTTCACACCTTTGGACTCCGGTTCCGGTTCTAAAATACCACACCGCAACCCCTCCATTTCTGACCGCCTTCGGCCTCTCGGCATAAGGTGGTTTTTAGTTTAAACACGAAGGACACCTACATCATGGAGCGCTCCGATTGGATTGCCATTCTTGATTTCGGCTCACAATACAGCCAACTTATAGCTCGCCGCGTACGCGAACAAAAAGTCTACTCTGAACTCATCAAGTTCGACACAACCGCAGCTGAACTCGCGGAACGCAAACCCGCTGCCATCATCCTTTCTGGCGGGCCAAACAGTGTCTTCGAAGACGGTGCGCCGCAGGCTGATCCGGAACTTTTGAACCTCGGCATTCCCGTGCTTGGCATCTGCTACGGCATGCAAATGATCACGCGAATGCTCGGAGGTGCTGTTACTCCCGGGGATGCCCGCGAATATGGCGATGCCGAGATCAAGATATTAGATGACTCTTCGATTTTCGCCGGTCTCCCCCCCCACTTCAATGTCTGGATGAGTCATGGCGATCAAGCAGATGTGATCCCCGAAGGCTTTACCAGCCTAGCAAGCACCAGTACATGCCCAGCAGCTGCCATCGAAAACAAGGACAAGCGAATCTACGGCCTTCAGTTTCATCCAGAAGTGGTTCACACCACCCATGGCACCGACATCTTACGACACTTTGTCTTCGACGTCGCCGGTTGCTCAGGTACATGGCGGATGGAAAGCTTCATCGAAAGCCAAATCACCGCTATCCGCAAAAAAGTCGGCACGGACAAGATCCTCTGCGGACTCAGTGGCGGTGTCGACTCCTCAGTCGTTGCAGCCCTGCTGCATAAAGCGGTCGGCGACCAACTACACTGCGTGTTCGTCGACAACGGAGTCCTACGCAAAGGCGAGTCTGAAGAGGTGGAAAAAACCTTCGGGGAGGCGTTTGGCATGAACTTGACCGTCGTTGATGCCGCTGACCTCTTTCTCTCCAAACTAGCCGGGGTCGATGACCCAGAGACAAAACGAAAAATCATCGGCAACACGTTCATAGACGTGTTCTCCGAAGAAGCCCGCAAACTGGGTGATAACGTCAAATACCTCGCACAAGGCACACTCTATCCGGATGTGATCGAGAGCCTCTCCCCACTTGGCGGCCCCTCCGTTACAATCAAAAGCCACCATAACGTCGGAGGCCTACCCGATGACCTGCAGTTCGACTTGATCGAACCCGTCCGCGAACTTTTCAAAGACGAGGTTCGCCTACTCGGACGCGCATTGGATGTTCCAGACCACATCGTAGATCGACAACCCTTCCCTGGCCCCGGACTAGCTGTCCGTATTTTGGGCGAAGTAACCGCTGATCGGGTAGCCCTTCTGCAACAAGCTGACTTGAGGGTGCACGAAGAAATGATCAAGCTAGACGACTACGGCGATATTTGGCAATCCTTCGCCGTCCTGACCCCCCTTCAGACCGTGGGCGTAATGGGCGACAGCCGCACGTACGAGTATGTCGCAGCCCTCCGGATCGTAACAAGTCTCGACGGGATGACCGCAGACTGGGCTCGCGTCCCATACGACACCCTCGCCACAATATCCAACCGGATCATCAACGAAGTTCGAGGGATCAATCGCGTGGTATACGACATAAGCTCAAAGCCACCCGCCACCATTGAGTGGGAATAAACAAATCTGTGCCCAAGCTCCGGCGCAATTTCTAGACTCGAAAAGACGTCCTCACCATTAGTAACGAGTTGATCGGCCAGATACGCGTCACCCCCATCAACCGAGAATTGACCAGCGGCCAAATCGTCGAGACCTAAGCCTACTAAGGCATCGACACCATGCTGAAACGCCGTCGAGTTTCTCATCCCGAATATCGACTTACCGCTGACCTCGGTTCACTCGCTCTCGCTATGGGAATCACCACCCGGCACTCAGGAATCGATCTCCTCGCAAGTGACAGTCATATCTGTTCTGACCCACACCGCTACGAGCCTAAAATAATCATCGCAAGCCCGCGAGTAGGAGCCACTTACGCCAAAGAAGATGGGATTCTCCCATGGCGTTTCCGCCTAGTCGGGTCATCTTGGACAAGGCCCGCGAGATGAGGGCTCTATACACACGGGCAATTTCCCGCATATTTTCCTTTCACCAACATCGGCAGAATGGTACTAACTGCCTCGGTTCAAGGACACATACAGACAGGACGAAAGAGCAACACCATCGATCATGACTTATAGCCTCATCAAGAATCGTTCCCTCTCCTTTCTCGTCGCGACACTTTGTCTACTGAGCACAGCGTCATTCGGACAGGAGACAACCGCGCCCACACTCGAAGAGCGCCGGACGGCATTCGAGTCAACCCTCGACATGGAACTTCCGAACGACCACTACCGACTAGGCCAATGGCTACTCGACGAATACGACGCAAAGGACCCTGAACTCACCGTTCTTTCTGATGCTATATCCTTCCTACAGACCGCCAAAACGAACGACGTCGCACACGCTGCCACGCTCCACAACTCCGCTAAATCCCTACTAAGCTCCGAAAAGAAACGCGTATACCCAGATATATGGAAGATGGTCTTCGCTGTTCTCGGGGGATTAGGTCTTTTCCTAATCGGCATGAAATATCTCTCGGATGGGATGCAAGCGGTAGCCGGCGCACGGCTTAGACACTGGATCGGCGCGGTCACCGATAACCGCTTCCTCGCAGTGCTCGTCGGGACCGGTGTCACCTGCGTCGTCCAATCGAGCTCAATCACAACCGTTTTGGTTGTTGGCTTCGTGAATAGTGGCCTGATGGCTCTCCATCAAGCAATTGGCGTCATTATGGGCGCGAACATCGGCACGACCGTCACCGGATGGATCTTGGTCCTTAAGATCGGCAAGTACGGCGGCCTTATCATCGGCCTATCCGCTCTGGTCTATCTGTTTACCAAAAAAGAGCGCATCCGCTTCATCGCCATGGCCCTCCTCGGCGTCGGGCTAGTCTTTTTCGGACTTGAGATGATGAAGAATGGTTTTAAACCAATCAAATCCGTGCCAGCCTTCGAAGAAGCATTCCTATACTTCTCTGCCGATACCTATTTCGGCGTACTAAAGTGCGCACTCATCGGCTGCGTCCTAACATTCATCGTCCAGAGCTCCTCAGCAACACTCGGTATCACGATCGGACTCGCCGCTGTCGGAGCGATCCCATTCACAACAGCCGCAGCTCTTGTACTCGGTGAAAACATTGGCACGACAATCACCGCTTGGCTCGCATCGATAGGAACGACAACTATTGCCAAAAGGGCGGCATATTTTCACGTGGCATTTAACCTGATAGGTGTCTTCTGGATTACCCTGATATTTCAATGGTATGTAGACGTCGTTGGTCACATCGTCGTCGCCTGGCAGGGACTATTCGGTGGCGAAGGCCTTAATCCAAATCACGTCGAGTACGGGACGACCAGCCCAGGCGGATACGCCGCAGTCGTCACAATGGGCATCGCCTGCACACATACCTGTTTCAACGTCGCAAACACACTATTTTTTCTACCCTTCGCCAAAACCTTCGCGACCATACTCAACCGCCTTGTCCCCGACCAAGACACAAAAGAAACCTCTCACCTTACCTCCCTCGACATCCTTATGACCGAATCACCCGTTCTCGCTATCGAACAAAGCAGGAAAGAGATCTGCAAAATGGCATCGGGCGTCTACAAAATGCAAATGTGGCTTGGCGAGATCGTTGACGGCGGAACCAAACCACCCGACGAAGAGTTATTAAAGAAACTATTTCACCGTGAAGAAATCATGGATATTATGCAAAAAGAGGTCGTCGTGTTTTTGGGTGATCTGCTCTCGGGAACGAATATTTCCCACGATATCGTGGATGAGGGTCGCAAACAGCTACGGATGGCGGATGAATATGAATCAGTCAGCGACTACATCGCAGCAATCGTCAAACTCCAACTTAAACTCCAGAAAAACAACATGACGATTTCCGAGATCGATCGTAAAAACATCTCTCATCTTCACCAACTCGTCAGTGACTACATTATGCTCATCAACGATGGCGTTGAAAGCAACCGTCCTGAGATCCTCAGTAAAGCGAACAGCCAAGGGGAAACGATCACACAGCTGATGAAGGACTACCGACAAGCCCATCTTGAAACCGTCGGTACTGAACAAGATTCCGCTTACAAAAATCTGATCGTGACGGATATACTCAACGCGTATAGACGAATCAAAGATCACGCGCTCAATATCGCTGAAGCGCTTGCCGGCGAGAAATAGCCCTCCGCTAATTTTCTCGTAATCTCCTTCGCCTGTGTCATCATGCGGATGTGGAAAATATCTCGGAGATCCTACAAGCCTATCATTACCCTGGAGCCTGCGCGCTGTTACTACTCGCGGGTTTCGGGGCCCCCTTCCCAGAGGACATCGTACTCGTGGTTTCGGGCTACATCGCGTCCACAACCAACGATCCGTTGATTTATTCAATCCTAGTCTGCTTTGCTGGCGTCCTCATGGGCGACGCTATCATGTATGGAATCGGACGTAGATTCGGTGATGATGTTCTCAACTCACGGTATTTCCGCCTCATCCTTTCTCGACGCAAACAACGTAAAATTCAGCGCTTATTGGTGAAATATGGGAATCGGGTCGTATTCATAGCTCGCTTTACACCCGGTATCCGCGCCCCCATTTTCGCTATCTGCGGTGGTATGAAGGTGCCGTTTCGCGTATTCATCTGCTGGGACGGTCTGGCGGGAATCATCTCGATCCCACTTTTTTGCTATGCGGGCTATCGATGGGGCGAGCCCGTCCTCGAGAGCATCGAACACGTCAAATCCATCGTGATTTGGGTGCTAGCAGGAACGGCTGCTCTCACTCTGCTATTCAAAATCGGTTACAACATCTGGGATCACAAGGACGCTAAAAAACGCGAGCCCCAACCCTAGCCTTCGTCCTTGGGGAAAAACAAGGCCTGCAGCTCTTCGGCCGTCTCAGCGGCCTTCAACACCACGCGATTCTCTTCGCGCATGATGAACTTAGAGATTTCACTCAGTGCTTTTAGGTGACGCTGGGGTTGTGCTTTCGGACTTAGAACAAGGAATATCACTAAGATCTGTTCGCCCGTATGAGCGCAGACGATCGGATTGTTCAGTCGCGCGACCAAAACAACCGATTCTTCCAAGGCATCAGTGTACGCATGCGGTAATGCGACTCCATATCCGATCAGACTAGAATATTTCTCGTCCTGAACCAGAAGTTGCCGATGTAGAGCCTCACTATTGATCGATGGATGATCAGCCTCAAGGGTCCGCAGTAACTCCAACACCGCGGCAGACATCGACGTGGCATCGCTCGTCATCACCCAGTTCGGCTGCAACGCTAAGTCTAGCCGGACCGCGAAAGGATGAAAGACTAACGTGGCACCAGATTCTTGGTCTTCCGGCCAATACGGCATCAGTTCATCGTTACAGTGGGACATCAAAACGCGCTCCGGGTGCCTGATCGCACTCGCCTCGACCGCCTCAAGAGTGATCCTAGACGCTAGATCCTTCACATCCATGCCCAACAGCTGTCCGAGATGGATTCCGTTCCAAACAACATGCCCCACCTCTTCCGCATCTCCAAGTTCTCTACTTTCGTCTGGATCCGCCCACTTATAAGTCTCTGCCCACGCAAACTCTTTTTTCCATTTCTGACACACCAACGTATTCAAATCCTGGTTTTCGGTGATCGCAAGAATGTGCCCTACACCGTACATCTCGGGGTACTGCTCCGGGTCAACAGTCAATGCATTAACACATAGAGCCGATAACCCTTCCCGCCGCGACTGGGCAACCTCTCGCCCGTTCGTATCCAACATAAGCACCGCACCGCCTTGTTGTTGAAGGAAGCGACCTACCAATCGTCCAACAGCGTGTCCGCCAACAATCATCCACCCCTTCGGCTTCGGCTCAAGCACGCCCAATCGGCGGCCGACCCAACCCGCTGTAAACCCCTGAAATAAAACCGTCGCAGCGATGACGGAATAGGCAAAGGTCTCCAAGAACGCCGGGTCGCCAAAGGTTCCATCCGCCGGAATCAACTTCAAGGCAAACAGAGAGGCCATTGACGCAGCCACAATCCCACGAGGGGCAATCCAACTGAGAAACAACTTCTCTTTAATCGAAAGATCCGTGCCCAAGGTCGACACAAAAATATTCAGGGGGCGAATAACAAACATCACCACCACGACAATGACGGAAAGCTTCCAGCCGTCTCCAACGAATGAGGACAACTCCAATCGGGCTGCTAGCAGCACAAACAGAAGACCAATCAGCAACTCAATCAACTCAGCCTTATAGGCTTTCACAGAATCAAGGTGCTCGCGGGCAGCATAACCAAGAACCAATCCACTCACCGTCACAGCCAAGAGACCACTATCTTCCAACACCCAATCAGCCAAAGCAAAGACGGCCAGCGCCCCGCACAAAATGAAAATATTCAGACTCTCACGAGGCACCCATTTTCGACGCACGATCAGCGCCATAACAGCACCACCTGCAAGGCCGTAACCTAGACCGATAAAAAATCGAGAAAAGAACTGGGTCATAGCCTGCTCGCCAGTCACCGCGAACCACTCATAACAGAGCAAGGCAATGAAAACCCCTATAGGGTCAATCAGGACCCCTTCCCAATGTAGAATGCTGTGAATATTCTTCTTTACGCGTATGCGCTTGAGCAAAGGAGCAATAACCGTGGGGCCTGTGACAATGATGAGACTCCCGCTCAAGAGGCAAAACCCCCAAGAAAACTCCGTCCAAAACAGAATCTTCACAATCAAACAGCTCAACAGCCAAGTCAGCACGACTCCCTTAGTCAAGACTCCCCGAATCGATTTCGAGACTTGCCGGTACCCCTTTACGTCGAGCGTCAGACCGCCCTCGAAAAGAATGAGTCCCACGGCAATCGACACGATCGTCTTCAACCCGGTCTCGCCCAACACATCCGGCTGGATGATATTTAAAAATTCAGGACCGACCAATATCCCGCCCAACAAAAGGATAGCGATCGAGGAAATTTTTAGTTTTCGGGCGAAAATCGTAAAAACGACCCCACACACCAAGGCCCCCACAAACGTACTCAGTACAAGATGGCTACTATGCGAATCCATATCCGTTAACACCCCTGCGGGCGCCTCCAACTTTTTAATAAACGAGTCCATAACCCGATAACCGCGTGGTCCGTCATATCGGCAATTATATCCCTCAACGCACAAAACTCACGTAAAACTGGCGGTAAATTTAACTAAATTTCATCGCGCGCGATTCCATCGCTCACCTGAATGTGAGGACCTTAGCCCCGTTGACAACCGGAAAAATCCCCCTACACTAGGTCCCATGTCAGATACAAATCCAAACGAAACGTACTGGGAAGAGACCGCCCCCGACTACGTAGCGTCCACACAGATCTCATTGACTGATTTCCACTATGGCCCGCTCTTACCAGGGGACAGCGATCTCGGTCTGATTCCTGATGATGTGACCGACTGGCTCTGCCTAGAGATCGCTTCAGGCGCAGGTCACAACAGCATCTCTCTAGCTCGACGTGGAGCAATTTGCACCGCAATGGACCTATCCCCAGCCCAACTCGCAGTAGGGAAAACGCTCGCGGCCGAACAAAACCTTCAGGTGAACTATCAATTGGTTGATATGGACAAGCTCCCACCGCTCGATACCTACAAATTGATTCATACCAATTCATTGAACTTTTCAAACGACCCCGCTGCACTTCTATCTAGACTCGCGGATGCACTTGAGCCAGGCGGCACACTCATCGCCTCTGCCATTCACCCGCTCTTCCATGGTGAATGGCTAGAAATCGAAGAAGGCGAGCAAGGCCTCTTTCTTTCGGACTACTTCGACCCAGAAGATGACATTCGGGCAGCCACGGAATCCGGCGTCGAAATCCACTCGCGCAGCTATCCCATCAGCCAGCTGTTCACTTGGATCCGCGAAGCAGGACTCACTGTTGACGCCTTGCTCGAACCCGCCGCCGTAAATGTGAGTGACTGCCCAGATAAAGCACCTGAAAGTGTCCCCTACTACAGCAAAGAATGGGCAGAATGGTATGGCCAACTTTCAAAAATGCCGGTGATGTGTATCTTCAAGGCTATCAAACCCAACCCTACTTAGAACCGCGGTCCGGACACAAGCCAGACAGGGAACAAGCCTGCCGCCACCAGTCGTTCGGACGCGCTCGATATACCATTAATCCGACAATCACCCTTGCACACCCTTGTCAGAACAGTCTCTCTACGTTCTATCTCCCTGTACAGCAAGAGATTAGACAATTATCCAAGAGGCCGCGTTCGGATTCTATCCCGTGTTTGAAAAATATGACAATGGCGGCCTGTTCTGATACATTATTTTCGTGAGTGAGGATCAGTCATTTCTGGGTTCGTATCGTAAATTGACTAGGAGTCGATAGCTAGCCACGGTCCGGCTAAATAGGCGCACGTATGGGTTTTCAACTCCGAGATATTTCCCTTAGGAAAAAGTTTCTTATCACCTTGGGCGGCTACGTGTCTGTGATTGCGATCATCCTGCTCGCCCACGGGTCCACGGTGACTCACGTACAACGAGAAATACAAACCTCCCACAACTCCAAACTAGCGACCCTGCTCGCGTCGAGTGAATTGCTCGGCTCCTTCGATAAAATCAATACACTATTCAATAGTATAGTCGTCACAGGCGAAACCTCCCTACAGACAGATGCCGACAAAGAGAAGGAGCGTTTTCTCGCGATCCTGCAACGATTGATCA
>CAXMRT010000090.1:0-3307 GCA_964196025.1 uncultured Gemmatimonadales bacterium | reverse complement strand
TGTTTCGGCTTGCTCTGTCTACTAGTTGGGATCTCGTTGATTGACTCGATTCATTTCAAGATTTCGGACGAATCGAATCACCCGAAGGCTGGCGAGGTGGTTTCGGTTCTCGATAAAGTCTGTTTTCCGTTCCTCTTAGAACAAGAAGCCTCCTACTCAGCACCTTTTGGGAATCGGGCATTTGTGGATCGGGTGACGCGAACGTCGACCGGTATCACGCAGGAAAAGCCACCGTTGAAATATGGAGGGCGAAATTACGATGGCCCGCCAGAGGGATACCGCGGGTATGTGTTTAAGCGGGTACTCTCGTCCCTGTCCATAGGGGCTCTCTGGGGATTGCTGCCCGCTCTGTTGACCATTTTTATCACAAACAGTGTACGTCCGAAAATGGGTCTTGGACGCGACGGGCTGACGCGCAATTGGAAGATCGGAATTGTTCTGTTCTGGGCTAGCGCTTGTGCCATCGCGATCGGTATTGCGTTGTTGTGCAAAGATTTTCATGTTCTCGGGACCGATAAAGTGGGGACTTCGTCTCTGTGGATCTCCCTGAAGAGTTATCGGACCGCCTTCATCATCGGCAGTCTGACCACAATTGTAGCAGCGGTGCCCGCTGTTGTGTTCGGCATGTTAGCTGGATATCTGAGAGGGTGGGTGGATGACCTCGTACAATATGTCTATACGACCTTGTCCTCGATCCCGAACATTCTCCTGATTGGTGCTGCGATGTTGATTGTGCAGACGCAGACAACAAAAAGCGGCGCCTCGGCAGAGAATCAGGCTGACCTGATGATGTTGTATCTCTGTCTGGTGCTGGGATTGACCAGTTGGGCGGGCTTATGCCGCTTGGTTCGGGGTGAGGTGATGAAGCTGCGTGAGATTGAATACGTGCAGGCCGCGCAGGCAATGGGCTTGAGCAGTCAATCCATCATGTGGAAGCATCTTCTTCCGAACGTCATGCATATTATTTTGATTAACGTCGTTCTCCGTTTTAGTGCATTGATTCTGACGGAGGCCGTTTTGGCCTATATCGGGATTGGCGTGCACCCGGACACTCAGAGTTTCGGTAACATGATTGTGAATGCACAGGAGCAGCTGGCACAGACTCCCTTGATATGGTGGAACCTCGTTGCTGCATTCGTTTGTCTGTTGGCGTTGGTTATACCGGCGAATCTTTTCGGTGATGTCGTACGTGATGCCTTGGATCCACGACTAGAGGAGAAATCGTAATGCTTCTTGAAGTCAAAAATTTGAAGACCTGGTTTGGTTCCGGTGATGACATCGTCAAGGCTGTGGACGGTATCTCATTTACGATCAACCAAGGTGAGACGCTTTGTTTGGTAGGAGAGTCCGGTTCGGGGAAGAGCATCACCTCCATGTCGGTGATGCAGCTGGCGCGCAACGCACGACATCCTGACGGAGAAATTAATTTTGAGTTTGGGTCCGTAGAAAAGCCAAACTGTGTCAACATTCTCGAATTGTCGGAAGCATCCAAGCCGCTTGTACGCGGCAAGCACATTGCGATGATCTTTCAGGAGCCGATGACCAGCCTGAATCCGGTGTTCACCGTAGGCAAACAGATTGAAGAGGGCATTCAGCAGCATACCGACCTTAATTCCGTTCAAGCGAAAGAACGAGTGGTTCAGGCGCTAGCAGAGGTTCTGATTCCCGACCCGGAGGGATGCTACGATCGCTACCCTCATGAGCTGTCTGGCGGAATGCGCCAACGTGTCATGATTGCCATGGCCTTGGTTTGTGAGCCGGCCTTGCTCATCGCTGATGAACCGACCACCGCTTTGGATGTAACCACTCAGGCCGAAATCCTTAAATTGATGAAAGATCTCCAGACACGTAGGAAAACTGCGATTCTTTTCATTACACATGATTTTGGTGTGGTTCGACAGATGGCAGACCGCGTAGCGGTAATGAAAGACGGCGTAATCGTAGAGGCTGGTGATCGCGATGAGGTGCTCTATAATCCGCAGCATGAGTATACAAGACGACTGATCGATTCACTGCCATCCAAGCTTGAGCGTGGAAAGCGACCTAAAGTTTCGACCGACTCTGCTCCGCTTGTTGATATACAGGACTTAAAGATTCATTTCCCGATCAAGAAAGGCCTTTTGCGTCGAACGGTTGATCACGTGAAAGCCGTCGACGGTGTATCACTTTCTATTGCCAAGGGATCGATTACCGCTTTGGTCGGTGAGTCGGGTTGTGGGAAAACAACCCTGGGCAAGTGTCTTGTTCAGCTGGTGCCCTCCACCTCAGGTAGGATGGAGTATAAAGGTGTGGCGCTTGCGGGTCTTTCGGGCGATGCCCTGCGTCAGCGTCGCAGTGACGTTCAGATCATTTTTCAAGACCCTTTTGCTAGCTTGAATCCGCGTATGATGATTGGCGATATCATTGAAGAGGGTATGGTCGCCTTGGGCGTGGGTAAGGATCGCGCTGCCCGGCAGGAACGGATTTCAAAAGTCCTTCAAGAGGTTCATCTCGAACCTGAGATGATGCTGCGTTACCCGCATGAGTTTTCTGGGGGTCAGCGTCAGCGGATCGGCATTGCTCGTTGTCTCGCCGTGGATCCTGAATTTATTGTCTGTGATGAGATCACCAGTGCATTGGATGTATCGATTCAGGCGTCCGTCTTGAAACTACTTCTCGAGTTGCGAGACAAACGTGGTCTCACGCTCTTGTTCATTACGCATAACATGGAGGTCGTCGAATATTTGGCCGACACCGTGGCGGTTATGTATCAGGGGCGTATTGTGGAGCAGGGTACCGCGGAACAGATTTGTCAGTCTCCCGAACATGAGTACACCAAGAAGCTATTGTCGGCTGTTCCCCGGTTTGAGTAGATCAAGGTTTTGAGTTGAAGCGTGGGTGTTCAATATTCGCGCTGCCACACCCAGTACGAATATTCCCCCTTCGGCGTCCTTAATTCCGAAATAGGCGATTTAGCGGGGGATGGGGCGGTTGTTTTTTTGCGAAATATACAGATCGGAGTGGTCGAATCTCGCTGGACCTCTACACTTCCCCTTATTGTATTGAGTGATCTTTCTGTATAAAGTCTGGGGTCGCTATTGTTGGGCGAGCATATGACTGTGGATGGGGACGCGTGGAAAACGATCGACCAAGTTTTTATCAGCGGATGATTTACGGGTTCGTATTTTTTTCGGGCTTTGCGAGTCTTGTTTATCAGGTGCTGTGGATGAAGCAGCTGGGGCTGTTGTTTGGTAATACCTCGCACGCGGCTTCTGCGACGCTGGCAGCATTTTTTGGTGGGCTTGCTGCGGGTAGCTGGTTTTGGGGT
>CAXMRT010000089.1:0-7247 GCA_964196025.1 uncultured Gemmatimonadales bacterium | reverse complement strand
CCTTCCAGAAGAACGCGCCTGGATGTCAAAGTTCTTGTCAAAAGGCTATAACGACTGCTTTCGCGATGCCTGCCCCGAACCAGGCCACTACAGCTGGTGGTCCTACCGCGCCAACGCTCGCGCGAACAACGTAGGCTGGCGTATTGACTATCACTGCGTCAACGAAGAGTTCGCACCTCAAGTATCCTCAGCCAACATCATGAACCAAGTCGTGGGCTCCGATCATTGCCCCGTCGTGATCAGCGTCGATGCCTGACACAAAAAAGGCAGGCAACTCACGTTGCCCGCCTTTTGAGACTCATCAACTTGGCTACTGGTTACAGAGCCGGTGTGAGCTCTAGCTTGGTAGCGACGAACGTTCCGTCAGCAACATCACCAGCCACCTTAACCGCTTTCGCTGATTTACATAGACCCGTGGAGTGCGCGTCAATCGTTTCGCCCGCCAACATGTAATGCGCATCTCCAATTTTGATGGCCGTCTTGCAGCCCGACACACCATCCATTTTGTAGATGCACGACCCGCATGCCACCTCTGCAACCTGAAGCTCAGCAGGTGCAGTCACAGAAGCCTCCACGACTTCTGGCTCTGCCTCTTCGGATTCTGACGCCGGCACGGCCACTTTCTCGGCACAGCCCATCCATCCCAACATTGCCATCATCATCGCCATTCCTATAACACGCTTCATCATAATCACTCTCCTTGTTTGTTAATACAACTAGCTCATAGCCGCAGATTTCTCACGTAACGCTCTATTTCTTTTTCTTCTTCAAACGGTCGGGCCACTCAAACACCGGAGCACCCGTCGGGTCATAGCCCTTCAAATGATCCTTCAGCCGCGTCGCGGGCTTCGTATAGATCAACACGGTTTTCCCAAAAACCTCTTCACACAAACTCGCTAAAGCCGGATCATACGCAATTAGCTCTTTTCGCGTATCCACATGGTTGTGGTCATGGTCAGGTTGACGATTATTATTAAACCACGACTGAACGCCCTCCGCAAAGTACTCGTTCTTATTCGTGGCCGCATACTTCCCCTTCCACAGGCCCGCACTCATTGCCGCTTTGTAGGCTTTCCGAACTCGGTCGTCAAATGTATCGTCAACTTGAACCATTCCCCGCAAATGAATGTTGTGCGCGAACTCGTGAATCAAAATATTTTCGGTGGAATATGGATCTCCTTTAAACGCCAACATATTCTCTTCCGCACACGAGCACACCGGATCCGTCAACGATCCCCCCAAGCCACGCGCGCGACGATCCCAGAAGTCCTTGTCTTTAAAATGCGCGTACTCCGGAACATCCGTCGTCCATTGATTATACCCCATCACGATCATGCGAGAGCCCCCAGCAATCATCGCCTTGCGCACATCTGGTCGATGAGCCAACATCATATTAATCAGATGGGCTGCCTCCAAAAGCGCATAGTCATTCACCTGCGCCGAGCTAACGACTGGGTACCCCTCAGCACTCACATACTTCGTGTAAGAGGAATCGAGTTTTAGGGTACTGGGTACTGGGGTGACCCGCAGAGGCTCACCCGCAACACACAGAAAGGAGGCACCCACCGCTCCCACAAGTACGAGGAAGAGTCGCACCCTAATGTCCACGCCGGATGCGTGAGGATGGAAAGACAATTTCAAACAGCCAAATTTTGCTCGTAGCGTTGATTATCGCGTGGGTCTCTGGATCGACTCGCAAAGGAACAACCTCTTCTTTTAGCTCCGCAGTCGGGGAATAGCCGCGTTCGACCAAGATATCAATAATCATGTCGACGGCGAGGTCTTGATTGAGCTCCAAATCATTACACCGAATCTTTGCCCGTCCCACCGCCGCCTGTCGACGCATGATCGGCACAAACTTTTCCAAAATGATAGCGATGCACGAGGCAAACAATTTACTATGTCTATCATGATAATTATCCAAGCGCTTCACGAGCTGCTGCCGCGTATGCAAGGTCAACAGGTCTACAACCGGGATATCGTGAATGCTGTCGAACGTTCCGGACCCCAACTCAAGTGAGCTCTGGTACTGAAACCCTTTATTGATCTTCAGCTCAACCGAGGAGATATCTCCGTTCGCGCCGATGAGGTGATAATGAAACGAGTCCCTTAAGGACGTCAGTGCCTCGAACGTGTGCTCCATAAACACACGGTACCGGCGCTTCGCCATCTCTGGGTCAAGATCCGTGTTCCGCAAGTCAAGCAACTCACCTTCACCCGTCTTTTCGACCTCAGCGTTATGTGCCTGAACAAACTTACCACGACTTAACTGTCGTTCGATAGACACGGATTCGCGGACATGAAGAATGGTGATTCGAAAAATCGGTTGCCGAAACCGAGGTCCTATCGGCTGGTTGAAAAATTCGGCTCGTAGCTCTTGCATACGCTGAAACAACATCCGCACCACATCTACCTGAACCTTAGTACGCGGGAATCCATCAACCACAACGCCACTCTCGTACTCTTCCTTCAAGAGTTCC
The DNA here is from genome assembly GCA_964196025.1 of uncultured Gemmatimonadales bacterium. GTDB lineage: Bacteria > Verrucomicrobiota > Kiritimatiellia > CAXMRT01 > CAXMRT01 > CAXMRT01. Next base: position 4,767 of record CAXMRT010000089.1, on the reverse strand, counting down.
TCAAGCAGTAGCCCAACCGCTTCCCTATCACCCACTAGGTAACCATCCTTCTTCAGACGCTCCGCAATAGGACTATTCAAAAGCGAGCTCATCACTATAGGCTCACTCGTCATGCCACGCTCACGCATGATAAACGGTGTGTTTGTCCCTTTACCTGCGCCAGGAGCCCCGCCTAGCCACATGATTTCTTTCGGGAAACGGAGCTGAGCCCGCCCGTGGATGGCTTCCAGCTTATCCCAAACCGCCGTGAAGATATGAGTGGCATCAGCTAATTCAGATTTTCGATCTTTGGGCATACAGTGGGTCCAGTGCGTCTCGCGTTGAGCAAACCTAAAGTCTACCTAAGCCCACACTCAATTCAAGCCCCCAGAACCAAATTCTGTCCTCAAGAATGAACACCTCAAAACGCAGGCGGCTCTGCCGGCAAACAGCCACAGTGATGCGCTAAAAAGGCCCCGCCTCTGACATGACGGCCAAGCCCAAGCCCTCCTATTTGCGGGCTTTATTTGTACGCCCACCAAGGGATTTGTGCAGCGCAGCCCAACGCTTCTTCATCTCGGCGGTTTTTTCGGGATACTGAGCCGCAAGATCGTTCTGCTCAATCCGATCTTCACCGATTCTGTATAAATAACGTTCATCCACCAGCTTCCACTCTTTCTGCCACAAAGCGGAATATTTCTGCCCAAACTTATAATAGAGCTCGTGATGGACTGGGCGCTGCTCCCCCTGAAACGCCTTCGCCAAACTCAAGCCACGCGCCTCTCCTACCGGCTGCCCTTTATACTCGGTCGGATACTCCACTCCGGCCAGGTCCAGAAACGTCGCGTGTAGATCCACCAAATGCGCCCTCTCTCGATCAAAGCGCTTGGGCGCCTTGATACCCGTCGGCCAGTGCGCAATCATCGCCGTCGAAATACCACCCTCGTTTTGATTCTGCTTATACAACTTGAACGGCGTGTTGCAGGCATTTGCCCACGAGGCGGTGTAACAATAAAACGACCGCTCATCCCACGGCATATAATTATTCTCTAGGGTCACCTTAGTCGTGCGATCAAATGGACAGGCACCGTTGTCGCTCAAGAAGATAATCAGGGTGTCCTCATACACACCCTCACTCTTCAGGGTCGCCACCAGTCGCCCGACATTCTGATCCACGATGTCGATCATGGCCGCATAGGTCGCCATCAATAAATCCTGCCGATCTTGATCCGCGTCCGACAAATCATCCCAGCTCTCTTGCGAGGAACGGGACATTGCCTGATCGGCTGGCACGATCCCCTTCGACTTTAATCCCGCTAAACGCGCAGCACGAAGCACCTCCCAACCCTCACGATACTTTCCGCGATACTTCATCACCTCATCCTTCGGTGCTTGCAAGGGGTAATGAGGCGCGTTATACGCCACATACATGAAAAACGGTTTCTCTTTATCCCGCTCTTCGATGTATGTCACGGCATGGTCCGTAAAATTCCGCGTGGAATAAAAACCGTCCGGCAAGGGGATCGACTTGTCATCTTCCGTCAACATCATCTTCGGCGTACCGGTTGATTCACAATTGAAAAAATTGCACGCCCCATTCGGAAATCCGTACCAGCGATCGAAACCACGCGTCGACGGCGACCCAAAGATGTGCCACTTGCCGACCATAAAATTCTGATATCCCCCCAGGGCCAGATTTTCGGGAATAGTGATGACACCCTTTCCACTCCGGGCTTCAGTATGATAGCGACCACTCATCAAGGTCGCCCGCGTCGTCTCGCACTTCGCACAGTTTGTAAACTGAGTGAAGGTAATTCCACCCTCGGCTAGGCGATCGATATTAGGAGTCTTAATCTCGCTACCGAAACATCCCAAGTCGGAATAACCCATATCATCGACCATAACCAAAACAATGTTGGGCTTGTCCGCCGCGATGCCCGTCAGCGCCAGACCCGCGAATACAAGGGTCATAAAAAAAGCTGCGATTCTGTTATCCATGTTAAACCTGACCTCGTGGCCGCACATTTTCCGTCACCTCTGCGTCCAACTCTTTCATGCGAGCCTTGAGCTGTTCCACCTTCTCCGGCATATCGGCCGCACGATTAGTCTTCTCACCCATATCATCTATCAGGTTATACAACTCCGTTCCGCCCCTTTTGGTCACACGCAACTTCCAATCGCCTACCCGAACCCCTTCAATCGCTCCGCGCGAGCTGTAAAACAAAAATTCGTTACGCGGCGACTCGTCGCGCCCGTGAATGACTGCCGAGATGTCCACTCCATCAATCGCACCGCGAGACTTCAACTCAATCCCCGACAGCTTCGCGATCGTGGGCAACAAGTCGATTGTGCCTGTAAACGCTGCCGTCTCAGTTCCGGCAGGTATCCGGCCGGGCGCCCACATCACACACGGCACACGCTGTCCACCTTCATAAGTCGTGCCCTTGCCTGCCCTTAAGGGACCCGCACTGCCACCATGATTTTTAAACTGCAACCATGGGCCGTTGTCCGTCGTGAAGATCACGTAGGTGTTATCCGAGAGGTCTAAATCCCGCACGGTCTTCATCAATCGCCCGACTTCGGCATCGATGTGCTCAATCACACAGGTATACGCATTTTTCGGATCCGGATCATACACGTCTTCCGGAACGAAAAGTGGAATATGGGGCATGCTATGGGGAAGGTACAAGAAGAAGGGACGATCCTTGTTCGCAGTCACAAACTCGATCGCCTTATCCGTATAGCGCCGCGTAATGGTCCGCTGATTCACCGGCATCTCGACAATTTCCTCATCCTGCATCAAAGGTGTATTCCACAACTTCACATAGGTGTCTTGATCGCTCCACGACAAGTCGCGCGCATCTTTTGGCTTCCCCTTGTTGTCGGGATGATTCATGTCATTCGAGTACGGGATTCCGTAGTAAGAGTCGAACCCTTGACTGGTTGGAAGAAAGGGCTTTCGATGACCCAAATGCCACTTACCTATGCAAGCAGTCGCATAATCCGCCGTTTTCAACATGTCCGCAATCGTCACTTCATCTGTATGCAGTCCGTGGGTATGCGCTGGAAAGATAACATGCTTCTCCATTCCAACGCGCTTGGGATAACAACCCGTGAGCAACGCAGCCCGCGATGGACTGCATACCGGCGAGGCGACATAAAACGAGGTGAACTTTCGCCCCTCTTCAGCCAACTGGTCGATGTGTGGAGTCTTGATGGTCGTCGACCCAAAACAACTCAGATCCCCATACCCCTGGTCATCGGTGAAGATGATAATAAAGTTCGGTTTCTGCGCGGCCGACACGACAGCACTCACACACATCAAAAACAAGACCAAGACCTTCATCAGACCATTCTCCCTTTTATCACTGTATTCCTGCCAACCCTAAAACAACCTTCGGGGCAACTCGCAATCGAACCCCTATTGGGACCACCAAATGAATACGCGCACGACGAGGAAGTCTGACCCATATCCAGACAAAAGACACCCACATTCAGCCTCGCCACAACACGTCCCACAAACACGTCCTACCCCCCCTTCAAAACAATCAACACAGAGCGAAAACCTCCGCCAATCAGCAGTTTCGCCTTGTATCGCCCACTGATTTCAGCTAAAAACTATGTCCATGAAGATTCTCATTGCAGGCGCGGGCGGCTTTATTGGCGGGTATCTAGTCAAGGACCTACTTGAGCAAGGACACGAGCTTGTAGCGGCAGATATCAAGAGCACAAAGAACTGGTATCAAGTACACGATTCCGGCGCAGTCCAAAACATTCAAGCCGACATGCGCGAAAAAGCAGCCTGCGATACCCACAGCAAGGGCATCGATCGCATCTATAACCTCGCCTGCAATATGGGCGGTATGGGGTTCATCGAAAACAATCACTCTCTCTGCATGGAAAGCGTTCTCATTCAAAGCCACATGCTGATGGCCGCACGCGACAACCAGGTCAGCCAAATCTTCTACAGCTCCTCCGCCTGCGTCTACCCCGAAGAAATTCAAACAGAGATCATGGACTCACAGTCCCAAGGCCTCAAGGAAGACACCGCGATTCCTGCCAACCCCCAAGACGGGTACGGGTGGGAAAAGCTCTTCAGTGAAATCATGACCGACTATTTCCGAAAGGACTTCAACCTCGATCCACGCATCTGCCGTTTCCACAACGTCTACGGACCGAACGGCACCTGGGATGGAGGACGCGAGAAAGCTCCCGCCGCCATCTCACGCAAAGTCGCGCAAGCGGTCATGAGCGGTAAACATGAAATCGAAATCTGGGGCGACGGCGAACAAACCCGTTCCTTCATGTACATCGATGACTGCATCACCGGCCTGAACCTCGTGTGGGAAAAAGGCGATCACCGCCCCATCAACCTCGGCAGCGACGAAATGGTCAGCATCAACGGCCTCGTCGACATCGTCGAAGAAATCGCCGGAATCAAACTCAAACGCAACTACAAGCTCGACGCACCCCTCGGTGTCCGAGGTCGCAACAGCGATAACACCATGATCAAAGAAGTGCTCGGTTGGGCGCCCTCCATCTCACTCAAAGATGGAATGGAGAAAACCTACGCCTGGATCTACGATCAGCTAAAAGCCAGCCAATAGCGTCCCAGCTCATCAAAAAAGGTCCCCGCTCGGGCGGAGAGGGTCATGCAAAAATCCCGTCCATATCATGAATTCCACCAGGCCAACGGCATGGCATCAAGCCCTACTCCGCTGCCTTAGACGCTTCATAAGCCGCAATACGTCGCTTGCGCCCTGAACGCTTAATCAGGATGACGCTACC
>CAXMRT010000088.1:0-4578 GCA_964196025.1 uncultured Gemmatimonadales bacterium | reverse complement strand
TCAATTCGTAAAACCGACGGGTTTTGAACAATTTTCTAACAAAAACAGCTCTTTTGGATAGTTTTTGTGTTGACCGCTGGTGGGTCGAAGTGGTTCATTGTGTCAGGAGAGGTAACCAATGTGGATCACTAGACCATGACTGGAGAGCAGATACCGGGTTTTGAGGGCGTTTTTGTGGGTAGCTTCATGCACTCACTAGACCCCAAGAAGCGTCTAACCATTCCGTCTGACTGGCGGGAGCAGGTGGGCGTTCCAACGACTCTGTACGTTTTGCCCGGTGTGGATGAGGAGTGCTTGTCTGTTTTACCCGCGAGGGAGATGTCGCGCCGTCTGGATAAGATTCGGCGTCACTCGATCACGGATAAGAAGGCACGCCACTTTGCTCGAGTTTTGGCGTCGCGGTCGGACCTAGTGTCCTTCGATTCTCAGGGTCGCATTCGGGTAAAGGATGAATTGCTGGATTTTGCGGCTCTAAAGGATCAGGTGATGTTGGTAGGAACGTTTGAAGGGTTTGAATTGTGGAGTCCGGATCGTTGGAAGTCCTCCGGCGGATCGGACAAGGGTAGTCTTGAAGATGCGGCAGCATACGTCGGGTTTTAGTTGAACATAAACAGGAGATCGACATGACACGTGAAGATAAGTGGAAATACATGACGATGAGTGGAGCGATTGTGGGCGGACCAACAGATGTCGGGCTTTTTCAGTTTCCTTTCTCAAATGCGTTGGCCTTGTGGCGCATGCGGAGCGAGTCGAAGCGTGCGATGAAGGCGATGGAATTAGAGGCTGCCCAACCTATGGAATTGGATCGATCGCAAGCGAGTGAGTCGTTGGATAAGTCGGCGGATCAAGAGTCGTATGCACAAACCAGTCTTGGTCTCTGAAGTACTTGACTCCCTCTCGGTTGTAGACGGAGGTGTCTATATCGATGGAACCGCTGGGGATGGCGGCCATTCCGAGGCCATCCTAGAGCAGCTTGGGCAGGATGGGCGATTGTTGGTGATTGACCAGGACCCGAAGGCGTTGGTCCGTGCACGAGAGCGGTTGAAGTCGAGCGAGAAGCAGTGTTGTTTTAGAAATGGAAATTTTTCGGCGATTAAAGATATAGCGGATGAGGCGGGGTTTAGTGGGGTTGACGGCATTCTTTTGGACGTGGGGTTGTCGTCAACGCAGTTGGATAACCCGGATCGAGGATTTAGTTTTATGAGTAATGGACCACTCGATATGAGAATGAATCAAGATCAAGACCTGACTGCTGAAATGATTGTGAATTCCTACACAGCGACGGAGCTGACCGACATGCTGTGGAAGTTGGGAGAGGAGCCCTCTGCAAAGCCGATTGCACGAGCCATTGTTAAGGCCCGGGAAACTGAACCGATACGTTCAACACACGGTTTGTCCGAGTTGGTGGTTCGTGCAGTCGGTGGTTCGTGGAAGAGGACACATCCTGCTACGCGGACGTTTCAGGCGTTGCGAATCGCGGTGAATGATGAATTGGCTGTTTTAGAGACGGCTCTAGAGGATGGGTTGTCGTTGTTGAAGCCTGGTGGACGCCTGTCGGTGATTTCATTTCACAGCCTAGAGGACCGGATCGCAAAGAATTGTTTTAAGGAGCATGCCGGCCGGATGGAGTCCCTTCAAGAAGGGGGCGAGCGCTGGTTGGGAAGCGAGCCGAAAGTGAAAATTATAAATAAAAAACCGATTATGGCGAGTGAACACGAGCGTGAGGAGAATCCTCGCGCCCGATCAGCGAAACTTAGAACGGCAGAGAGAAAGGGATAATCATGGCAAGAAAAAATAAAAAACGAAAAGGGAACGGAGTCGCATTTCCAGCGCCTTTCGCAGTTGTGTTGGTTATGTCGTGTGTGTTGTCCCTCCTATACTTATTTCTTGGGGCGCGGTGTATCGCCGTTGGTGAAGAAATCAAGATTCTGGAAAAGCAGCATGAAGAGCTGAACAAGATTCGCATGAACGAGGAGTACAAATGGTCCCAAATGCGATCTCCTCGGTACATGATGGCTTCATTGGATAGATTTGGTCTAAAGATGACTTGGCCGACCCGTTCTCAAATTGTGTATATGGAGATGGCTCCCGGGCTTGAGCGCGACCGGATGGTGACAATGACCGAACCCGACGCGGTTATCCGGGTCGTGGGAGCAAATGAATAGAGTCTTTTATAAAGGGCGGTTTGTTTTTGCCGCTGTGATGCTCGTTATGATTATGTTGGGGCTAGGCACTCGCCTAGCTTTTTTGCATTTTGGGGCTGTGAATAGGGCGCGATTGATGACGATGCGCTCGTACGAGAAGCAATTGGATGGCCGTCGCGGTCGGATTATGGATCGTCGAGGAGATCCTTATCTATTGGCAACGGACTATATTTTAAAAGACATCTGGATCGATCCGATGCAGATCCAGAAGCAAGCGCCGGAACATGCACAGAAAGTGATCGACGGCCTTGCGTCGGCACTCGGCCTCGAGCGGGATGAGGTTGCGGAAAAGGTTGGGCGGCACTCGCAATTCGCTTACGTGAGGCGTAAGACTCATCCGGAAATGGCTCATGTTGTAGAGGAGCTAAACCTTTATGGAGTATATGCGCGAGAAGTATCGGTCCGTCACTATCCTCATGGCGAATTCATGTGTCATGTATTGGGTTTTTCAAATCATGAAGGCGTGGGTAGTGCGGGTATTGAATTACGCATGGATGAATATCTTCGAGGTGTTCCGGGATTCATGGAGAGCGTCAAGAACGGCCGACGTAGAGAGATGCATCATCATCGAGGTCAATATGTTGCGCCTGAATCGGGAGCGGACGTTGAACTCACCATTGACCAATATGTTCAAGATTCGGTTGAGCGTGAGTTAGACAAGGCGATGGCCAAGCATCACGCTGAAGGCGCATGGGCGATTGTACAGAGGGTGCAGACTGGCGAGATTCTCGCAATGGCGAGTCGTCCAGCATATGACTTGAATAAGTTCCAGAAAGCGACTGACAAACAGCGCCGCAACCGAGCCGTGAGTTACAATTATGAACCGGGTTCGACGCTCAAGGTTATTGCTTTCGCGGAGGTGTTGGATAGAGGGTTGGTTTCTGCGAGAACTATGATCAATTGCGATCAAGGCACGTCCTATTTTGGGGGTCGTCCCTTGCGGGACTATCACGCGTACGGTCTTTTGTCTGTGGAGGATTGCTTAAAGAAATCCAGTAATATTGCGACAGCAAAGTTAGCCGCAATGCTGGGTCGCAAGACGATGCACGAAACCTTTGTGAAGTACAACATTGGCAGTCGGATGCGAGTGGGATTGCCCGGTGAAGAAGGCGGTGTTTTGCGACGCGAATCGAAGTGGGACGGTTTGAGTTTGTCGCGGATGCCGATCGGGCAAGGAATCATGACAACCGCGCTTCAGGTTGTCGGCGTGTATTCGGCAATTGCTAATCAGGGTGTGATGATGAGGCCTTATATTGTTCGTCGCGTGTTGGATGCGGATGGAAAGACTATTCATGAAGAACGTCCCCAGATCATGGGTCGGCCGATGAAGCCATCCACTGCGGTTGAAATGTGCAGAATGCTGGGGCGTGTCACAGAGCAAGGAGGTACTGGTCGCAGGGCTCGGATAGCTGGGTACAAAGTCGCTGGCAAAACTGGGACTGCTCAGAAAGTGATAGGGGGTCGATACTCAGACAGTGAACATGTCGCCTCTTTTGTTGGTTTTCTTCCTGCGGAACAGCCCCAACTCGCCATCATCGTGGTGGTGGACAATCCCCAGCCGATACATGTTGGTGGATTGGTGGCGGCGCCGGCCTTCAAGGAAATTGCAGAGATGGCCGTCCGGTATTTGGATATCCCGCCTTACGAAGAGCGAGAGCGGCGCGATGCTCATATCGCGTTTGCGCAGTGAGCCGTAGGTTTGAGAGAGGTTCTTGTCAATGGTGATACACGCTTTGGCCGATGCACTGGAGACCGTGGAGGTTTCTGGCGATTCAAGTTTGGTTGTCACTGGAATTACGTGTGATTCGCGGCGAGTCCGTGCCGGCTTTCTATATGCTGCAGTCCCTGGCTTGAAACTTGATGGTCGGGATTACATTCCCGACGCTCTTGCTCGAGGTGCGACGACGATTCTTACGCATGACGCCTCTATCTCCGCGGGGGCGGGTACGAGTGTGCTCTGTGTTCCTGACGTTCGCGTTGCGTTGGCGCTGCTTGCTTCAACGTTCTATGGGTGTCCGTCGGAGCAATTGGATGTTGTTGGGATAACGGGTACGAACGGGAAAACGACGACGTCATACCTGATCCGCGCGATATTAAAAGATCACGATCGATCTCCGGGAGTGATCGGGACCATTGCGTATGAGGTTGGTGATAGGGTGATCCCCGCCACGCGTACCACGCCTGCTGCGCCAGAGCTTCAGTCGTTGTTGGCACAAATGGTGAAGGTTGGCTGTAAGAGTGCTGTTCTGGAGGTATCCTCCCATGCCTTGGTTCAGAGTCGGGTGCATGGTGTCGACTTTGGTGTATGTGTATTGACCAACGTGAGTCCCGAGCACTTAGACTATCATCAGACCATGGAGTCCTATTATCATGC
>CAXMRT010000087.1:0-24387 GCA_964196025.1 uncultured Gemmatimonadales bacterium | reverse complement strand
AGCAAGCCACGCTGCTTAAGATCAGTAATCAATGCTGCACTGCCTTGATCGGTCTCTTTACATCGCTTTGGAAGATGCGCAGGGAGATTGAAGTGATGATCCCATCCCGAATGATACAGCTGGACAAAACGCACATCACGCTCAGCCAGACGCCGGGCCATCAGACAGTTATAGGCGTAGGTGCCAGGTTTGCGTGCATCATCACCGTACAGTTTAAATGTCGATTCCGGCTCATCCGATGTGTCCGCTAAGTCCGGGACTGACGTCTGCATTCGAAACGCCATCTCATACTGCGCAATACGAGTATCAATCTCTGGATTCCCGCTTCGCTCAAGTTCCTCGTGGTTCAACTCTCGAAGCGTATCCAACATCTGGCGCTTCTCAGGAATCGTTTTTCCGGACGGATCCTTTAGGTACAAAACGGGATCCGCACCGTTGCGAAGACGAACCCCCTGATACCGCCCCGGCAAAAAGCCATTCCCCCAAAGCCTAGAATTGAGCGGCTGCATATTGCCCAAGTCTCCACTCGAAACCAACACGACAAAGTCCGGCAGGTTACGATTCATAGACCCCAAGCCATAACTGAGCCAGGACCCCATACTCGGGCGACCCGGAAGGTTGTGCCCAGTTTGCATGAACGTCATTGCAGGGTCATGATTGACCGGCTTGGTTTTAACCGAGCGAATCGTACAAATGTCATCCACCACTCCGCTCATATGCGGGAGCAGTTCACTCATCCACGAGCCACACTCCCCGTGCTGACGAAAGGCGTAACGCGTATCAATGACAGGATGGATTTTGTGCGTATTAGTAAACCCCGTCAGCCGCCCCTCTTTTTCAACTACACTAAAGATGTCTTTCCCATGCATCCGACGCAGCATTGGCTTGTAATCAAAAAGGTCCAACTGAGAGGGTCCACCGGATTGAAATAAATATATAACTCTCTTTGCCTTTGGCGCAATGAGCGGAGCCAAGCCGGAGGGGGTCTCATCGGCCAACAAACGACCGAGAGCCATCGACCCTAGCCCGCCACCAATCGTCTTCAGAGCACGACGTCTATTCATCGTCGTCATCGCGTTTATCAATTCATTATCCATAATCATTTCCGCGTAAGCGACTCACTCGAATTCAAAATAACGTGACACACGTCCGCCAATGCAGCGAGCTTCGCTCGAGCACTTTCACTCCCACCACGAATACCGTCCCCAATCATCAGCAAACTCTCCACCGCATCTGGCGACCCCTCATAACGATTAAGCCGTTTCTTATAGTACGCCCCAAGAAGCTTGGACTCTTTGCGTGTAGGTGTACGCGAAAGGATCGTACGGAACACGAAATCAATAGCATCCGCTCTGTCGCCGGCAGACTCAGCTGTCTTGACAGAGGACTCGATAAACACCGTTCCGTGCAAAGTGACAAATGCCTGAAGCGGCGTATTCGTAATCTCACGCTTAACCGTGCACACATCCCTGCTGGGAGCATCAAAAGACGCCAGCGCAGGATGCAGAGCCGCACGACGCCAGTAGGTATAGAGACTCTTACGATAGCGATCATCGCCCACACTCTGAACATAGGTTTCAGCATGTGACTTCGGTGCATTGAGATCCTCCCATACTCCCTGAGGCTGATACGGCTTCACGCTAGGGCCGCCCACGCGCTTCTTCAGAAGGCTACTGACAGCAAGTGCCTGGTCGCGTATCAATTCTCCTGGCAAGCGAAAGCTCGATCCACGAGCAAGCAAGCGATTCTCTGGATCCGCCAATTTCGGCCGAAAAACGGACGACTGTCCGTAGGTTTGTGACAGGGTGATCAAGCGAATCATATGATGCAGGTCCCACCCGCTCTCGCGGAATTCCCCCGCCAACCAATCAAGTAACTCTGGATGACTTGGCAGATCACCCTGCAACCCAAAGTTGTCCGATGTCTTAACAATGCCGACCCCAAAAAACTGCTGCCACAAGCGATTCACAACCACTCGCGCAAAAAGAGGGTTCTCTTTACTGGTTAACCACTGCGCGAGCCCTAAACGATCAGTTCGATATCCGGCAAACCCAGGAAGAGTCGCCGGTGTAACGGGCGTCACTTTCTCACCTGGCTGATCAAACTGCCCCTGCCCCAAAAGATAGGTAGGCCTCGGCTTCTCCTTCATCACCATCACACGAACTGACTTCGCATCGTCAGCCCCCGCCACCACATCGATAAACGGAGCCGCCGCTTTTTGCTTTCGCCCATTCTCACCAGGTGCTCCGACCTCGGCACTGGTGTTAAAGAAAGCGAGAAGGGAGTAATAGTCTGTCATGGTCAAAGGGTCATACTTGTGATCGTGACAACTCGTGCACTCCATCGTTAAGCCGAGAAAGAGTGTCCCAAACGTGGTGGTCTTATCGTTTGCATACATCATGCGATATTCCTCATCGATAATGCCGCCTTCTATCGAATAGCCATGATTCCGGTTGAAGCCAGTTGCAATCAGCTGACTCTCAGAAGGCGTTTCAATCAGGTCCCCCGCAAGCTGTTCAGTCACAAACTGATCATAAGGCATGTTTTTGCGGAACGCTCCGAGAACCCAATCCCGCCATGGCCACATGGTGCGCTGATTATCAAACTGAAACCCATTGCTATCGGCATAACGCGCATTGTCTAACCAAATCAACGTCATGCGCTCAGCATAGTCGTCACTATCAAGCAGGCGATTCACCACAGCCTCGTGCGCGCCCTTAGTGTGATCTTCTAAAAACGAGTCAACATCAGACAAGGTCGGCGGCAGCCCCGTTATATCCTGCGTCACGCGACGTAACCATGTCACACGATCAGCATCAGGAGAGGGTCTTATCGAGCGGTTACGCAAGTCAGCTAAGACGAAGGAATCAACGGCGTTTCTACCCCATTTCGGCTTTCGCCTGCCTGAATCCGGCAATGATCGAACAATCGGTTGAAACGACCAGTGCTCTTCCCACACCGCGCCGCCTTTAATCCAGCGAATGAGTAGGTTTTTCTCATCAGGACTCAAGGTGAGGTGAGAGTCCGAAGGAGGCATCATGTCATCCGCATCATCCGTCTGGATACGGGCAACCAGCTCGCTCTTTTTGGGATCACCAGGCACGATCGCGTAGTGCCCATCCAACTGCACGGTCGCACCCTCACGAGTATCCAAACGAAGATCAGCTTTCCGGCGCTTCTCATCTGGACCATGACAGGTAAAACAGCGATCAGATAGAATCGGCCGGATATCACGATTGAAAGAAGGAACATCCGCACCGATCGCCCCTCCAACACCAACCATAAGAAATGGCAGCAACAACCCTAGGATAGTGTTCGAACCCACCATACAGATCCCCGTGAGCACTGCCGCTCATCCACTGTTCAACAACTACTTAGACATTTGATAGCGCGTGTTGGATAGGAATCTCTCCACTCCTTCATCCCGAATCACCGACCCCGGATCACCGATCACTGATTACTGATCACTGATCCCAAACCAGAACTACTTCCCCACAGCCGCCTCAACAACCTTATGCCCCTCAGTCCAACTGGAAACTTCAATCGCCGTGCTTTTGCCCCTAATCTTACTGGGGTTCGTGATTTTCGGCGCCAGCGCTTTTGAGGGCACCGTGTACATAAAGTTCGGATCACCTCCGAAACGGGTCTTCCAACCGTTAGCCAGCGCCGTCATCTGTTCATCGAAAAGTTTACCTTCGTTGTCGGCAAACGATTCCGGGGTCGTTAGAAAGATGACGCCCTTTAGCGCAGCCGGGGTGAATGAATGCATCAGTACATTATAAGTCTGGGAAGCATCCGTCTTTGTATCGTCTGATGCTGTCGTCGGATATGTCCCCCAGGCACGGGCATCCGGAACACGTTTCTCGGCCATCATAGTCGGAATATAATCTGACCAGTAAGTCTCCCACGCCTCGACATAGCGTTTGATATTCGAGTTATAGGACTCACTACCCGGAAACCGAGCCGTAATGCTCGCATAAGGCCCCGCAAGGCTAGGCGCCTTGGCTAGAGACCGATGATCCATCCAACTTCGCAGCGGTAGAGCTCCACCCTGCATATAGATGATACCAACCGGATTCCCTGTTTTAGCCGCAATGCGATGACCCAGGATCGCAGCCAATCCCGACGCCTTATCTCCACTCGAATCCGCCCAGAAAGAAGCAAAGCGATTCAGTGGAGTCCGCGACACGCAAACACTATAACGTCGAGGACTTGCGGAGACCGACCCCTTCGCCTTACGTGTCATAACCCGTACAATCTTCCCAGATGATTTAACTTGAGGAGCGCTCACCTTCATACTGGATGCTGCGACATACCAGACATCACCAACCACGATATTGGTCGCGATACGTTCATGCGCCAATTGACCATCTACCGTAAAAGAGACCTTGAGCGTCTTCGGTTCTGCACTGGCTGCCATCGCAGGCACGGTCACTCGCCACTCTTTCCAACCACTGCTCCTAGTTTCTCCCGGTGCCAACTGGACAACGTCAGGATTATCATCTGCAACTGGAATTGTTTTTTCTATCCCATTGAAACTAAAATGAATGACGCCTTTTCCATCGGCGTCCGTTCCATGGTCGTGCACTGCGGAACCCCATATTGTGATCGGAACTCCGGCCTGCAACACCGCATTGTCGCGGAACTGAGGTCCCAGTATCGGCATCTTGCGATAATCGTACATGAGGCCTCCGGCGGATGCATCCAGCTCAACCCCAACGATCTTCATGGGATCATCTGGCCATTCAGCCTTCGTTACCATTTTGTGATCAAAGTAAATGAACGGAGACATGGGTAACAAGGCGTTGTTGTACAGGTTCGGCTGAAAGCCCACACCGGCTGTTGCATATGAAACACCAAGAGGTTTTTTCACTGCAGAAGAAGTCAATTCGACCGTTTCGCCTTTGATCGTCACCGAAGCCGGGTGCCATACGCGATCTTTGCCCACAAGGTAGAAAAGGCTTACTTTGTCGTCAGCATTCTCCATTACGCGTGGAGCGTAATAGGTCAACACGGCTTTGCCGTTTTCCTCCTTGCCAGTATCATTACGGGGCTCGGCCACAACCAAACCACCCTCAGCATGATCAAAGTTCACGATGAGCTTATTCCCCTGGGCTTTATAGGACTTAAAGATGGGGCCATCGGCCACTATTTTTTTCCCGTACTGGTTCTTTAACGCGTGCAGAGCAAGGCGTTGTCCTGGAACGGTTTTACTCTGGTAGTGAATAGCACCCGTAATGTCAATCTGGCTAGCCATCCCTGCATTCGGGATATCCCTCGCCATTGTTGTGCCCAGTCTCATTTCAGACGTCGTGCTCACACTCGGGGTGTTCACCACATCTTTTTTCATATAATTGCTATAGAACTGATGAAAATACACAGGGAGATCAGGGCGATCCCAGACCGTGCGCCAACCACGAATCATGCTATGGAGATTGTTGTAGTAAACCAGTCCCTCACCACTATTAGCATAGCCTTGGTTCCATATAGCTCCACGAATCGCATAAGGAATCATCGGACTGGTTCTCGCATTGAACAACCAAGTGGCGTCGCGGTTCCCCTTAAAAACTCCAGGAACATCAAGCGATGTTGCAGCTAGAGGTAGCTGCCCGTTTTTCAGACGCACCTCGTTCTCCTTCATGAGTTTCTCAACAGCGGCATAATAGCCTGCCCAGGCCTTTTTATGCTCAGGAGTGGTGGGGTCAGCTTTTAAGACGCGTTGATAAATCGCCTTGGTGTACTCATCTTCACCACTAGCAAAGCCCTCTTTCGGTACCCAGGCCTGAATCGCTGTCTGACTGAATGAACAGTTCAAGATACCGATAGGCACCTGAAGTTCCTGAAAGAGGGTGTGCGCAAAGGCGTACGAGATGGCGCTAAAGTTGGCTTCGTCGAGATTCCACTGCCCCTTAGCACGCTGGATGGGTTGCAGGACGGCATACACGTCCGTGACCTTGGCTTCACGAATCACCGCGAGTTTTTCTTCCCCGGCTTCCACGCGGGCCTTCATTTCTGAGATAAGATAGCGTCCGACATCACACTTGCCCGCGATCCACTGCATGTTGGACTGCCCAGAAGCCATCCATACTTCGCCCACCAAAATATTGGTAAGCGTTTCAGTCTTTCCGCCACCACTGATGACCATCTCTGCCGGTTCAAAGCTGGCCTTCAAAGAATCTAACTCCAGCATCCACTTCCCGTTGGTCGCAACTTTGGCGGTCTTCTTCTGACCCGCAAATGTAACCGTGACCGTCGCCCCAGGCTTACTCCAACCCCACACAGGCACCTTCATCCCACGCTGGAGAATCGCATTATCATGAAACGGGGTTCCCATCTCGATAGCTAGAGCACGCGGTCCCTCCGTCTTCGGTGGCGCTGCGGCATCGACACGAATGGACGCCAACAGTACTACCGCCATAAACAGACAACACAAATTGGTTCTAAAAGTACGCTTCATTTCTTCTCCTTAACTGACATTTAAAAATTTAAATCTGCTAAACAAAAAACTCAATGGTCCGATCGATCCGTGAAGTATGCAAAATACTACACGAAGCCCCCAGCCTAGACATCGCATACAACGCGACAAACGGTCACTATTTCACGACACCTTCGTTCCCTGAGTCGATCTTCAGGACTCGATCCTGCTCACGACCGTAGCCCTTCACGACAATATTAGACTCATCAAGCGTGATTACCGCGTAAGAACTTTCCGTTGTGTCGACCATCCCTTTAAGCGTCAGGTAATGAATCCCGCCCTTTAAGCCATAGCCACCCTTATGATTATGACCGTTAATGTAGGCCTTCACACAGTCAAACTTTTCGAGCATGGCAATGACCTCGTCGTCATTCCAGAGGTTATGACCGTTCTTGGGATAGACAGGGAAATGGCAGAACAAAATAACCTTCTCATTGTCCTTCTCGGCACCCTTGAGTGTATCCTGCAACCAGGCCATCTGCTCGTCCCCGATTGCGCCATTCCACTTAGGCGACTTCAACCCCTTCTCTTTGTAGTAGTCGCCAGCACGCCTGTACCCAGCACTGTCCTTAGAGTAAGCATGGAAACTAACGTCGTTCCCATCCAACACAACATAACGCCACCCATTCACTAAATAGTGATAATACCTTGAAGGAAGTCCTAGGGTTGCGGGCACCGTTTTTTTAAGATCATCAGCAACAGAGAAGTCATGATTCCCCAACACGTGATATCCGGGCATTTTCAGCTGATCAAAAATTGGCATCACCACACCAAAACTTTCGAAGTCACGATCAATGAAATCTCCAAGATGAACCGCAAATTTCAAGTCCTGCCCATTCAGGTCATTCACACAATCTTGAAGCTTCTTAACTGACATCGAATATTTACGAACACCCGTGGAGGGTTTCTTGCAATACTGACAATCGGCTATGGCACCGAAGGCATAGCTCTTGTCATTCGACACATCAGCAGTGATGCAACCGCTTAACAAAATGGCGAGTCCCGTACAGACCCCGACTGAAAAACAATTTTTTAATCCCTTAGTCACGATAGTCCCTTTAAACGTATATCTATTTGCGACATCTGAATCCCCTATTCATATATATATACATAGTACGCCGGGTACTCCACGCCGTCAGCATCTAACCGCACAGCACGCACCCCTACAGACAACAGTAGCGTCGCCCCTAACATCTCGAAATAGTCCTAATCCTCCGCAACCCCTTATTTGTATTTTAGCGTCCACGTCACCTCAGTATTAACTGCCGCAGTGAGTGTTAAACGGCTCAGACCCGAAATCGAGTGTGCCTCTAGTCCGGATTTGCCTTTATCCGAGCTCCCCGAAATTACATCGGCATCATTGTTGGCTATGACGATGTCAAACGGTTCCCCTCCAATCACACTAGCCGTCCCGCTTAACAGGTGTGTCTCCGCATCCCAGCGCACATCCTTCATGTCAACCCAACCTTGAAGAATGTGACGACTGGTGCTGATCACTTGCGGGTGCGGCTGCACTTTCCGAACCGAGATCATGGCGCAGTGGTTGGGGCCCAACTCGCGTTCGATCCGAGCACTACCCTTCAACTTACCCAAATAGGTATCGGACCAAAACTCATAGGCATGGTAGTGCTCAGCTGAATCAAGCCCCATCGCATTAGTGACGCGCGGTCCGCTGATTGCCGTGGATACGACCGCTTCTTCGTCAGAGGTATTATAGAAAGCGACCTGATGCCAGTCCGGAGTTAATTCCAAATCATACACCTGCGGATCATCCACACCTGTAAAGGCGTCAAGGGGCCGCGCGGTTTTGGGCTCACGATAATGCGGGTAAATGCGAGAAACGTCATGAGTGATTTCTGGCGTAAAGAGAGAAAAGGAAGTCGCCAGATCAATACGTCCACTGGTCAAAAACATCATCGTTAGTAAGGATCGACGGATCTCCGGCGTCAGTCCGTGCACAGCTTTAGTATCGGGATAATAATTGAACACTGTCCGATTCTTGTACCATCGCAACCCGCTAATAGAGACCATACCCGGAGCATAACCATTGGAGTCCCCCCAGGTGCGCTGCGTATCAACCAGTCCGGCGGTGACATCCAACCACGGTCGCGAAGACTCGCCCATATTACGCTCATCAATAAGGCCGTCTTTCCCGAAGGCGTCGCGTAATAATTTGAAGGCTCTGCGATACGCACCATTGCAGGTAGCGTAACGATCATCAAATCCCCCTTCGGGACGCCAGGCCGAGGCAGGGTAATCCACCTTAACGCCGCGTATCCCGTCTCTCCGTAATTTACTCCATGCATTGACGAAGTGCTTCGAGAATTCTTTGTCTGTGAAGTCATAGGTCACGTAAGGCTGATTATGCGGATGCTTTTGCCGCGCTTTTTTATTAGGTACCGACTTATCAACGTCGGATCCATCATTGAAGAGCATGTATTGTGGATACGTGCGCACGAAGTCATCCGAGGGCATCCCCAGCTGCATGTAGATATAAGGAACTCCATTCTGCGCAGTCATAGCCTTACTCCACTTGGCGATCGTTTCGTAAGGCTCGACTAAATGCTTAAACTCGCGCATGTGCGCATCGTCCCACCACCCCTGCTCGGTGTCGCGATGGTACTTGTCTGGCTCAAGGCGAAGTGAAACCTGCGTATACTTAGTAATTCCGCAGGCATTGGCGTGCGCAAGTTCGCCAAGCAATTTGGCCGAATTGTTGACGTTGGGTAGTTTACTGATATGACTCACACTCCAACCGCAAAGCACAGGGAAGTCATAAACATTGGGAGACGCATCGTTGGCGACTCGCATCGCCAAGCCATAACGCTCTAAAGCCTCGAACGGCTCCTGAGTATGGACATCAAGATAAAAGGTGTCTTTTGCGATGTAGGTCTCGTCTTCATCAACCAACTTCCCAACAGGGTCATCCGCATAGAACGTGGGTGACCCGTCCTGCAAAATGGTATATTTACCGAACTCCTCATTTGCCAAACCGCCCCAAACAGCAGTGCGACGCTTGCCCTTAACCAAACCCGTCAGCATCAGGCTGTTTGCACTGCGGCGCGTGAGCCCTTCTTCTACGATCGTCTTTTTTGAGCCAGCAGAACCATTGAGCGTCATAGCCTGTTTTATTTTTTTCCCATCAAAAAACTGTCCGCTTCCTAATGGCGTACTTTCGGTCAGTCTAAAGCTAAGATAATTCGGCATTTTAACACCGAAGCCGCACACCAACGCGGGACGGTCCTCATAGAGCGAATACGTATAGAGCATATACGCATACAAACGTCCTGGCCGACCTCGATACCCCAGCTCATCAAAGTCTGCAACCTCAAGAACCACGCGTTTACCGATACCAAGCTTATCATTCACATCTTCCGCATACATTTTAGCGACCGTACCCCGCTTGCCGCGCGGAAGCCCAAACCGTGCATGTGAAAGCAACACGTCCTTGTTTTTCGCGTCACGAATGGAAAAGGTCCCGTCCTCTTCAAACAGAACAGAGACAATCCCATTGCTTAGCTGACCCTCTTCGAAAAGAACGGGTGCCGGCGCATCCCCACCCTGCAGATGGGCGCCGTGCAGAAATAAAAATAAGACTGACATGCTTAAGCCAAACGGCTTCATGCTCCGATGAACGATCTGACAGTATTTTTGCATGTAAAAATTCCTCATTAGGTAACTATTTCGGCCAGTAATGCGCATCTACACGCCCCAATATGCTTTCCACGGAGGTTTCCGATCCGGTCCAAACGCGTTCGGCCATAATTTGCACACGTGGACCGGGTCGACCATAGTTAGAAAACCCGCGACCGGTACCAAAAAGAAGCCCCTCTTCAGCCTTCTCCTCATTCGCCCACGAACACATCTGCGCGCCAATCACTTTTCCCTGATAATCTTCGGGCTTGAACTTCTTCCAGTACGTGAAAGGCTGTGGGCTACGGCCGGCACCAAACATATACGGTGACCACCTAGCCAAGATCTCTGGCGTGGTCACGTATAGCTTGTCAGCGATATACAGCGGAGTCCACGACGTGTTCAGCACGGTATAGCCAGCGTTAAAATAATCCTTTGGCATATGCCCCGCGTGCTTGATGTCGAACGGACAGACAATGATCTCTTTCGTCACGAGCGGTTTCGTCACGGGAGAAAAGCCCTCCCACACCAGCATCTGTCGGCCTGAAGGTTTCACAAGGTCGTGCATTCGGTTGATGAAGGTATGAAATAACTGTACCCCCTCGGTGAAGCCCTCCTGATCCATCCGTTTCGCACAGTCCGTGCAACTGCGGCCGTCATATCTCACTTCATCAGCGCCCAAGTGCCAATAGTCACCCGGTATCATATCCATGACTTCAGAGAAGAGGGTCTCCAGCGTTTCGTAGGTGCTTTCCTTGCCAATGCAGAGCTTTCTGGCCGCCTTACCGTCGGGAACGTTGCTGCAGCCAAGGCCTCTAATGCCACGGCTCAACGCCGAAGAATGTCCCGGAACATCAATTTCCGGTACAATCATAACGTGATACTCAGCTGCCACGCTAACAAGCGTCTCGACCTCTTCCTTCGTGTAATGTCGATCAGGTGTCGGTAAATCAGGAAACGCTTCGCTGGGTAAGGTGTAACTCTGAGCATCACTAAAATGAATCTGATAGCGATTCACCTTAAACGATGCCAAACGCTTGATCGTGGCTAGATGAAAATCGATTGAATGAAACTGCCGTGCGTTATCAATCATTAACCCACGATACCCAAACTCGGGTTGATCGGTGATAGTCACTCTCGGAACAGACGTCCCAGGCCCCGCTTGAAGCAACTGCAGCAAGGTCCGAGTCCCCCAGAACAATCCGTCCTCAGTCGCCGCAACAATGGACACCTTAGAATCGATCGTAAGACGATACCCTTCATCGCCTAGTCCACTATTCGTCTCCAACCTAAGCTGAACAACGCTACCACTATCCTCCTCGCCAACCTTCCCAACCCCAACATCGAAACCGAGAGCAGAAAAATCCCTTACACAGGTCGCAGCCATTGTTTCGACCTTGTCCGCTCGGAGAATAAGGCGCTTCTCTGGCACAAAGCTTCCGTCCGCAAAATCGACCTTTTGTGGGAAAGGAACCAAGCCCAGCCTGGGCCTCGACTCCTCCCCAAACACAGGTGAGATAAAAAGCATCGTAACAAGGCTCAGTGCTGACCCCAAAACCATAGCTATCGACCGGATCACGACAAAACCTTTCGAATCACATGCGCTTCTTCTACCCCAGTCAAACGCTGATCCAAGCCTTGATAAGGATAAATCAATTTTTCGTGGTGAATACCCATCTGATGCAGAATAGTCGCATTAAGATCCCGGACGTGCACGGCGTCGTCCTCAAACGCAGTCGTGTAGTTCCCATCCTTATCAACGATGTTGTAGCCATAGTCACAGGTCTCCCCATGCACCACTCCACCCTGAACACCTCCGCCAGCCATCCAGATAGAGAAACACTTAGGGTGATGGTCTCGCCCATAGTTACTCCGACTCAACTCGCCCTGGCTATACATGGTTCGACCGAACTCACCGCCCCAAATCACCAAAGTGTCGTCCAACAAGCCCCGCTGCTTGAGATCCTGTACCAGCGCATAGGACGCACGATCCACATCCTTACACTGCAACGGAAGGTCTCCCGCCACATTACCGTGCTGATCCCAGCCACGATGAAATATCTGAACAAAGCGTACATCACGCTCGATCATTCGCCGCGCCAACAAACACTGTGCTGCGAATGTTCCGGGGATTTTTGCGTCGGCACCATACAGATCATAGATATGATCCGGCTCGCCCGAAAGATCGGTGAGCTCCGGAACCGATCGCTGCATTCTAAAGGCCATCTCGTATTGAGAGATCCGAGTTTGAATCTCTCGATCGCCCACTGCATCGAACTGCATCTGATTCATCTCGCTAACCACATCCAACATCCGACGACGCGTCCGACGATCGACGCCGTCCGGGTTCGATAAGAACAACACCGGGTCATCACCAGACCGCAAGGCGACCCCCTGATGCTTGGACGGCAAAAACCCACTACCCCACAAACGGTTATACAACGCTTGTGCCGATCGCTTTGCACTCCACTTCGCGGTCATCACGACGAAATCAGGCAAGTCCTTGTTCATCGAGCCTAAGCCATAACTCAGCCAGGAGCCGAGAGACGCCTGACCCGGAAGCTCCTTACCCGTGCAAATAAATGTAATCGCGGGATCATGATTAATCGCCTCAGTATGCATGCTCTTGATAATCGCAATATCATCAACCATGTTCGCGATGTTTGGAAGCAGCTCACTCATCCAAGCACCACTCTTGCCATGTTGCTTAAACTCATATTGGCTAGGTGCAATCGGGAACGAGGCCTGGTTCGACGTCATGCCAGTCTTGCGCTGCCCTCGTGTGACCCAATCGGGCAGACCCTTACCATACAAGGCCTTCATCTTCGGCTTATAATCGAATAGATCCAACTGACAAGGTGCCCCCGCCATAAAGAGATAGATCGCCCGCTTGGCCTTAGGAGCAATATGTGTCAGATGCGCAGGAACAGGCCCCTGCCCCGAAACCATTCCCGGCGACAACATGCTTCCCATTGCCGCAGCTCCAAGACCCAAACCTGCCGACCCGAGAAACTGTCGTCTCGAATAACTCTCAATGCCTTCTCTAAATGGGTCCATCTGTGCTCCTACTGACGAGTAATACGCTCGTCCAAATTCATCAAACTATTTATCAATAACACCCAGGCGGCTTTTTCAACGACATCAGTCTCTTCCGGTTCAGGAAAAAGTTTAGCAGCCTCTGTCGGTTTCTCGCGATACCCATCTCGAAAGTCAGAAAGCGCTCGCAATAAAAGTTTCTTCTCTTTCCGTGTGAGATCACGCGAGAGCAACATCCCAAAGACTCGCCGCAAACGCTCCGTGTCTGAGTCATCCTCCATCCCAACCATCGCCTGAGCCAATTTCACGCACACTTCTATACTCTGTTCTTCATTCATCAACATTAATGCCGCCATAGGCGTATTCGTACGTTCTCGTCGAACAGAACAGGTCTCGCGGCTGGGCGCATCAAGAATGTTCATCTGGGGTGGAGGCGATGTGCGCTTCCTAAACGTGTACACACTTCGTCGATACACATCGTCGCCGGTCGACACCTTGAAACGCGCAGTATTCGAGTCCGTATACCCGACTGCGGACCAAAGCCCCTCCGGTTGAGGCGGCTTCACAGACGGGCCACCATAGGCCACGTTTAGCAATCCCGCAGCAAACAGGTTCTGATCCCTAATCACCTCAGCGTCCAAACGATACCGCGACCCTCTCGAAAGAAGCCGATTCTCCGGATCATTAAGATACTCGATCGGCCGGCTTTGAGACCGCTGCTTGTAGGTCTCGCTCGTCACCAATAGCTTGAAGAACGCGTTGACATCCCAACCACTCTCAATAAAACCCGAGGCAAGATAGTCCAGCAGTTCGGGATGACTCGGAAACTCGCCTTGCGACCCCACATCCTCGGCAGTCTTAGTCAAGCCAACCCCAAAGATCTGTTGCCAAAACCTGTTGACCGTTACTCGTGCCAACAGAGGGTGAGTCGGGTCAGTCACCCACTTTGCCAAGCCCAGACGATCGTTCGACCACCCCTCTTTAAACGGGGGAAGAAATATCGGGGTCTCACGCTCAACTTTATCGCCAGGACTATCGTAAGCTCCCCGCCGAAGTACATAAGACGGTTTAGGGGCCTCCATTTCCTCTGAGACCAGGGTAGTCGGCAACTTCTTAAGCAAGTCTTTCACGCTTTTCTCGGCTGCAGTAAGACTATCCACAACCTCCTTCCCCGCGTCATCGTTATTCACCAAATAATGCTCTATCACCAACTCAGACAGTTCAGATCCCGCAAGTTCTGGGCTAACGATGAGCTCGGCGGCCACCGGTTTCCAAGCCTCGTCCGATTTTCCAGTTACCGATGTCAGTGAGGAAATCAAACCGAACGACGAGGTCGTCTTTCCGCCTGTCGAGAGAAGAGTCATTTCATCGGAACTCAGTTGACGCCCATAAACGCTGAGAGTGTCAATTAAGCCCGTAAAGTGCCGCTCAGTCGGTGTCCCCCCAATAGCCACATCTGCGTCTGAACGAACAGGGCCTTCCAAAGCATCTAGCTCCACGTAAAGGTCGACCTCTTCGCCATCCTTGAACAGCCTGAAGCCAGACGCTTTACCGCTACCATCATACGACACCACAACGTTGGCCCATTTTTTACGTGCAAGGATATCCGTCGCAGCAACAATGATCGCTTGTTTGTGCTTATCCTGACCGAAGCGAATGACAACACTCGTACTATTCTTGAGCCCGATATCCAAGCCCGCGAAAGTGCCGGTCAAATCCTTCTGCGAGAACAACGAGACGTCAGAATTATTCCTCCGCATGAGGAATCGCAAAAATATACTAAACGGTTTGCTCTCTACAAATCGCACGTCCGGATTCTTAACAACAAGACGTTGGCCCGCCGTAAACTTCGCACCCAAACTCCCATCATTCCGCTCATACTCAAGGTTACCCTCCAACTCACTCTTCAGGTGAGGCATGATACGATCCAGATGATGATAATTGAAATCGAGCGCCAAAACCTCTCCCGGAACCGACGGCTTATCCACGTCCAGAGGATATAATCGAGCCATCTCCGTACGCTGAACCGTCGCCCAAGCCGCGGCGGCGTCGGTCACTCGCGCCATATGGCCAACTTTCTGTTTAGTTAAATCCGCAACCTCTGACGTTAAAGTCTCCCAGCGTTCCTTTTGATCCTCGCTGTAAATTTTGATCACTGGCGGCGGGTCTTTTTTATTATTATCCAACACCGCGGTCTTCAACGAATTAAAGAAGGCAAAGAGTTGGTAGTACTCCTTCTGACTGACAGGATCAAACTTGTGGTCATGACACGCTGCACAACCCGTGGTAAGACCAAGAAAGATAGTGCCAAAAGCGTTCACCTGGTCTTTAACGTTCGAAACATAAACCTCCTCCTTAATCACGCCCCCTTCACTCGTCGACAAATGCAGCCGATTATACCCAGAGGCAATGAGCTGATCTTGAGTGGGCTCATCAAGAAGGTCGCCGGCAAGCTGCTCGGTGACAAAGCGATCAAATGGCATATTCACGCGAAACGCATCGAGCACGTAGTCCCTGTATGACCACATCTCTCGGTAATTATCGAGATGCAACCCATGTGTGTCGGCGTAGCGAACCGTATCAAGCCAATATCGCGCGCGGTGCTCAGCATAAGCCTGGGTGAGCATGAGGGCGTCAACCGCCTTTACGTAAGCGCCTTCGGATTTATCACTGAGAAATGCGGCAAGCGCATCCCGTTCGGGCGGCAGCCCGGTCAGATCGAGGGTCAAGCGACGGAACAAAGCGGCCTTATCAGCAGACTTAGCTGGACGCTTGCCCTCTTGCTGCAACTTAGCGAGAACAAACAAATCAACAGGATGCTGACTCCACGAATTTTTCTTCAACACCGGAAGCGGTGGCTGATGAAGAGACATGAACGACCAATGCTCTTGATACTCCGCGCCCTGAGTGATCCACTTGCGAAGCATGCTCTTCTCACGGTCAGTCAAGGTATGGTTGGAATCCAAGGGAGGCATCACATCATCCGGATCGTCGGTATAAATCCGATCCACCAACAAACTTTTCTCCGGATGATTCGGGACAATACTTGCCCCCTCTTTGCGCATCGCCAACGCGGAGTCACGTAAATCCAACCGGAGCTTGGCTTTTCGAGACTCTGGATCGGATCCATGACAGCTAAAGCAGTTCTGCGAGAGGATCGGACGGATATGCTGGTTATACCCGACCTCTTCTGGCAAGGCGGTCTCAGAATCCTGCGCCACTAGCTCGGAGACAGGCAGTAGCGCCACAGCGGCAATACAAGTAGAGATAAAGTGCTTAGGTATCACAAAGCTAAGGTCCTTTGGGTGCTAAGGGATGTAAGATTTTTCCGTCTTTCGAAATGGGGTACTGAGCATTCGCATCGCTTAATGCAGCCATCATTGCCTGCACCATGCCGCTCAACTTCTCTGGGTTATGTGTCGCCAAATTCTCCGACTCAGAACGATCGGATTTGAGATTAAACAACTCATAGCGTGCGACAGCCCCCTCCGTCTCTGGCTGATAATGATAAATAACCTTCCAATCCCCTTTGCGGTACGCCGTAAAGTAGTCACTACGATGGGCGTGCGGAAAATGCATCAAAAAGGTCGGCTCGCGCCCTGAGTCATGCTTCCCCATCAAACGCATAGCCAAGTCCACCCCGTCAACAACATGCCCCTCAGGAGCCGCTGCCCCAACAAGCTTAAGTATAGTAGGAAAAAGATCCGTTACATCCCCTATTTGCCCCTGAATCACCCCGGCCGGAATCGGCAAGCGCTTCTGATGGGCATTGGCCGCATCACGCTTTGCCCACGCGGCAATAAATGGAACCCGCATACCGCCCTCGTAATGCGCGCCCTTCTTCGCCCGCAACGGTTCCGCACAGGCAA
This sequence comes from uncultured Gemmatimonadales bacterium, assembly GCA_964196025.1. Classification (GTDB taxonomy): domain Bacteria; phylum Verrucomicrobiota; class Kiritimatiellia; order CAXMRT01; family CAXMRT01; genus CAXMRT01. The sequence goes on along the minus strand of CAXMRT010000087.1, from coordinate 7,374 downwards.
TCTCGTTGCCATCACCCAATGGCGCATCAGTTCCATTATCACCCAAAAAAATGACCAGCGTATCTTTAGCGACACCCAAATCATTAAGCGTATCTAGAACATCACCCAAAGACTTATCCATTCCTTCGATCATGGAGGCAAAGGCTCCCTTTGCACCCTTCGGATAGTTCCCGGAAAATCGAGGATCTGGATTAAACGGCGCGTGCACCGCATAGTGCGACATATACCCAAAAAATGGCTTCTCATCAGCCACCGCTTGCTTCAATGCCGCATTGAACTCGATCGTTAGCGCTTCGGTCAGGTAGATGTTTTTACCGTGATACTTCTCGAGTCCCGGCACCGCACGACTAATCAGCCCCTTTTTCCCGTTTCCAAAATTCTTCTCACCGTAATAAGTCGACGGGCGCCCGTATGCGCAACCCGCGATATTGACATCGAAACCAATGTTTATGGGATCAGCACCAAAAGAATCCTTGGGTCCAAAGTGAGCCTTCCCACAATGAATCGTCCGATACCCCGCTTGCCTCACAGCAGCCGGCAGCGTCACAGCATCTTTCGTGATGCCGGACCAATGCCACCCTTCGGGGCCGAAGGTTCCTCTATTGTCAGACTCCGGTTTGATATACTGGGTTGTGCGATGACGCGCAGAGGTCTGCCCGGTCATAATCGACACACGCGTTGGTGAACACACGCTCATTGCGTAAAAGTCACTAAAGCGAATCCCCTGCTTTGCGAGCCGCTCCATATTCGGCGTGCGGTAAAAACGATTCAGGGGGTGCAACTCCGCCTTACCGTCCGAATCCGTCATGAACGGAACCGATGTATCCATCACACCCATGTCATCAACCAGAAACACCACAACATTCGGTTTCTCACTAGCCTCCGAAACGCTTAGTCCTATCAGCGCGGACAACGTGAACGCTGCGAGGTACGAAAAAAAATGCGATCGTTCAGTCATCGATCGTCTACTCCTGCTTTGAATGTTGTTGGATCCGGCATCTCTCACCAAGTGCGGTGGGCAACAGCGCCTATAACATGTTGTTCTACAAGAACGCAAATCATACAAAACCCCGGCGTTCTCCGGAAGGCTTTTCGACGGGATAGACAGAACAACGACCCCTTATTGGCTGCCGCAAGCTGCCTGTCCGCCAAAGGAGGAATCACAGCAAGTCGAAGCGGATCACCGGTCACTCTATCCCAACCCATTCCCCAAAAATTCCAACCAAAGAACAAATCACATCCGACAAACGTCCCTATTCTACGACATCGCTCCCGTAATCAGCCAAATCGACGAAGCCATTGAAGTCGAACCTAAGGCTGAACGGTAAAAAAAAGACTCAAATTGAGCCTATCAACACGACTTCTTGTGAGGTACGGTTCTCGTACAAATTCTGGGAAATTGGAGACCCACAGTTAAACAACTATGACCTTGGCGCACAGCGTCCGGATACCGTTAAACACACGATCAACGAAGGACACAGACCGTAATGAATACAGACCGTCTATCACACCTACTTTCAGTCACAATAATTTTACTCATCTGCGGTTGCTCTTCTCCTCGGCATACACCCCCTCAAGCGGCGACTCTTGGCGCCCCTGACGAAATGCAGTTGCTCGTAATCGGTGGCGGTGGCTCACCCAGCCACAATCAAGTTTCACTCGAAAAAAACGTCCTGTATCTCCAGCGACTTCTCGCCAACATGGGCATCAACGAACGTCCGCACATCCTATTTTCAGACGGTAATGATGGTCACCGAGTCGTGCAGACAAGGGATAAGAGTCGCACAACACCAAAGCTAAACAGCATGCTCTCCCAGATTCTTGGACCGCAAAAAGATCTTCATAACCGGTACCGCGCCCATGAGCTGGGACACGTTGATGGAACAGCCAACCCAAAAGCAATCGAGGAATATTTCAATATCGCACAAAACAATCCTTATGAAGCCGCTGGGCGCCTCCTCTACTTCACTGGCCACGGCGGGGCTGGCGTCTCATCAAACAAACAAAACACGAGCATGTATCTGTGGGGCGATCACCGCTACCGAGTGAACACGTTCTGCTCCGAACTGGATAAGGTGCATGTTGACACCCCTGTGACCCTACTCATGGTTCAATGCTACTCAGGCGGCTTTGCTAATGTCATATTCAAAGACGGGGATCCGAAAAAGGGTATGAGCGATCATGCCCGCTGCGGCTTTTTCTCCACTGTTCACGATCGTACTGCTGCAGGTTGCACACCGGACATTGACGAAGCATCCTATAAAGAATACAGCAGCTACTTCCTAGAAGCGCTTTCAGGAACCAGCCGCATGGGGAAGTCTGTTCAACAGCCCGATTACGACAAGGATGGGCAAACATCCTTTGATGAAGCCCATGCCTACGCTCTTATTAAATCGACAACAATCGACATCTCTATAAAAACCAGCGACACATTCCTACGTCACTACTCTAAACTCGGAGCAAAAGGGCTCGAGGCGTCACTGCTCAACACCAGCGACTACGCTACCCTGCTCAAGCGATCGAACCCCATCGATCGACATGTGCTATCCTCGCTTAGCCAACAACTGGGCCTGAGCGGCAACGATCGCGTTGTTACCGCCCTTAAACTAAGCAAAAAGATAGACACCAAGCGCGCGGCTCTAAAAAAGAAGAACAAAGGCATCGGCACAAAGCGAGAAATTGCACGCAGACATCTCCAGAAACACCTCAAGACACAGTGGCCCGAGCTCGCCAACCCATGGCACCCAGACCTCCCTCGACTTCTGAAGAGCGACGGAGACGATATGCTCAAAGTAGTCACAAAATGCACCAAGCTGAAAGTTGTCGGAAAACTGAATAGTGAGTATAACCGAAATAAAGAGGAGCAACTCGAGCTGAATCGAGAACGTGCCATTCTCATGCGCTTTGTCCGCACCGCCGAGTCCGTCGCTCTCGAAGCAAACTTGAGCATCCACGCTGATTCCGACGTGCAGGCGCGCTACAAAGCCCTAAAGACACTGGAACACCGGACACTCTGAACAAATTCACAACAATTGAGGCTATGATTGGTGCGGCCGCGAACTTATAGTCAACCTATTGCAAAAAATTGACCACCCTTACTTAAAGAGAAGGAACACCCTATGAACCACCGCTTACAGACCATCATCTCCGTCATCACCCTCACCCTCATCACCTCCGCCGCACAGCTCCATGCTGGCGAAACCCTCACCCTCTTTGACGGCAAGACCCTCAAAGGATGGACCGGCAACCCAGATCTCTGGACAGTAGAAGACGGCGTCATTGTCGGATCTACCATGAAAAACAAGACCGGGAAAAACACCTTTCTCATTCTCGAAGACATTGAAGCCGCAGACTTCACCCTAACCTACGAAGCGAAACTCGAAGGCGGAAACAACTCCGGCGTCCAATACCGCAGCAAGGTCAAAGATGCAGCCACATGGAGCGTCATCGGCTACCAAGCCGACATGCACCCTAAGCCGCAGTTCGTCGGCATGCTCTACGGCGAAGGTCTCGGACGCGGCATCATTGCAAAGCGTGGAGACAAAACAGTCATCGATGAAGAAACCGGCAAGTCAAAGGTCTTAGAAACGAAGAAAGACCTCACTCCCATCGATCTCACCAAATGGCAGACCTACACCATCACCGCCACAGGCAACCACCTCGTCCACAAAGTTAACGGCGAAGTGACAGTCGATCTCAAAGATACCCACAAAGACAATCTCTCAAGCGGAGTAATCGCCCTGCAGGTCCACGCCGGCAAGCCCATGAAAGTCTCCTTCCGCAACATCCAACTAACCCACAAAAAGTAACCCCTTCCCCGGGCCCACGGTAGAGACGGCTCGCCGAGCCGTCCGCAACTGCCCAGGCTTCTTCCGGACCTCCCCACCACCTATCCACCACAACCCATTGACCCTAGCAACCTCTGGCGAAGTGGTCTATCGACGACGAGGCAAACGGTCGTGGCGGGGTATGAATGGAACACTCGTGCAACTAACCCTGCGCCTGCATGCCGGAAACAAGAGTCAAGAAAGCACACGAAGCTCCCCTAGTCTATTTCGATAAATCCTTCGCTGCCGTCAGGCTCTTGATCGCGGTCAGTTCCAGCTTGCGGAACTCAACTTCGGCACCCTCTGCTTGTAATGACACTTGGCCTTCGCTCACCGTGCAGTCGTAGCCGTCGTTAACGAAATCGCCGTTAATCCAAACACGAATCTTGTCGCCCAAGCATTCTATAATCATGGCATTCCATTCACCTAACGGGTTTTCGCTACTTTCGGTCAGATTACGGATATGACGGGACTGCCCTAACTTGCCGCCCCAGTTTTCCTTTGGGCCTTTGCGACGTTGCTCCATATCGGGAACGCTAATGTTCTCGTGGATGCACCAGAAGTCGCCTGCATGTTTGTGCTGCATCTGCACTTCCAATGAAGCAGGAAACATGTCGTACAGTACACGAGCGCGCTTAGCATCGGTGTGCACCAGAACCCCGCAGTTGCCCGGCTTCCCAGCAAAACGGTACTGCACCTCGAGGCGATAGTCCTTGTATGACTTCTTGGTAATCAGATGTCCCTTCGGCACACCCATGCTCACCAACTTCCCTTCGCGGACTATGAAGCTGGGGCCGATGTCGGGATCCTTGTCAGCCCTCGGGACATCAGCAAACCAACCCTCGAGACTTGTGCCATCAAAAAGCGAAATTGCAGAGGACTCCTCATCGACACGCGTATGCGCGCAACCCGTCAACATGGGAAGCGCGACCCCAGCAAGCATAGCGCAGATCACAAATCGAATTCTCATAAAAACACACTCCGTTCTAAATGCACTTAACCCTTAAGACCATTCCATAGGCGCCAACCCTGTGGATGTTTTGGCTTTGAAATAGGCTACTACGGTTCTTAACGTAAACAAAGGACTTAGAATGCGACTCGCCCCCGTCAGGTGTAGAGGTCAGCGAGATTCCACCACTCATATAATCCGTATATCTCGTCGAAAAACCAACCGCACCATCCCCTCCCCACCCTGCTGATTAGATTTTGTAGAGAAATGTGACCATTAATCCTTCTTAAAGTGATAATGTTTTATTAGGTTACGCAGGCATTTAGAATTGAAAGTACATATGGATCTACAGGCTTTAGGATATAACGATTGGTTTGCTTCGCGCGCAGCATCTCTGCTCCAGGAAGGCCACAGTGTGGCACGCGTGATGACAGTCGATCGCGGTGCGTTCCAGATTTGCGGCGAGAGCCATGAAACGGTTGCGGAACTTTCAGGGAAATTTCGATTCGACGCTAAGTCGGACCCGGACATGCCATGCGTTGGCGACTGGGTTTGCGTGGAACACGAGTCTCCTACCCTCGCGATCATTCATGCAATCCTGCCACGGAAGACGATTCTGCGGCGAAAGAGTCCCGGAAAAGCTGTTAAGTTCCAGCTCATGGCGACGAATCTGGACACGGCTTTTATTGTCCAGTCATGCTACTACGATTTTAATATTCGACGACTGGACCGCTATCTGGCGGCACTAAGCGAAGATGACGTTGAGCCTATTGTTGTTCTGAGCAAGACGGATTTGGTTTCCGCTGAAGAGCTGACTGTGATGATTACGCAAATCAGAGATGCGGGCATCACGGCGCAGATCGTTCCGATCAGCAATACGACTGGTGAGGGGCTGGACACGCTTGGCTCCTTCCTTGTGCCAGGAAAGACGTTCTGCTTGCTCGGATCCTCAGGAGTGGGAAAGACGACTCTCGTCAATCGATTCTCAGGGAGAGACGCACTGGAGACCCAGCCAGTAAAAGACTCGGGCGAAGGCGTGCACACGACCTCACGTCGCCAAATGCTCATTCTCGAGAACGGCGCTATCCTGATTGATACACCTGGCGTACGGGAATTTGGCCTGCTTGGTGCGAGCGATGGAGTGGAGGTCAGCTTTTCAGACATCCAAGAACTTTCACTCACCTGCCGCTTCTCTAACTGTACCCATGTCCAGGAACCGGGTTGCGCCGTCTTGGCCGCCATTGAGACCGGTGACCTCGCCGAAGACCGACACCATAGCTACCAGAAACTCGCGAAAGAAACCGAACACAACGATCGCTCGGCTGTTGAAAAACGAAGAAAAGATAAAAACCTCGGGCGATTGATCAAGTCAGTGAAGAAAAACCGGAAACGCTGAGCGGACGGACGAAAACTGATTTAGCACGGCTACCCATAGTAGATCAATCCCGACTCATTATCCGCATATTTCCTCTGATAGGCTCCAAAAGTCACTGGACCCTACACAGGCTCAAATCAGGGTCAAACCATCAGACGAATATTTTTACCCTCCGCGATGTTGGGTCTCACTTGTGTTCCTGATCGTTCTTCTGGAGCTCGATTCCGCTGTGCTCAGCCACACTTACATTAAGATCAATCCCTGACCCATCGCCGGCCTGTTCGGCGATGACCGCGAGCATCACTCCGTCTGACGAGCCGGTCACTTGTATGCTCGCGTAGTCGCCTGCTGCCATGCTGACGCTAGGCGACGACATGATGCGAGTCATCTTCGACACATAGGCCTCTCGGAACTCTGCAACGCCATCTGAATTCAAGGAGGTCCCCCTGAAGTGCGCCCCTTCCTTAGCGGGCTCTAGTAATGCTTCCCACTCAGGACTTGCCAGCTGTTCGTCTGGCAGTTCGAAGAATATTGCCGAAACCGTTACTGCATGGCCATCTGAATCTGGCATCGGTTTTGGTGAGATTAGTGCGAAGGCATGTCCGCCATTCGGAACAGGCCAGCCGCCCGTGAGCATAGCACCTCCGTCTGGCACTACACACCGGAATGAAGCCGCGCCAACATAAGGTTCAGCAGTGGCCGTCTCGGTTTGGTCGCGGTGGCGCGTCGTCGCATCGCTCTCTGCAGGAATATCTGCCAGGACCGTTTCTGTCACGAGCCGCTGATGCTCCCCGACTGGGATACTGCCAGCAAGTTCTTGATCGTTCGCCTTCGGCTTGAGTTCCTCAGGGTGCTCCTGAGCAGACTGAGCACCCGCTATCTCGCGACTCTCTTCCGTCATGCCTGTGCCCTCCCGCGGCCCTTTGACCAACAGAAGAAGCAGCAGAACCGCGCCAACGGCGAGCGGCAGTAACAGCATGCGCTTCAACGTGAATCCTGTCTGCTTCATCCCCGTGGTCCTTTCTAACCCAACGTCCTGTATCATGGTTTCGCGAGCTACTCGCGAAACTATGAATGCGATTGTGCTGCATTCTAGAGTTTATACATCTCGAGGCCATACCCTCGAACCAAGGCATCTTATCCCGCAGGGTCAAAAACCTCATCCAGAAAATAATAGATGACTACAAGCCTCTTGACCAGCCATCCGTATATTTCGTAGAAAA
>CAXMRT010000086.1:0-6802 GCA_964196025.1 uncultured Gemmatimonadales bacterium | reverse complement strand
GAAAATACCCTGAGTTCAAGGGCAACGTTGCAACCTTCTATTCCAATCCCGTTTCCATGGGCGGCAGCGCTAACGGTCATTACAGCGGACACGCGGAAACCTATATGAATGTGGGCGAAGGAATGGGGCGGGCTATGGCGGTTTTGTTGGAAAACGGAGCCCCCAGCCCTGCCGCCGCTTCCGGCGGGGGTTCTAAGCCGGGGGCTGTTCCGGCGGTAACTCTGCCGGTGGCTAGAAAGCTGTCTCCAGAGAAATCCGCGGAACTCGGTCAAATCCTTTTGCAGGCTCTTAGCGGTTTGAGCGAAGCTGGTAAACTCAAGCCTGTACCTATGCCCTTGTCGCTGAGTTCTACGAGAATATCCCTCACAGCAGCCAAGTCCGACGGCAGTTTGACTTTTGTTGCAGCCGGCAGTGGTCGATCAGCCAACATACCGTGGGGCCGGTTGTCTGCCTCTGACAAAGGTAAGCTGGCTATCCTTGTGACCCAGCTTGTTCCTGGAGATCTGCAGGCTAGGTTGGTGGCCGGTGTTTACCTAGAGTCACTAGGTCGACTGAAGCGGGCCAAGCCGTACTACGCTCAGGCTGATGCTGAGACTCTGAAGGCGTTTGAAAAACGCTTCTTTGAGTAACTTTAGCTAGACTGGCACATGGGTGCGGTTTTTCCCCTACCAGTCTTAGTGTTCTCTGTCCGTGCGGCAGTACGCCCATCGCGGATCAAGGTTTCTAACGGGCGCGAAGAATGCCTCGGGTGACCAAATTGTTGAGGCGGCGTGCGACGTCGCGGAGGTTGTCAATGACGAGCTCGTCGTAGGAGCGGCCGTCGCGGGTGTCGATGCCGTGGCCGGGGTCGAGGTTGCGGAGGCCTTCTAGTGCGGCATCTTCGTGGTGGAAGACTTCTACGAAGACATAGTCGAGCTTGCCGGTTTTGGCTGCTGCAGTGAGTAGCGCTCCGACCCAACCGTCGTCTGTTGAGAGGCAGCCGCGTGTTGTGGGTGCTGATGCGTGGAAGATACCGAGTTCATCGGATGCTGCGATTTGCGCGATGAGAGCTTCGTTTTCAGGGATGGTCAAAGTCGAGTCTCCGCAGTGTGCGGCATCGACGAGCAATTTGAAAAAGGGTTTGCCTAGCTTCGCGTTGGTGGCCTTGATCATTTCCCATGCGCGTCCGAGGTCGGTGAAGGTTTGGAACTCCCCACCGCGGAGGAATTCAATATGCCAGGCCACTATGGAAGAGCCTTCTACTCCGGCTTCTTCGTAGGCGCGAGTGTGGACCGCAGCTGTCTGGGCGACTGCCGCGTCGAAGTCGGAGCCCTCTTTGCGTGTTGCGCCTGGCTCCATCCATTCTTCGATAGAGGTGGAGGATACGTGTTCAACGTTCAAGGCCTTTGCGGTCCTGAGGCCGCTGACGAGCATATCAACGACGGCATCTTCATCGGCAGGATTCATGGGGTCTGCGCCACCGACCATCAGAACCAAGTTTGCTTCGACGCCTAAGGCGCGAATGCCTTCGACGAGCTCTTTGATGTCGTCTTCGTTGAGACCGGGAAAGAAGGGGAGCTGGATGATATCGACAGCGACATCGGATGTCGTTAGTAGGCGCTCTACGTTGGTGATAGTGGTGAGTTTGCCGTCGTCGGAGCGGGGGATGCGTCCTTCATCGTCTGGGACCAGGCCACCAACAAATTTAAGATGAGTCGGAACAACGCCAAGTTTTACAACTGAGTTTAAAGCGATGGAAGCCATGATTGTGTGTCCTTTTGTCGCGGTTTAGTGGTTGATCCAAAAAGATACACTTGCCTAGTGTCGGATTCAAGTCGCATGTTGTATTGTAACGGATGGTTGGGGCACGGATGCGGTGAATGGTATCTCTATTTTGTGAATGAACTCTTGGCGGGGAACATTTACGCGTTTTGGGCGCTTTTTAACTTTTAGGCGAATATGAAAATAGTGGTTTTGGATGGTGCAACGATGAATCCGGGAGATTTGCAGTGGGATGCACTGCAAGCGCTTGGCATGAGTGAGCTGTACGAGCGTACAGCTATGGGTGAACGTGAGGGCCGTTCGGCGGATGCTGAGGTGCTGATTACTAATAAGGTGGTGATTGATGCGGCACTGATAGGGTCCCTGCCAGGCCTTCGGTATATTGGTGTGTCGGCGACAGGAGTTAATGTCGTGGACCTTGAGGCTGCGAATGAGCGTGGGATTGTGGTCACAAATGTCCCGGGTTATTCGACGCCCTCTGTCGTGCAGCTGACGTTTGGTTTGATTCTGGAGCTGACGCATCGGGTTGGGGCCCATTCTTCGGCAGTGCGTGATGGGGGCTGGGCGTCCTCGCCTGATTTTTGTTTTTGGGACGGTTCGCTAACTGAATTAAGTGGGTTGACGCTGGGTTTGGTTGGTTTCGGAGCCATTGCACAAGGAGTGGCAGCTGTTGCGCTAGCTTTTGGCATGAAGGTTCGTGTGTATTCACGCAGCGAAAAGCCGTTGCCTGAGGGTGACATCGAGTGGGTGGATCGAGATCGGGTGTTTATCGAGGCGGATGTGTTATCACTGCACTGCCCGTTGACGCCTGAAACCGACGCGATGGTCAATGCTGAGAGTTTGGCGACGATGAAGCCGAGTGCGTTTGTAATCAATACCGGTCGAGGAGCCTTGGTCGATGAGCAGGCCTTGGCAGATGCCCTTAGCGCCGGAGTGATCGCTGGGGCTGGTCTGGATGTGCTTTCCAGTGAGCCGCCCGATGCTGGGAATCCGTTACTGACTGCGCCGAATTGTGTGATAACTCCGCACCTAGCTTGGGCGACGTTAGCAGCCCGTGGGAGGCTCTTCGATCAAGTTGTTGCGAACATCGCAGCCTGGCAGGGCGGTGACCCCGTCAATGTGGTGAATCAGCCTTGACCTGACCCCGTAGAAGGCTATTGTGTCACGCAAGCTGAACACCGATTTTAACAAGAGCCTGCGTGAGCGCGACTGTGTGGCAGGGGAGTCCCATGAATGATTTAAAGTTAGGCCGTTTTGTAGGTGGGGCCGAGAGTGATATCCGGGCGTCATTGCCCAAATTTATTGATACGCCGGTCGATGAGATCATGTTGTCGACCGAGCCAATCGAGAGGCAGCCTTACGAGACGACTGTCGCGGAGCCCTTTTCTGTGACGGGACCTGGGACTTACACGGGTAAAGCGTCGCGAACGTTGACGTTTTCGCCGACACCGCATTCTGGATGGTGGTTCGACCGAACGGATCAGCCGCGCCAGTTACCGATTGGTGTCTCGGCCCGTAATGTTTGGACGACCATTCGCAGCATTGTACTGCGTAGTGGCTCACCTCATAACTACATGCGCATGGTCGAGCACATCATCGCGCTGAAGTTAGGCATGGGCTTGGACAATCTTGTGATCGGAATGGATTCGGGTGATCCGCCTTTGTTTGATGTGGGGAGCATGGATCTGGTTGAGGGTGTTGAAGCTCACGGAATCGTCGAGACCGACAAGCCCTTGGCCTATTGGGGCGTAAAAGAGCCCGTCACGATTGGTGGCCCGCATGGGAGCTTTTTGACCATTCTACCCCCTGAAGATAAGAGCGGTCGCCTGTACATTGATTGTGCGATTGATTTTGATTGTGCGATAGGGTCGCAACGCATCCAGTTCGATTTGCATCCCCAATCGTTCCGCAAGGGGGCGCATGCGCGAACCAATTGCACCAGTGGTATGATGCTGTATATGAAGACGCTCGGAAAGTTGTTTGCGGATACCCGCAACCTTGGTTATACCCGCGAAAATATCGTCATTGCGGGAAAGACTGAGTACGTGAACGAGGCCAAATTGGTTCATAACGACAAGTCCCTGGAAGCTGTGTGGCATCGATCGGTCTTGGACTTGATTGCCGCACTGGGCTTGATCGATACCGGTCGGCTGTGCGGGAGTATCTACTCGTACAAAGCTGGGCACGCGCTGGACGTCGAGTTGGTTACGCAGCTGTTCATGCATGATTTACTAGAGACCGTTTAAGAGGTTCTCTCTCGCCTTGGGAGTAGGGTCTTTTCACTACTCCTGCCTGTGCTGAGATAGCTGGTGCGGAAGGCTGAGCATCGCCTAAAACACCCTCCATAATCCCATTATATATCCATCTTTTTGACGAAATGTTTGGCAAGACGAACTTTATTAGTTTAGCCTTTACTTGTTTGGCTGCCAGTACTATTGTTGGGACAGTGAACATTAAAAATTTGGTCTGTATATTGATATAAATGGCTGTAAGGGAGTTGCTTACGTGAAAATAAAAATGATGTTGGCAGTAGTGAGTGGTGCGATGCTGTGTATGGGAGCGAACGCTGCGGAGGAAGACGAGTTCTTCAATTCGGACACGACAATCGGTGGTTATGGGGAACTTCACTACAATATGGTGGACCCAGAATCGGGTGATTCTGATGAGACGCTTGATTTTCACCGTTTCGTCTTATTCCTATCTCACGGCTTCACAGAAAGTTGGTCGTTTCAAGCTGAGCTCGAGTTGGAGCACAACCTTGTAGAGAGCGGCGATGCAGTGACCGATGAAGATGGGACGGTGACTGATGTTGACGGCAAAGGCGAGTTGGAGCTAGAGCAAGCTTACTTAGATTACCATGCGTCCTCTGAACTAGGGTTTCAGGTCGGGGTGATTCTGCCCTCAGTTGGGCTGTTGAATGAAAACCACGAGCCGCCGTTATTCCTGTCCGTTGAGCGGCCCAATTATTCTAAGTATATTGTTCCTACGACCTGGTTTGGCAACGGTGCTGCGTTGTATGGCGATTGTGAGGGCTGGGGGTATCGCTTGGTTGTGATGGAAGGGCTGGATGGCAGCGCTTTTGGCGCCAAAGGGATTCGTGATGGACGGCAGAAGGGTTATAAATCAGACGCCTCCGAGCTCCTGTATAACGCAAGTATAAATTATACCGGTCTGCCCGGACTCAAAGCCGGTACGTCGGTCAGTTATAATAACGCAGAAGTCGATGAAGCTGCAGGGACGAAGAATGCAATGACCTTGACTGAGTTCCATGTGAAATTGGACAAAGATAGGGTGCATGGCGTGTTTGAAGTCGGGAATGTCGACTTTGCCAAACCTGAATTGAGTGACGGTGTGGAGTCCTCGTTTGGCTATTATGTCGATCTTGGTTATGACATTGATGAGATGCTCCCCTTTGATGCTCGCATTACTCCGTTCGTCCGTTGGGAAGATATCAATACGGCTAGCTCGACCACAGCAGGTGGCGATAGCGAAAAATCAGAACACAAATCCACGTGGATGGTCGGTGTGGCCGTGCTTCCTACAGAGCAGATCATCTTCAAGGTCGACTATTCGGTTGAGACCACCGAGCTCAAGGGCGGTATCAGTGATTATGAGACCACTCGCATCAATCTCGGTGCGGGATACATGTTTTAATCAATTTTGTGGTTAACCGGTGATTAGTTCTAAAAAAATTGGTTTGTCTATTCTGGGAGGGCTACTCTTTGCAGCTTTCCCTCTTTTTGCGGGGATCCAGCAGGATGCTGAAGCGTGCATTCGTGGGACCTTGGGTGAAGAGATTGAGCTCACCTTTAAGAAACTGCCACTCGATAAGACTAAGCGGGTCCAGATCGAAAAGAATACGCGGCAGAAATTCTTTCGCAATGATGTCTACGTGTGGAAGATTGAGGCTGACGGGGCTGTGACCGGCTACGCCATTCTCGATAATGTCTTGGGGAAAGCGCAACCGATCACGTTCCTTGTAGTCTTTGACCCGATGGGTGTCGTCGTGTCGTCGTGTATCGTGAAGTATCGGGAGTCCCATGGTGGACAGGTGAAGTCCGCACGCTGGCAGAAGCAGTTTGTTGGGAAATCGAGTGCGTCCGGTTTTAAGGTGGGGCGGGATGTGGATGGTATCTCGGGCGCCACGATATCGGCAAATTCTGTATCGCGTGGTATTTCGAAGTTGTGTGCATTGTTTCCTTATGTGAAAAAGAGCTTGTGACTATCACCCTTCATACACTTGATGCACCCAGAAAGATACTCCTCCTCTGCTTTGTGGTGGTGTTGAATGTAGGGATGCTGATTGGATTGTTCTATCTGCGCACCACCACTCATCTGACGCCGAGCCAGACGGTGGAGCACTACAATGGGTCAGGCGAGGCCAATGATGGCTTTGATGTGCCGGAACGTTACCCTAAGACTGCTCAGGAAATGCTGGTGACTACCCACAGCCACATCCTGTCCTTATCGGTCATTTTTTTAATCCTCGGCATGATCTTTTCTTTTAGCGATACGGTTAAGGGGAGAATGAAGACCTTCTTAATGGTCGAGCCGCTCGCATCTGTCGGCCTGACCTTCGGCTCCTTACTGCTCGTTCGATACGTGTCCTCCGGATTCGTATGGATAACCGTGATATCCGGCAGCGCGATGTACGCGTCCTTCTTCATCGTCTCCGCGATTCTGATCTACGACCTGGGCTTTAAGAAGGCTTGACCTCGGAGACTCTTCTGGTCTTCCTCTTGATTTTTCGATTGCCTGCCCGCCTTCCTGTAGTAAAGCACTCACCACGTGCCCGAGTGGCGGAATGGCAGACGCAACGGACTTTCTGCCTTAGGCAGACCCGCCGGGGCGGGAAAATCCGTCATCAATCCCCACCGCTTTTTCGATTGCCTACCACAACTCCTGTAGTAAAGTACTCGCCACGTGCCCGGGTGGCGGAATGGCAGACGCAACGGACTTTCTGCCCTAGGCAGACCCGCCAAGGCGGGAAAACCCGTCACCAATCACCACCGCTTTTTCGTTGGCCTACCACACCTCCTCT
>CAXMRT010000085.1:0-18920 GCA_964196025.1 uncultured Gemmatimonadales bacterium | reverse complement strand
CCACGTCGTATTCTTCGCCGGATCGTGCGCTGACAGTAATCATTGTGACCTCCTATTAAGCTGACTGGTATTGTGGGGTTGGGGCCAGTATAGTGCGGATCGTGCGGGCTGTCAGTTACTAGCCTACGAGAAGATCGGATTTTGTATGAAACGTATAAGTGTTTGTGGCTGTGGGTGGCTGGGCCTTCCGCTCGCTTCTTTGTTGGTGCGAGAGGGTCACGCGGTCATGGGCAGTACACGGCAGGCTGAAAAACTGCCGACGCTAGCGTCCGCGGGAATCTCGGGAGTGGTATTGGACCTTGATCCGGAGCCGGCATCTGATGTCGACGAGCGCTTTTTCGACTGCGACCTTTTTGTGTTGAACATTCCTCCGGGCCGGCGGGAAGACGTTGAGCACTGGCACCCAACTCAAATCGAGGCCGTGGCGGCCCGTCTTAGCGATCGGTGTCGAGAAGTCCTGTATGTGAGTTCGACCTCAGTCTATCCCTCGCGAAGCCAGACGGTGGATGAGGCGTTTGTGGGGGAGCCGGAAAAACTTTCGGGTCGTGCGTTGCTGAAGGCGGAGTCACTGCTGCAGGCGACCGATGGTTTTCGAACGACAGTCCTTCGCATGGCGGGCTTAATCGGTCCGGGACGCATGCCCGGCAACTTTCTGTCAGGCAAGACGAGTGTAAAGATGGGTGACTGTCCGGTGAACCTTCTGCACCAGGCGGATGCGATCGAGGCCTGTCGGCGGGTTATCCACGGGGATGTGTGGGGCGAGGTCTTCAATGTTGTTGGAGATGAGCACCCGACGCGACGAGAGTACTACACCGCGGCGGCCACAGCGCTAGGTGTTCCGCTACCGACCTTTGCGGACGATGGAGAGGCACCGTGGAAGATCGTCGACAACGCCAAGATTAAGCGTGTCTTGGGCATGGAGTTTCGCGGCCTAGATGCCGAGGCTTAATCGCTTGGCAGCAACGGGTGGACCCTTGTGGGTACCACCGGCGTTTGTATCGCTCGAGAGCGTTTTCGTGGCCTAGGCCATGCCGCTACGAAGCGCGTCAAAGTGTTTGCCGATATGGGTGGCGAGCACTTCCTTGTGGGTCTCTGGGTTCGCGTTCAGAACGGCGTGTACGCCGGGTCCGAACTCCTCGTGAGTGAGGACGGAACCGAATGTGACGTGTAGGATTTGGCGGCCGCAGTCTTCGTCTTGGTAGAGACGCACGAGTTCGTCCAGATCGCTTACATCATCGGGTGTTGCGACACCGTCTAGCGTAGCGGAAATATGATAGGTGGCTTTATCCGTCTCGAAGCGACCGCGTGAAAAGTCGACAATTTTGCGATAGAGCGCTTCGTCGTGACGGGACACCGCGCGCAGTGCCTCGAGGTAGCTGGTGCCGGCTGTCTTAACATGGAACATGCCCTGAGTGGCTTTCGCGAAAATACCGTACATCGATAACTTGTCGGAGCCTGAATGCAGGCTGAGTTTGTAGGGTCCGAGGGCGCGAGCGATTGCAGCGTGCTCGTTTAGAGAGACGTCGAGTTCTTCGAGACTGCCCTTGAAGTCGATGCCTTTTTCGAAGTCACCGATGAAGCGCGGCGCGAGGCTCACGAGTTTCTTGTTCGCCTGGCAGACTTGATCCGCGAAGATATAGTGTTCAGCGGTTGTCGTGGGCTGGGGTGTTTCGTCGACACTGAGTTCGATTTCGTGGTCGGCGCCTTTGGCGTCCATGACCTTGCCTATATAGTCGCCGAGCGCGATTGTGTGGTTGATCGCGCGACCGTACTTAACTGCGGCGCGACGAACGGTGACCTCATCGAACTCGATGGTTGGACCGTTGTCGACTGCGATGGTTTTATTGAGGTACTGATCGACCCAAGAGACTTCGTCTTTCACGGCGTCGAACTTTGTGGCGAGGGTGTCGACATCATAGTTGTCGGCCTCATTGTCGACATTCCCGGAGGGGTCGATTGTGAAGAAGACAAAACCTGCGGCAGCGGTGTAGTCGACATCCGCTTCGGTTTTCAAGTGATCGGCGTCCGAGCCCCATACGTCAGTGTAGCCGGCGGCATCGAGTGACTCGATCGCGCAGTTCATCACCTCGTCCGCGGTACGGTTCGTTCGTGTCATTTCGCGAATGGATTGTTGAGCGAAGATGCCTTTGATGTCACCACCTTTTGTGACGAGGGCTTCTAGGTGGCCGGGGGTTGCCGTTCCGAGGCGGTCACCAAATCCGAAGCTCGGCTTCAATCCTAGGGGTTCCGACTTGCTCATACTGTACTCCTATCGCTTGCGTTAAGGGCTGGCCCACCGTTGGGTGCAAGCACGCTCGGTGATCAGCCTGATGGTGGCAGCATGGAGACTGCCAGTGGCCATAAATGTTTGGTTAGCGGCGCCCGCCGCTAGATCTGCCGCCGCCGGAGCGTCCGCCGCCGCCGGAGCGTCCGCCACCACCACTGCGAGCCTCGCGTGGCTTGGCCTTCGGCATGGCTTGTGTCGCTGCGGGGAGCACTAGCAGTGCCTCATCTGGATGGGTGCAGTTGAGCGCGCGTCCGATATATTCTTCGATATCCATCAACGTGAATGACTCTTCCTCGCAGGCGAGGGTGATCGACGTACCGGTTTTTCCGGCCCGACCTGTACGGCCGATGCGATGGACGTATTCTTCCGCTGCATAGGGGATGTCATAGTTGATCACGTAGTCAAGTCCGTCGATATGAAGACCACGGCCGGCCACATCTGTGGCGATCAGTACAGGCATGGTGCCGTTGCGGAACTCCTCGAGCAGCCGAGTACGTTTGTTTTGAGCGACTGCGCCGGAGAGGACGTCACACTTGACGCCGCGCGAGGTTAGGGTGCGGTAGACGGTGTCGCAATTGACGCGACGGTTAACGAATACCAGAACGCGATCCATTTTCTCGGTTTTGATGAGGTTGTAGACGAGGGCGACCTTGTCTTTCGCCAGTACGGTATAGACGAGCTGGTTGACTGTATCGATCGTGACCATTTCAGGTTCAATGTCGACTTTCGCAGGGTCCGTCATCCACATAGCGGCTAGATTCATGACCGTCTTGTCGAGAGTCGCGCTATAGAGCATGGTCTGGCGCTCTTCCTTCTTAGGGAGCGAGTTAAAGATTGCGCGCACGTCGGGCATGAAGCCCATGTCAAGCATGCGGTCAGCTTCGTCCACGACCATAATCTCGACCTTCCGTAGGTCAATGATACCTTCGCGGCGGAACTGCAGGAGGCGACCGGGTGTGGCGCAGACGATATCGATCACATTTTCGCGAAGGGTGTTCATCTGGCCGCTGAAGTCGGCGCCACCAAAGACTGCGAGGACTCGGTTCGGGCAGTACTTGCTAAGAGCGATGGCATCTTTCTCGATTTGCAGACAAAGCTCGCGAGTTGGAGCGATGATCAGCGCGCGTGGTGTACCGTTTGCGCGTTTTTCAGGAACGTTATCGCGGAGGCGCATCAGAATGGTTACCAAGAAGGCCGCGGTTTTACCGGTTCCTGTCTGGGCTTGGCCTGCGACATCGCGGCCATCAAGTGCTACGCCAATCGAATCGGCCTGAACGGGGGTGCAATATTCGAACCCGAGGTCGGAGACGGCGTGCATGATTTCGGAGGAAAGCGCAAAGTCGTGGAAACGTTTTTTGCCTTCCTCTTCTTTTACGACGAAGGTTGCAGGATCCCATGATTCGTGAGCCTTGATAGCGTCGAGGCGCTTTGTTTCGTCGCTTTCTCGGTTACGTTTCGCGCGATCGTGATCGACGGGTTGGTCGCTGCGTGCACGGTCTCGATCGCCGCTTTGCTTGCCGCCCGAGCTACCACTGCGTCGACGATCACCGCCGCCGGAGTTGGACTTACTTTGACGGTTTCCGCCGCTACGTTCCTGTCCGCCCTGTCGGCGGCCCTGGCCTTCTTTTCCCTTGTCAGGTCCATTTTCGGACTTACTGCGGGAGTCAGATTGGCCTTCGCGGGGTTTTTTGTCGCGGTTGTTTGAGCGCCGGCGTCGGGGTTTTTGGCTATCCTGAGCGGGTTTTGAGCCAGCGTCTCCAGGTTTCCAGACGTCTCCATCGGCTTGTTTAGGCGCTTGAGCAGGGGCTGTATCAGCGGCCTGCTTGGGGGTTCCGGTGGAACCGGAGCCTGCTAACTTATCGGTGATTTTCTTAAAGAATTTCTTCATTTTCCCTCGTTTTGTGAAAAAAACAATCCGCACAGACTACCGTAGGGGGGGGAGGGATACAAGTGTCGAATGGGGAAGATGAGGCGTGCTGACAGGACCGAGGCGGACGGTCAGCTTTGCTCGGGGCAGGATCTGGATTCTAGGGCCAAAACCCCCGTAAAAAGACCGAAAACCCCAGGATTGCCCGGCTGGTCGGGCATAGGGAGTGGGGCAGTGTCCTGGGGTTTTCAGCGTGTAGGGGTAGGATTAAGGGAAGCGCGTCACGTGGTGGCAGGATCGATTTTCCACTAATTCCACCTTGTCGTGACTCGCGTCGTCGCGACCGGAGCGGCCGATGTGTGATTTGTTTGGCGTCCATGTTCTGTTCGGTGATGTGGAGGGACAAAGGGTTCAGGAAAAAGTGAGCATCTTTGGAAATTGTCGTTTTCCCGATATGGGCATGAACCCTTTTTGCAGAGGCGTCACCTAGATGACAGAACGGTATACAGCGTGTGGGGAGTATGGGATGATTGCTGGGTGATGAACGAAGCTCGAACAGATGAGCGGAAGACGACGGATGAGGAGTTGTCGCAGTGGGTGGCCGACTATGGTGACCGTCTCTTGCGTGCGGCTTACTGGTATTGTCGGAACCCGGTGGATGCGCAGGATCTCGTGCAGGAGACGTTTGTGATTGCCGTGAAATCGGCGGATCGCTTTGAGCGTCGATCAGCGGTGTATACCTGGTTGTATGGAATCTTGAGAAATGTGGGACGTCATTATTTAAGAAAGAAGAAGCCGATGGTGCCGATAGAGAGTGTTGAACACATGCTGGAAGTGGAATCAAACCCGGATCAGATCGATTTGAATATGGCGACTGAGAAGGTGGAGGAAGTAATGGGGGGCTTGTCCGCTGAGCATCGTGAAGTGATGGTGCTGCGCTATCAAGACGGGCTCAAGGTGCGTGATATTGCGGATGCACTGGGTATTACGAGTGGGACCGTGAAATCGCGCCTTCATTACGCTCGAGACGCGATTCGAAGAAACCTGCCTCCCGACCTGAACCTTTTTGTTCCGGTGGGCACCTAGAGACTATAGAAGGAAGATATGATAACTTGTAAACAGACGACAGACAGTGTGTATGACTTCCTAGACGGCGAGTTGGACGAATCGGTGAAAGCCGAGGTGGAGCAACATATGGGCGCCTGTGAGAGCTGTCAGGCTCTGGTGACCGCTGAGCGAGAGACGGCGAAACTGTTGCAGGCGGTCATGACGACTCAGACCGCTGGGCTGCGGTTGCCTGTGGATTTTGTGGAGACGGTGCAGGCCAAGGCCGCTGAACCCACCGTGATACGAGTCTCTTCACCGGGCATGCGTTTGGCCATTGCGGCCGCATTTGTTGCGGTTCTTGGCATAGGGGCGCTGTTGGTAAACCAGAACTCAGGTACGGGCGGTGGAGGTGAACAAGCAGGGGTTTATACCAATATGTTTGCGAGCACGAACCTTGCGTTGATTACGAATGTAACAAATGTGATTCCCGCGAGTCAGTTGATGCCGGTAGGAAGATAGTGAAAATTCAATATCCAATATCCAACACGGAATAATCAATATCCAAGGGCTTAGTCCTGTACGTGGCAGGTTTGGTAAGTGTTATGGGTAGGGACACATCGCTGAGGTGTCCGCGCTGCCTGAATCACTCGGGTCGCGTCGCGGGCGGTTACGACACTTCTAGTGTGTTGCTGTCCTTGGGGGACAGCAGGTATTCTGGGATGGCCTTTCGGCCTTCAACACCGTCGCCGAGGCCATGGTAGTGGAGGACAGATGCTTCGTCGCTGCGCCAGCATAGCAGGACGTCGTTGCCATCGATGATGGCGGGGAAGTCGATTAGTCCGACGTCAAAATTCCAGTCCTTGTAAGCGCAGCCTAGATCTTCGAGTTCTTGGATATATCCGTTGATTTCATTCACTTTTCGCACAACGGGTGGGCTGTTGTCACCGAGTTGGGTGTTTCCTTCAGTCATGCGATTGAGCTCCCTGCCTGAGGAGAGGAGGTCTTCGACAATGCGACGGACCAACGGTAAGGTCTTGGTTGCACCTTCAGGAGTAAATAGTTTGTCTGTATCGGTCATACCCTATGGTCCCATGCCCGTGCTGGGCTGTCAAGTTATCCGGAAGAGTCACGATAGGGGCATTTATCTGGACGTAGGTGCTATTGGGGGAATATCGTGGTCGCGGCGCTTTGGGGTGAAAAAAGTTCAATTTAATTGGAACATACAGGGGTCGAGCGTCGTCTCAGTTTAAGCACAGTGAAATAGTGTGGCAATTTATATAAAGGAGAGAGACATGAAGAAGATGATAGTGGGAATGCAGATTCTGCTAATGGCGCAGATGGGTGTGCTGGCGGGAACGATCGGATATGACGAGACCTTCAATCTAACGGAAGATAGAGCCGTCGCGCTGAAGGAATTGATTCCGGGTACGCATGACTATTACTATTACCACTGCCTTTATTATCAGCACTCGAAGCAGTATGACAAGGTTCGCAGCACCTTGGCGGCCTGGGTGAAGAAGCATGGCACGACGCCACGCTCCAACCAGATTCGCGAGCGTCAGGCCTTGTTTGATTTTGAGAAAACGCCGGATGCGAGTCTTGTTCACATCATTCGCGAACTCGGCGTGCGCTATCGCCACAGCAAGCAGTCCCTCAATCCGACCAGTAGTTTCCCGACCAATCTTGACCCGAAACTCATCTCCTCTTCCGTTCTGAAGCCTCGCGCTTTTCGCCGATCCAATCTCGATGGGTTTACGCCGGTGGCATGGGAATTCTTGCACACAGAAAAACTGACGCCGGATCAACGACGTCACTATCTACAACGGCTCACCCGTCCGGACTATTCTGGCCTAGCGGCGATGATCGTTGCAGACCTCAAGCACAAGCATAGTCGCGGATTCGGTTCGTTTGGCATCCATCAACAGCTGCTGCTCCCCCAGCTTGATGAGTGTTTGAAGTTGGACCCTCGTTTACGGGCGAACACAAAGTTTATCCACGCCTACTTGAAGAAACTCAAGCCCGGTGCCGACTCGGAGTGGACGTATGATCGAGATGAGCGCGATCGCTACCTTCAACGTCAATGGACATTTGTGAAAACGCTCGCGCCGGCCCAAAACTCTCTCAAGGCCAGCATCTTGCACGGGCAGTTGCAACTCGACCAATCGCGCGGGACCTACAACAAGGAGCGCTTTCTCCGCTATTTATCACTACCCCGTACCACGTCTTACATGAACAAAACGTATATGGCGAAAGATCAGAACCGTCGCTATCAGGCGAACCTGAACGCTAACTTCCAGGTCGCCACTGGCTTGCCGCCGATCCGTTCTGACGACAAGTTGGTTCGCGACTATCTCGAGCACTTTTTCGCAAGGGCCCCGGATTACAAGGAGTTCGAGGTCTTGTTAGACCAACGCTACGTCAAGCGCGTGTTCGCGGAAACGAAGGCGTTGAATGGTGTCGGGGACATGGAGCAGTGGCACGCGATGTTGGACCCCTCGCACTACAAGCAGATTCAGGAACGCATCGAGATCAACTTCTTGCCGACCAATCCGCCCTTGTTTCGGGCGGACGACGAGGTGGCCTTGAAGCTAGCGATCAAGAATGTCGAAAACTTGATTGTGAAGACCTATCGGATCAACACGCGCAATGTGTATCGAGAGAAAGGCAAAGAAGTCTCGACCGCCATTGACCTCGATGGCTTGGTCGCCAACGTGCAGAAGACCGTGGCGTACAAGCAGGTTCCGCTTCGGCGACATGTTGAGGAATTTACTTTCCCAGAATTGAAAGAACGCGGAACGTATGTGGTCGAGTTTATTGGTAACGGGCGCAGCAGCCGAGTCTTGGTGCGCAAGGGGCGCTTGACCTTTGCGGAACGACTGGGGTCGGCAGGTCATGCCTTCACAGTGTTCAATGAAGCAGGTGAAAAATTGAAGGGCGCCACCTTGTGGCTGGGGGGCGAGACCTATACAGCTGATGACGTTGGGGAAATCGTCGTGCCTTATAGTAACCAGCCGGGCCGCGCAACGGTTGTACTGGAACATGAGGGTTTTGCTGCCTTGCATCATTTTAACCACCAGAAAGAAGCGTACGCTTTTCAAGGAAACTTCCATTTGGATCGCGAAGGTCTGGTTAGTGGAGAAACGGCTACCGTGTTATTGCGGTCAACGTTGCGGCTTAATGGCGAGAGGGTTAGCCTTGGCTTGCTTGAGTCGGTCAACCTTACCATCACCTCTACCGACCACGAGGGCGTGAGCAGTTCCAAACTTATTCCAGGTGTGACGTTGAATGACGACGAGGATTACGTCGCCACATTTAGGGTTCCGGAGCGGACCCGTCGCGTGGATGTGACCGTGTCGGCAAAGGTCGAGAACATGAGTCAGGCGAAAAAGCAGGATGTGATGGCCTCCTCCCAATTTAGTGTGAATGGAATCGATCGTGTGGCGAAGTTTCATGCGCTGTATCTCCGGCATGTTGACGGGGGCTATGTGCTCGAAGTTTTAGGGAAGACGGGTGAGGGTCTCGCGGATCAAGCCGTCCGATTGGATGTGAGGCATCGCCACTATACAGATTTGGTTCACCTCTCGCTGCAGGCCACGAAAAGCGGCCGGGTCCATTTGGGTGAGTTAAGAGACATTGTCTCGATTCGTGCTTCTGCAGATGGCGTTAGCCGAGAATGGACGATAAAGGAGGACCGTCGTAACGGCCACCCGGTTGTGCATGGTCTTGCCGGCGAGCCGATTGTCATCCCCTTGATGGACAGTGATGCAGACAGGTCTGACTTGGTGTCGTTGTTGTCTAGAGTTGACGGGCTCTTTGTTGGAGATTTTGGGGAAAATGTGACCCTGAAAGACGGGTTTGCAGTAATCGAGGATCTTCCAGCAGGGGATTATAGCCTTTGGTTGAAAGACCCTCGCGAAGCTGTGACGATTCGCGTCACCGAGGGCAAGCGAGTTGGAAACCTGCTCGTCTCGCCACGGCGGGTCCTGCGTGAAGAAAATCGCCAGCCCTTGCAGATTCTTGAAACAAAAATTGATGCGAAGACCGAGAACATGTCGATCGCGCTCGGGTTCGCGACGAGCGATACACGTGTGCATGTCGTGGCATCCCGTTATGTGCCTGAGCGGGACCTATTTGATTCGCTTGGCTTTGGCCAGCCAGCCAACATGTGGGCGGAGACCGTGCGTGAGCGTCCCAGCTATTTTCTGCCCGGCCGGAACATCGGCGATGAGTATCGCTATATCCTCGAGCGTCGGTACGCGACGAAATTCCCCGGCAACATGTTGACACGTCCGAGCTTGTTGCTCAATCCGTGGAGCTTGAGAAAAACCAAAACGGATACTCAGGACGCCATGGATGGTGAAGACCTTGCGGAAATGGAAGCGGCGGATGTCGCGCTTCGCAGAGCTTATGGCGGCATGAAGGCACAGTCAGCCCACGGTGGCGGTGCTAGCCAAACGGCGTTTGCAGGGTTCGACTTTTTGCCAGAGGGCGTCACCGTGCTAGCCAACTTGAAACCAGATAAAAACGGTGTGGTTTTAGTGGACCTTTCTGCTCTTGGAGCGCATCAGGATATTCATATTTTCGCTGCCAACGAACATAACTCGGTCTATCGGGAACTGTCAGGAAAAGCAGCCACTGAGCCCTATCGGGATTTGCGGCTCGTCTCACGCCTGAATGCAGACAAGCATTATGCAGAACAGAAGAACATCACGGCTGTTGTGGCAAAAACACCTTTTATTCTCGAAGATATCACGACGTCTCAACTAGAGGTGTATGACAGCTTGGCTCGGGTCTATTCGCTTTATGAAACCTTGGGGCCAAACGCCCCAGCCGATAGTTTGAGAGACTTTCGCTTTGTGCTTCGTTGGCCTGAGATGGACGAGAAGGAACGCCGCGAGAAAGTCACGCGTTACGCGTCGCATGAGTTGAACTACTTTCTCTATAAAAAGGATCGGAAATATTTCGATGCAGTGATCAAGCCTTACCTTGCGAACAAGAAGAACAAGACCTTCCTGGATCACTATCTACTCGGTCATGACCTCAGCGGCTTCCTCGAGTTGTATGAATGGGCTCGCCTCAATACCGTCGAGCGTGTGTTGATGGCTGATGCGATCAAGTCGGCGCGCACCAGGATCGCTCGCCACATAAAGGATCGTCACGACTTAAAGGCGCCTGACCTTGAGCGCTTCAACTTCCTCTTCCGTACCGCCATCAAGGGTAGCGCCCTCGATGCAGACGGAGACTTTGATGAAGCAAAAGCAGAGCAAATGCCACAGATGCTTTCCGCATTATCATCATCAGTTAAACCCGAAGCGGTCATGCGGTCTGCGGCCGGCGATCCTTTCGCCGGTGGGCGGATGTTGGCGGCAAAAAAAGGAAAGAGCCGGAGCCGGGTATCCGCAAAGGACGATCCTTTTGGTGCCCCTCGGCCCGCTGCCAGTATGGTGAAGTTCGCAGCTGGGCGCGTAGCAGACAGTAAAGAACGTAATAGTTCCCGCGACTGGGGAAAGCGATCGCAAATGCGTCAGTTGTATCGTGCGCTGGACAAGACAGAGGAGTGGGTGGAGAACAACTACTACCATCTGCCGATTGAACGTCAGTTAGCGCAGCTGGTGAACGTTAACGGGTTCTGGAAGGACTATGCCACTCATGAAAAGGGGCCGTTCCTATCCACTCATTTGGCAGGGGCAGCAGAGAACTTTACGGCGATGATGTTTGCCTTGTCGGTCTTGGACCTGCCGTTTACAGCGGCCAAGCATGAAGCTGTTTTTGATGAGCGCAAGATGACCCGCACAGGGGCTTCGGCCAGTATTGTGTTTCACAAAGAAATCAAAGAGGCGGCCATGGCAGAGGGCGCTCAGCCCATTTTGATTAGCCAGAACTTCTTTGCTGAAAACGATCGCTATCGGCATGTCGACAACGAACGCTTCGACAAGTTCGTGACGGAGGAGTTCCAGAGTCACCGAGTTTATGGGTGTCAGGTGGTATTGACCAACCCAACCTCGTCGCGACGGAAAATCGACGCCTTGTTAGAAATCCCAAATGGCGCGATCCCTGTATTGGGAAGTCAGAAAACGCGCAGCCTGCACGCACGCCTAGAGCCGTACTCGACGCAACAGTTGACCACCTACTTCTATTTTCCATCACCAGGTGAGTATGCGCACTATCCTGTGCATGTAGCAGAGAACGAAAAGATCGTGGCTGCGACCAAGCCGTTCTCCTTCCACGTCGTCAAGGAGTTGAC
The DNA here is from genome assembly GCA_964196025.1 of uncultured Gemmatimonadales bacterium. Taxonomy (GTDB): domain Bacteria; phylum Verrucomicrobiota; class Kiritimatiellia; order CAXMRT01; family CAXMRT01; genus CAXMRT01. The sequence continues at coordinate 7,475 of CAXMRT010000085.1, read as the reverse complement.
CAAGATCGACAAAACGTCTTGGTGGTGGGTGTCGCAGAATGGGTCTTCAAAAGACGTGCTTGCTTATCTTGAAAAAGAAAACATCGATCGTTTGGACCTCAACCTGATTGCCTTCCGCATGAAAGACAAAGCGTTCTTTGGGCAGGTACTCGCTTTGCTCGGTGAACGCCGAGTGTACTCTCACACCTTGTGGTCGTACGCGCTGACGCATAAAACGGTCCCCGCGATCCGTGAGTATCTCAAGCACTCTCCTTATGCGACGCGGGTGGGTCGTTCGATTGACTCGACGCTTTTGACGGTTGACCCCGTTCAGCGGCATGTGTATCAGCATCGTGAGTATTGGCCGCTGGTCAACGCTCGTAGTCAGCAGTTGGGGCGTGATCGTCGAATCCTGAATGATCAGTTTGCTGAGCAGTACCAATCGTTTCAAGAGAACCTCCGCTTCCGTGCGAGTTTCACGGATGCCGAGCTTGTCGCTCAGTGCTATTACTTGCTCCTGCAGGATCGCGTTGAAGAGGCCATGGCCGTCAATGCGCGTGTTAAGGCGCCCGGTGACCTAGAGACCAAGCTTCAGTATGACTACCTGCGTGCCTATCTCGCGTTTTATCGCGGGGAGTGGAAGGTTGCTGAGGCGATTGCTAAGCCGTACACGGATCATCAGATCGATCGTTGGCGAAACCTGTTTGGCGCTGTGCTTGCGCAGGCCGCGGAAATTCGTGGCGATGCGGCGGTGGTGGTTGATAAGGAGGATCGTGATCAGGTGCAAACGCAGCTGGCGGACAGTCAGCCTGGTTTCGACTTCAAGGTCGAAGACCGCGAGGTCCGTCTACAGTATCAGAACATGACGACCTGCACCGTGAACTACTATCTCATGGATATAGAGTTATTGTTTTCTCGCAAACCGTTTGTCCAGGAAGTTGGCGGACAGTTTTCGGTCATTCAGCCGAATCATAGCGAGACGCTTAAGTTGTCAGCCAAGAAGCGGGCGCATGCGTTTGAGTTGCCGAAGCAATATCGGGATCAGAATGTCATGATCGAGATTCGCTCGGGTGGCGTCACCAAGAATCAGGCTTATTATCCGCATTCCTTGGGCGTGCAGGTCTTGCAGCAGTACGGTCAGTTGCGCATCACCCACGAGAAGACTGGAAAAGCGCTGCCAAAGACCTATGTCAAAGTCTATGCGCGAATGGATAATGGATCGGTTAAGTTCTACAAAGATGGTTATACCGATCTACGTGGACGCTTTGACTACACCTCGCTCAATACCAATGAGCTGGAAAACGTCGACCGCTTTTCCATCCTCATCATGAACGACGAACATGGCGCCGTGATTCGTGAAGCGAAGAAGCCGCAGGAGTAGCGCGGGGGTCAGTGATCAGTTTTTGGTCGGGCGGTTAGTAGAGTGGGCGGCTTCCCGTTGGGTAAGCCGCAGCTACACAAGACCCACAACCACCGGAATACTTTTTGTTGGGGTATGGGTGCTTGTGTAGTGCGTGTGACCCGCAGGGCACGCGCCCCCGCAACCGAATCACGACTGCAGAGTGGGCGGCTTCCCGTTGGGTAAGCCGCAGCTACACAAGAGCCACCACCACCGGAATCCTTTTTGTTAGGCTATGGGTGCTTGTGTAGAGCGTGTGACCCGCAGGGCACGCGCCCCCGCAACCGAATCACGACTGCAGAGTGGGCGGCTTCCCGTTCCTCCTTCGCCAAGGCTTCGGCGCACTGCTCGGGGTAAGCCGAAGCTACACAGGGGCCGACGTCACAGGAATCCTCTTTTTCTATCCATGCGTTTCCCTCCTCAACTTAAACAATTCTAAGAATCGTGTTGCCGTGTGCGTCTTAGGGATACAAACGCAGGAATGCGGTTTGCTCTTAAGCAGGATCAACGGTTGGCCATAAGGTCAGCTTCCGGGGGGAAGGAGTTTGATCATGACAGAGCGTATGGAAGAACTGTTGGAGCGGTATCACGAATTAACGATTCGGGAGACCGTAGAAAAAGTCCGGTTCGGGTTGCAGTGTGATCCGGACACCGGCGATTACAAGTGGGCGCGTTTTCGGATTAAACGTTTGTTTGCGCCGCTGGCAGGATTCCTTTGCAACGTAGCGGTGCTTCTGCTGCTTGTGTTTGCATTTACATCAGAACCGCGAGTCGTCGACACGGCAATGGTTGTGACACTTCGTGATGCGCCGCCTGAGCCTGATCCGCCGAAGCTCAAACCGGTTGACCTGAAGGTCGACACGACGGATTCTGTTGAAACGGCTGTCAACGCCGTCAGCAATGTCGATCAGTTTAGCGAGCCGCCACCTGCGCCAGCTCCGGCCCCTCAACTAGAGAATCCGCATAAAGTGTCGAGTCCAGTTGACGCGAATACGCGAATGCCGCCTGTCATCGGGATTGGCACTATAGGGCGATCCGTGGGGGAACGCGGGACCTTGAGTGAGCAGTTTAATGCGCCACCAGGGGCGGATGATGCGGTCTTGCGAGCGTTGCGCTGGTTGAAGGATCACCAGTTGCAGGACGGCTCGTGGGATCATGGTGCCAAGTCCTCGTCGGGCATGACGGGGCTCGCGCTACTGTGTTTCCTTGCTCATGGCGAGACGATGCACGACGAGGAGTTTGGCGGAACGGTTGAATTGGCCGTGAAGTACTTGATTTCTCAAGTGAAGTCGGATGGAAATGTCGCTAACAGTGGGAGTCATCATGCCTATGGTCATGCCATCGCGACCTATGCCTTGGCCGAGGCCTATAACATGATGCCTATTGTGTCTCTTCGTGAACCGGTCGAGCGTGCTGCGGCCGTGATTGTCAACGGACAACAAGCGGGTGGGGGATGGGACTACAACTACAGCAAAGGAGCGCGCGTAGACACCTCCGTCATGGGTTGGCAAGTGCAGGCCTTGAAAGCGGTAAAGGCCGCAGGCCTTTACGACGATGCACTTGAGGCCGCCTTGGAAAAATCGACGGCGGCCTTTGTTGCGCATCAGAATGAATCCGGTGAGTTTGGGTATACCTCAAGCGGAGGTCATCAGATGACCGGTGCGGCGGTTCTGTCCTTACAGATGACGGGTCAGTCTGATAGCGAGGCTGTGATCAAGGGGCTGTACGCCCTACGACCTAGGACCTTGAACTGGACGGCTCCTGACCTGAAGTCACCCTTGTATCATTGGTATTACATCACACAGGCCAAGTTCCAGGCTGGTGGAGCGGATTGGGATAGTTGGAATCCGGTTTTTGCGGACCAGTTGATGACGAATCAGGAGGCGGATGGGCATTGGGAGTTGGCCTCTGACAACAAGCATGGCCTCGTTTACTCCACAACCTTATGCACCTTGATGCTTGAAGTGTATTACCGATACTTACCGTCCAACCTGATCCCGGCCAATGACACCGTTCTGGCTAAGGTTGAGCCATCTAGTGAAATTGTCCCCGTTATTCTCGACAGGTAACGGGATTCGTAGATCGGGGGGGTGGGTGTTTCCCGGACGCCTATCCCCCATTTTTATTTAAAAAGAGCGACAAAATCTTTTCTACTAGTTAGATTGCTTGTTCAAGCCGAAAGGAATCAGGCCTATGGCAGCGACGAGCGCATGTCCTCACTGTGAGAAAGAGTTTGTTTATGACCCCGCCATGTTTGGCAGTGATGCTGAATGTGTCGAGTGCAAGACTCCCTTCGTCATTGTGCCTCACCCCTCCTCCGCCACTGGATGGTACGTAAAGGTTGGATCCATCGAATACGGACCCATCCAGCGTGGTGAGATTGAGAAATGGATCCACGACAAAGGTATGCCCGCCGACACTCAGCTGCGCCCCACGGACAGTAATACGTGGATGCAGGCCGCACGGTTGTTTCGGGATTAGCAGGGCGGCTTCTTTGCCCATGATAACGAAACCATTTTTTAGAAAAGGCGACGTCTAGTCATAGAGCCGATCTCTTGGGCCTTTGTGGAGACCGTTCACCAGTGGCTCCGTTACACTCATGTTACACACAGGCAGCGGGGTGAGTGGTAGAGTCGCGAAATGAAAGCATCTGTAATTTTCTATGGGGTGACTCTGGCGCTGTCTGGCGGGGCTGTTCTTTTGGTGGGTCAGGGGTTGGCGGCTGAACGGACGTATGATCCCGAGGTTGTGGCGGCCTTGATCGATGTGTTTCCGAAGCTGAAGACGAATGCGGAGCCTCGGTTTGCGGTTCCCTTGCCGGTGATGAAGCGGTGGATCGCGTCGCAATTGGCGGCGGCGTTTGAGCTAGAGTCTGATGCGCCGATGGACTATTTGCTGAAAGAGTGGCAGGCGGTTGTGGGGGTGAAAGACGGTGTGCCGACTGTTGAGCTCGTGATGTCTGTGCGTGTGTTCCGAGCGTCGCCGGTGAAGCTGATCGAAGTGTCGCTGTTTCCAGCAGAAACAATTTATGAGTCGGTGACAGTGAATGGTGACGCGTGCACACCGCTGCAAGAAAAGGGCTGGTCGAAAGTGTTGATCAGTCGACCGGGCGAGTATCAGATTCATTCACGTGTGAAGATGGAGCCGACAACGGATGGCGATCGTCGCAGCTTGACGTTTTTTGCGGATCCGTTCGTACTTCCATCTGTGCGGTTCGACAGCGACGCCAGTCTTGCGGTGTCTCTTGGTGGAGCGACTCAAACGCTGCACGGAACGGATGACGCGGGGACCCACGGTGTCTTGACGCCGGGACATCAGCGCCAGGTCGATTTGGTGTGGGAGCCTGCGCGTGAAACACTCGTTCGAACGGGTACGTTGACCGTTGAGCCGTCGATCGCATGGCAGGTTCAAGATCGTATTTTGTCGGCGAACGCACGTCTGATGATCAATGTGCAGGGCGGCGAACGGCGCAGCATGGTGTTGGAGCTACCACAAGGCGCGGATAACGTCGTGGCTTCTGGGCCGGAAGTGCGGAAGGTCCTCGTTGAGGGCCGTAAGGTCACGCTGCATTTCAAGAGCGCACTCTCAGGGCGTACTCCGCTTAGTTTGCAGTTCGATATCCCCAAGCCCAAAGGGAATGTGATTCGCCTGCCGGAACTTGTTCCGATGGCGGGCCGCGTAGGATCTAAGGGCTGGGTGATTGTGACCGACGATGCGGAAGGGCAGATTTTTGAACAGTCGCGAGCCGGGATGCACGCGGTATCAGAACTTGAATTGCCAACGGAGGTTGCCGGCTTGGCGGTGGGGCAGCCGGTGTTGGTGTATAAGCGCAGTAGCCGCAGCGGGTCCGTTTCACTCGACCACCTGTCAACGACGCCATTCCCCTTGGTTGATACCATCGCTGATACGGCCAACATTCGAGTGACGGTGCGTCCCTCAGGAGAAGAGGTCACGCGAGTCCGTTATATGATTCGGAACAACAAGAGTCAGTTTCTTCGTCTGACGCTGCCGAGCACAGCCAAACTGCTGTCAATCAAAGTGGACGGCAGAGATAGTTTTGCATCCGGAGATAAAGGTCAGACCTTACTACCCTTAGTCCGTTCGGTTCAGACCTTGGGTGGCTTGGTATCGTTTCCCGTCGAGCTTACCTATCTGAACAAGGGCGCCCCCTTTGTTGTCGGGCAGGCGCGGCGGGTGGATTTGCCTGAGTTAGACGGAGTACCGACGGCAACGATCACCGTGACCGCGTGGTGTCCAGATGGCGTGCACGTGGAGACCGCAGAGAGTCGACTGGATCGCGTCGATCGGTTTCAGTCGGGCGGTGAAGCGATCAGCCTCAGCCACTCTACACAGCCGGATCCGGTTACGAGCTCCGACCCGTTTGCGACGGTGACAGCCCAGGCGACTGCGCCCTCACAGCAAGCGTTCGAAAATACGTTGGGCTATAATTATTGGTCTGCGGGTTATGACGCTTATCGTGGAAACCGGCTAGAAGAAGCCGAGACGCTTTTGGCTAAAGCCGAAAAATATTCCAGCGACACAACGGTCGCAGGGAACGCCAATAAGTTGCTGGGAAACATTCGGCTTGGTCGTGGCGAAGGGCTGACCAAGGGAAGTCGTGCGCAACAAGCCAAAGCAAAGAGCATTCAAGCAAGCCTTCAGGTTGACAATAACGAGCTCGAAGAAGATCAGTTTATCCTGATTGATCAAGGACTCGCTTTAATCAAACAAGGAAAAGATGAGTTAGGTGCAGAGTTGTTGAGAGAGGCGGACCGTGTCAGCGGTGCGTTGAAGGGGCGTGGTAGCAGCGAGGGCAAACAGGAGATCGTAACAAAGCGCTACAAGGATGCCTTGGCGAAGGTCGACGTCGACAAGTCTGCAAACGTCCAGTTGAACCGGACCTTAGAAAAGCTTCAGAAGGAAGCAGATGTCATCACCCATAAACGCGATTCAAAGAGCCTCCTGTTTTCGGATGAACTTGCGAACGTGTCCGAGGCCTTTCAGTTGTCGGCAAACGATCTTCAGGACGCCACCTTTCAGTTTGGCGCGCAATCCAAGCCCAAGGTATCAAAAGTCGAGGCGAAAGCCCGTGTGCGATCGGCCTTAAATAAAAAGGGATCTCGCCAGTCCCGAATTAAGAGCCTCTCGAAAGGACCGACGACAGCTCCGGTCCCGCAGACAGAAACACTTGCTATGAAAAATGACTTATTGCGGCAGCAGGTGGCTGTGTTGGAGCAGACACTTGATAACGTAAAAATCAAGCATGCGAATGTTAAGGCGAATTCCTTCAAGGCGGGAAAGCGGTTGTTGGGTCAAGCAGAGGACTCGCGGCGACAGACAGCGGAGTTTACCAAGCGCATTAAAGAGATTCAGACAGAGGTGTTAAAGGGGAGTCAGGGCGAGTTGCAGGGCCAGACCTTGGACAAGGAGCTCGCCGATGTTCAGAATTGGGCGTTCCGGAATCAGAACACCTATGGGCAAGTCGCCGGTGATTTGGATCGCGATCTCGGAGGCTTGCTGGCTCAGGTGCAGGAAACGCAAAAGTCGCTGGAAGGTCAACGAAAAGCATTGAACGAGGTGAAGACGGTGACCTTTGATGTGTCGGACTTTGTGCAGGCGAATGGGGTGAATGCGCAAGCCGAGCTGCAACAGTTCTTCAGTCTGAATCTGCGGACGAACAGTCTGGGTGCTGCGGTTAATTTTAGCATCGAGGATGGACAAGTCACGGTCGCGAATGACGCGGACAATCGAGACATCTTTTATGATGGCCTCTCGAACTTCATCGAGAACTCAGGCTCGGTGGTGCAGGTTGCGGGACAGAGCATTGACAACCCAACGGTCGAGAACAACCCCGCACTGGCGGGTCTGTTTGACAAAAAAACGTCGGATGGGCGGTCCTATGCGATTTTGGATCAGGCCCAATATCAGACGATTCTTCAGGCGGCCCAAGGCCTCGGAGCTGCAGCTCCTATTGAGAGCAATCCGAATCAGCGAGATGTGGTTGTGGGCTCCCGCAACGTTTTAGCGAATGAGTCGGTTGTGGTTTCGCAGAGCGGCGCAGACTTCAATGGACTCACCGTTGCGGGAACCGCGGTGA
>CAXMRT010000084.1:0-6618 GCA_964196025.1 uncultured Gemmatimonadales bacterium | reverse complement strand
GTATTACGCACGTCTTTACGAAACAGCAGCAGAGGATTGATATGAAGATTGGTGTATTAGGCGGAAGCGGTCTCTATGCGATGGAGAGTTTAACTGAGGTCGAAGAGGTTCGCGTAGACACGCCATTCGGTGACCCTTCGGATGCGTTCATCAAAGGCAAGCTCGCAGGAGTAGACGTTTATTTTCTGCCGCGGCATGGTCGCGGCCATCGACTCCTGCCCGCTGAAATTAACCACAAAGCCAATATTTGGGCGTTCAAATCGCTTGGTGTTAGCCGAATCATTTCAGTGAGTGCTGTCGGATCGCTGAAGGAAGAGTATCGACCCAGGGATATCGTGCTCCCAGATCAATACTTCGACCGGACAAAAGGAAGCCTTGGCCATACTTTTTTTGGAAATGGAATTGTCGGGCATATTTCGTTTTCCGAACCGACTTGTTCGCACCTTAGATCCCTAATAGAAGACGCAGCGACTGGAGTCATCGCCGCCAAACCCGGTGGATTGGACTGTCGCGTGACATCTGGCGGCACCTACATCAATATGGAGGGCCCAGCGTTTTCCACGAAAGCCGAATCGCATGTCTATCGTAGTATGGGTTTTGATGTGATTGGGATGACAAGTCTTCCTGAAGCCAAACTGTGTCGCGAGGCTGAAATATGCTATCAGGGCATGTCTATGGTTACGGACTATGACTGTTGGCATGAGTCCGAAGAAGCCGTCAGTGTCGACATGTTAATCGGCCACTTAACCGCTAACTCGAGTTTGGCAAAGGAAATCTTAGAACCGTTGATTGCCTCAGCTGCGACTGCCCGTGAGTGCGACTGCGGTGAGGCGTTGAAGTTTGCGATCTTCACTCAGCCTGACGATATACCAAATGCAGTCAAAGCGGACCTTGATCCAATAATCGGGAAATATGTGTCCAACAAACATTCTTAAGGCCGGTGTTCAAAGTGGGCTCGATCTACTGTTTCCACGAGCTTGCACATTATGCTCTCAGCCAGCGGCGAAAGAGTTTCATTACCTGTGCTGGGATTGCCGGACTGACATTCACCCCATTGCTCGGCCCTTTTGCGAGCAGTGCGGCGACCCCGTTTTTGGGCGCATTGATCATGCTTGGTTATGCGGGTACTGCACCGCCCGTCCGGTCCATTTTTCGCGAGCCCGCTCGTCGGTGCGATATTCCGGTGCTATCATGAATGTGCTCCAAGCGTTTAAGTATCAGAACGCGACGTGGCTTTCTCATGACCTTGTCGACCTCTTGGACGGGTGCTTGGCCGCAGACTTCGACTCTGTCGAATACGACCTAGTGACAGCAGTTCCGCTCTCACCTGCGAAGTTTCGTCGACGGAGCTATAACCAATCGTCGATTCTAGGCCGAGGCCTCGCGCAGCGACTGGGGATAGCATTCCTCCCGCAGTGCTTAACGCGTGTCCGCGACACACAGAGTCAAACAAAACTAAAAGCCAAGCAGCGGCTGAAAAATGTCAAAGGGGCGTTCAAAGCCGGTCACACGAGCTGGCTAAAAGGACGACGTGTCCTTTTGGTCGATGACATCATGACCACAGGGGCTACGGTCAACGAGTGCGCCAGAGCGCTGCGTCAGGCAGGCGCCAACGACGTTCAAGTGATCACCGTGGCCCGAGGGTAAGCCATGCCCGACCTTGATGCACTTCTTTCCCGTTTGTATAGTCGGCATAGCGGAGCTGTCGAACTAGGACTAGACAAGACCGAACAACTTCTTGAACGTTTGGGCAACCCTCAGAATACATTTCTTAGCGTACATGTGGCGGGCACCAATGGAAAAGGATCCGTCTCCTCGATGGTCGAGCGCTTGTGTCGTGAGTCGGGCTTGCTTACAGGCCTATTCACCTCACCCCATCTCGTGCGGATAAATGAACGCTACCAAGTAGGGGGGGGCGACATCTCCGATGCAGAACTTTTGGCTCTCTTTTCCGAGATAGAAGGGGTTGCGGACGAGCTTGAGCGTGAGGGTTGCGATGCGATTACTTTTTTTGAAATATCAACTGCAGTGGCCTTTGCGCACTTCCGCGCCAGCGGTGTTCAGTTGGCCGTTCTAGAAACGGGCTTGGGTGGACGCCTTGACGCCACGAATGTCGTGACGCCGCTGCTAACGGTTATCACATCCATTGCCCTCGACCATCAATCTTACCTAGGGGATACACTCGCCGCTATCGCTGCAGAGAAAGCCGGCATTATCAAGCCCTCTACACCGGTCGTGGTCGGAGCCGTTCCAGAAGAAGCATTGCATGTTATTCTGGAAAAAGCAGAGGCGATGAAGGCACCAGTTTACCAATCTAAAGAACTCGTCTCCGTGCATCAACTCTCACCGAATGACCCGCTTAAGGTCGAAACGGATAATGCAAATTATGGATCAATACGGTTGTCCGCCGCTGGTTCTCACCAAGTGCGCAACGCGAGTGTCGCCCTGATTGCCGCAGAGTTAGTGATGACGAGGTTGGGGTCAGAGTTGTCAATCAAGTGTGTAAAAACGGCCTTCGAAAATTTGGAAATGAAGGGCCGGTTTCAACTACTTGATACTCACCCTCCTCTGTATTGTGACAATGCGCATAACCCGCACGCGTTGACTGCGCTGATGGAGTGTGTACGCATGGTTGCGGAAGGAGCGCCCATCTTCTGCGTATTCGGTATGTGCAGAGACAAGCATGTCTTAGAATCAACAGCCATTGTGTGCAGTTTCGCCACAACGGTATTCGCCGTTCCGCTTGTCGACAGCCGATCCTGCCCCGTTATCGATCTGATAGACGCGATAGACAACAGTGGTGGCAATGGGGTATCCTGTGGGTCTGCGATGGCAGGGCTTTCAGAGGCGCGCCTCTGCGCCGAGGAGTCAGGCGGCATCGTGGTCGTGTGTGGGTCCGTATTTTTGGTGGGTGAGGTATTGAGTCAGTGGGAGAAAGCATGAAGGAAACCGCGCTAGAGACGATCGCACGTGGCGTGATTATTCTGAAAGAGCGGCTGTTGGTCTGCCGAGCGCTGGGCTCGGAACGTTGTTACCTTCCGGGTGGTCATGTTGATCATGGTGAGGATGGCCACACGGCACTGAACCGCGAGCTCCATGAAGAATTGGGTCTTCTTGGCGGATCGTTGACGTTTGCAGCCACTTGCGAACACGCATTTATCCAGAAATCAGCCAAGGTTCACGAATGGAGCCTCGTTTTCAACGTTAGCCTTCCCGAGGATACGAAAGAAGATGCGCTGTGTTCGAAGGAATCCCATATAGAATTTGAATGGATCCCGATTAGAGAGCTCTCAGAGCGCGGTTTAGAGCCGTCCTGCCTGATACCTTGGCTCGAAGAGGGTAGTCCGACGGGGGCCTTTTTAAGCACCATGCGCGAGGTCTAAAGAGAGGGTGGTGCCGGGGGCGGGAGTCGAACCCGCACACTGTTACCAGTACCAGATTTTGAGTCTGGCGCGTCTGCCATTTCGCCACCCCGGCGCGATCTGTGGTGTTATACAGTCCAAGGACATGTTAATCAAGTCGTTATATCGTAGAAGTCTTTCGGTGTACGATTAGGGGAGTCGACGCACAGAAGCGTGGATGTGAGCTCCACCTCGCTTTGGCGACTCATATAAAACCCAGTCAAAGCCGGATGCCCACGTTAAACGGGCGAGGTGCTGTAGGTCGATGCCCGTCGAGATCAGATCGACTGCACGGCCCTCTTTGTGAAGAGACCGAACGCCGTGCACGCCAACGGCCCGGTAGCTGTCGGTTACCTCCAGTACGCCACCAGCCTGGTCTACGAGCTCAAACAACCGCCTCATAGGGGTCTCCATGGCTATATTGAACATATGGTCGTCTTCATCATCGTTCGTATCATTGTCACTTTCCCACACCACTCGTGGGTCATCAATACGGATTAGATCGCGACCTGCACTGAAACTTGCCAGATCAATCGATCCAGAGGTGGCTCCCTCGCCAGCATTTGGTTTATGGGTTCTGGCACGGAAACTTCTTGGGATTTCTCGCGCAGGGATCGAATAGTCGATAATTGGTTTAATAACGATCGGTGGCGCCTGTATCTGCTCGGTGGGTTGATCACTACGGAGTAGTAGACGTCCGCCAACAAAAAATACGAGCAGGGCGGAGCAACAGCCGGCCACCAATAGTATCCCATGCGGTGTTAGTGATCGCAATGCTACCCGGATTTTGTGCTTTCCGCTCAGCCATAAATATCGAATTTTGTCAGTCAGTGTTCGGCTCCTAAAACTTACGAATGCATCATACGTAAGCCATAAATAAATTCAAGGCCTGGTGAGTGTGTATTAATCATGGAGTAGTGTGGCGATAATACTATTACTGATCACATAGCCACTGGGTGGAAGCCGTATTCGTCGATCACAGGAAATTAAAAGCTTTTTGTCTATCAACATATCGATATGCACCGCGGAAACATGTTCAACAGCCGTACTCTCAATGCCTTCAGGGGTTCGCAACCCCATCATCAATCGTTCATTGAGCACGTCTTTGCGGCTAAGGTGCTCTATGTCACGTCCCTCTCTCCAGTCAGAGACATACTCGTCGATATCTTTGCTGTTCTGTATACGTGTTTCTGCTTCTAGGCTTGCTGCGCCTGCTCCGAATCCCTTATGGGAATGGTGGCTCCAGTAGGCGAGGTTGTGCTGGCTCTCAAATCCGGGTTTCGCAAAGTTTGAAATTTCGTATTGCCTGAAACCAAAATCGGTCAATCCCTGCTGAATTGTCTCATATAGCGTTGCTGATAGGTCATCGGTCGGTAGAGCAACCTCTCCAACGTTAACGTCGGCCTCTAGTGGTGTGCCTTGTTCTAACATGAGCATATAAATACTGACGTGTTGGATATCGAGTCGGGCGATTGCGGTCAAGGCCTGCTGGATATCATCCGTGGTCTGATTGGGCCACCCCACGATCAAATCAATGCTGATATTTCGGAAACCGGCAGCTTTTAGGTCAGCGATCAGCTGTTCTGTATCGGACACGCGATGGATTCGCCCCATCTCTTCTAGAATCTGATCATTCCAGGATTGGGCCCCTATGCTTATGCGGTTGATCGACGTCGATGCGAGAAGTTCCAATTGTTTTGCCGTTAGCGTACAAGGGTCGACCTCCATTGTGTATTCACCACCGGGTACGAGAGGGCTGTGGTTCGCGAGTAGGGAGAAGAGAGTGGATAGTTGTGCAAAACCTAGCCGGCTGGGAGTTCCGCCACCAATGTATAGAGTGTCGGCGGTGCACGCACCCGATAATCGTTCCTGCATCTCGTTCGTCAAGGAGTAGAGATAAGAGTCAATTTCCTTGGGGTCATCCACGGTTTTTTTGCAGAAGTCACAGTAGCTACAAAGTTGTGCGCAGTACGGAATATGAATATAGATATGCATGTCAGGCGCATTATAGCTTTCATTTGCAGAAAATACAGGGCGAGTTTTTGTAGGGGACATACCCACGAACGCTGTGGGGGTATTTCTGATCGAGGGGTAGGGGTCGGCCCCACAAACGAATCAGGGATACCCCGATACCGTGTTTGGGCCAAATTCGCTACTGTTATCTCTTTTTAATGGAGGGGAGAAATGACGGTTAAGCAATATTTTGTGTGTCTAGGACTCGTTATCGGAAATATTTCTGCAATCACATGTCTGGGTGTGGATTTAATGATTACGGAAATCATGGCGAATCCATCCGGGGCCGACTCTGAGTTCGAGTGGATTGAAATTTATAACCCGAGCGGTTTACCGGTGGTGATGGATGACTATCGTCTCCGCGAGAGCGACACCATGCATCATTTGCAGGACATCACTATCAGTCCATTTGGATTTGTTATTATCGCACGCGACAAAGACAAGTTCCTAGAAAGGTACCCGGCATTCTCAACCAACACGATTGATAGCGTGTTCAGCTTATCAAACTCCGGAGAAACTCTGGAACTGATGAAAGGATCCACCTACCCTGACGATGTTGTGGATGAAGTGGTTTTTGATCAGGATGACTCACCGACCGTCGTGAGTGGTTTAAGCATGCATCTCAATTTGCCGATGACCCCCACGACCGCGACTGAGAACGACGCGCCTCAGTCATGGAGGACGGCTAGCCTCAGCGATGGGGTATCGACGGCGCACGGAACCGACGTCGCAAATCCCGGAACCAGCACTTGGTCACCGAAACCCGAGAAGAAACCCTCGGGGATGGTTGTCATTATTCATTAAACGAGCGATATCAGAAGTCGCGGGATTACCCGTCGGATTTCTTGATAGGGGGAGGCTGCTTCTTGCCAGATGTGGCTGAGTCTGTGGTCGTCTTCATCACGGGCACCGCGTCAGCGTCTTTCATGGACCCCAGGAACCCAGGTAGGTCGACCCCCGCCATGCCTGCAACGTCCTGCATCGGTGGCAAGCTCTTCACTAAGCTAGAGAGGAAGTTGGAGGTAGAAGAACCTTCTCCATTCCCGTTCCCAGAATCCCAGACGGTGACCTTGTCGATCTTAATGTTCTTGATCGCTTCAACCTGTGTCTTTGTCAGCTCCTCAATTTTTTCAACCATCAATAGGGTCGCCGCAGCACTAACGTCTCCCGAACAACTCTCGACAAGCGATTTATAACCAGCTGC
>CAXMRT010000083.1:0-17151 GCA_964196025.1 uncultured Gemmatimonadales bacterium | reverse complement strand
ATAGGCTTCGAGATAAATGTGTGTGAGTTGTGCGTTGTCGTAGAGCATTTTCTCGAAATGTGGGACCAGCCACTCTCGATCAACCGAGTAGCGGGCGAAGCCGCCGCCGAGTTGGTCATAGATGCCGCCTGATGCCATTTTATCGAGTGTTCCGGTGAGGACCTCGAGGGTCTGCTCGCTCTTGTCGTGTCGGTATTGCCGAAGTAATAGTTCCATTCCTCCGTGGGGAGGGAATTTGGGGGCCGAGCCGAATCCCCCCCACTCAGGATCGTAGCGGGGTGTCAGGCTCTCTACCGCTGTTGCGAGAAGGTTGGAGGAGAGTCCGGTTCCGTCGTTCGGGATGACGTGTGTGAGTTGTTCGGAAACATGAGTGGTTAACCGATCGGCGTCTGCGGTTATTTTGTCGCGACTCGTCTTCCAGGCCTCACCAATGCCGGTCAAGAGTTGGGGGAAGCTAGGGCGCTGGGAGCCGTAGCGGTTGTCTGGGGGATAGTAGGTGCCGCCATAGAAGGGTTTCAGGTCTGTTGTTAAGAACACGGAGAGCGGCCAGCCGCCCGAGCCGGAAAGTGCGACGACGGCGTCCATGTAGATGCGGTCTACTTCTGGGTGTTCTTCACGGTCGACTTTGATGCAGATAAAATTGTCGTTCATGATTTTTGCGATGGGTTCGTTCTCGAACGACTCGCGTTCCATCACGTGGCACCAGTGGCAGGCGGAGTAGCCGATCGAGAGAAAAATGGGCTTGTCTTCTTTTTTTGCGAGAGCGAAGGCTTCTTCTCCCCAAGGGTGCCAGTTGACGGGGTTGTGTGCGTGTTGCAGCAGGTACGGGCTAGTTTCGTTGATTAAGCGGTTGGTATGGCTGTGCGCGTGGGAGCTCGTGGAGTCGGAGTCGGCGTTGTGTTCATCCACAGTGGGGGTTCCTTTGTCGGGTTCGTTGACGGAAGGCTTTCTCGAGGCGGACGTATTTTTGCAAGAGATCACGGTGATCGCAATGATGGCCGCGATCGCGAGAGCGGGCAGGGTGTATTTCGGCATGGAGGAGGTCCCTTATTTCAGGCGTTTGCCGGTGCTTTTTTCAATCATCTTTTTGAAATCGCGAACATAAGCTTCAGCATTAATTGATTTATATCCGACTTGAAACAGATAGGCGCCAGTGGCATCGGTAACGACGAGAGTTGGAATTCTGCGAACGTGGTAATCTGTGACCATCTTTTTGTGCAGGGCGGTCACGTCTTCTGGAAATTCCTTCTGGTCCGGAAGGTCGACGAGCAGGCGTGTAAGGTGTTTCTTTGCGAAGGTGTCGAACGCGGCCGTCTTTGTGAGGGTGTCGAGTTTGGTGCACCAGCCTCCAAGTCCGGAGTTCGTGAATTGGATCAAAATCAGCGATCCGTTTTCTGCGGCCAACTCTTTGGCTTGCGTAAAGTCTGTCACCCAGGCGTCATCCGCCGGTGCTACGAGAGGAAGGGTGGCGATGAGGATCAAGAATAAAAGTGTGCGTTTCATGCGACACATATTCATCGATAGATGGAGAGATAGCAAGTCTAGATGGGCCGATGGCTGTAAGCTGTCCTTAACTCTGGGTGACGCCATAGTATACATCGCAAAGGAGAGTGGGAAACCGTTGGGTGAAAGCGGTTTTGAGACGGTCCAGGTGTGAGTTGGGTAGCGCGCGCGTGCTTTCCACAAGGGTACGACGAGCGACGGTGTGGATTTGAACGTCTTTGATTTGGCAACCAGCGGAGAGTAAGTCGTCGACGCGATCGCACCAGGCGTCGAACTCGGAGTCTGGTAGCGGAACGCCGTCAAGTTCTGAAAAAAGTGACTGAAGGATGATGGGTCGGGTTTGGCCCGCTAGGGCAATATTGCTAAGAATTTTATCGAAGGGGATTTTACTGCGGTCGATCTTAGCGTAGTAAGCTGCCGTGCCCGCATCGAGCTTGACCCAATATTCGCCGTTGTTCTGATCCAGCAGAGCCATGCCTTCTTGCACCTGAGTTTTGTGGAGAAGTGTCGCGTTTGTGAGGACCGCGATTTTCACGTCCGACAAATGGCGGGCCGATCGTTCCTCGACCGCGATGCGGCAGGCGTCGGCGAATCCGGAAAATGCGGTTGGTTCGCCATCGCCCGAGAATGCGATGTCGTTGATGCGTTGCATTTCTGTGGGGGTACGGGAGAAGTACTCGTCTTCCCAGATACGTCCTGACTGGGCCCAGTCGAGCATCCACGCGAGTTCGGTCCGGAGTTGTGTGAGATCGATATCCGTGCGCGGTGGTGTGGTGTTGTGATCCACGCAGCAGTAGACGCAGCTAAAATTACAGACCTTGTCTATGTTGAGATTGATGCCGACAGAGAGCCCGCGACTACGACGGCTGATGACTGGGTAGACGTAGTGAAAGTCATTCCACAGTCTGGGATGGCTAGAGAAGAAGGTGTCGGTTGTTGGGTCCGTCATGATAGAAAAACGGCCGATCCATTTGAATCGGCCGTCCTTAAAAGAGTCTAGAGTTGATGTCTCATACCTTCTTGATCAGCAGTGCCCAGTGTCCGTCGTCACGCTGATCTTGTGAAAGAATCTCGTGACCCTCCAGCTTGACCGAGCCGGGTACGTTCTGAATCGGATCGCCATCATCGAGAAGGATTTCAATTAGTTGACCGGCTTCCATCGATTCCATGGCGATCTTTGTTTTTACAAAGTTCATGGGGCAGCCCACGCCGCGGAAATCTTTTGATACGTCAACGTCTGCATCGTCAGCGTCATCGAAGCCTGGCGTGTTGTCGTCATCTGCAGGGACCTCGCAGACAGGTTCCGGAGCTGTGAACCGCAGCGAATCATCCATCGTCTTATACAGAGCACGGATGGCTGTACCTAGCGCGACGACCGTGTCGCGTTCGGCATTCAGCGTTGCGTGATCACCGTCTTTACCCGCGGTCACGATGGCGGTGAACTCGTTAGAGATCAGGTCCGACTCGATGAAGTGCTGCTGGAACAATTCGAATGCCTGTTCATCGCGTTTCACTTCCAGCCCGCGTGTTACGAGTAGCATGCGGCAAGCGGAAAACACAATTCTGTAGAGTGTATCGTTGATCTCTTTTTCATCCGAAAGCCCGTCGAGTTCCTTGGTCGCGGCCGCGATCAGTTTCGAATCCACATCGATCATATCGAACACGCCCGCGCAGCACTCAGCCTTCTGACCCTTCAGGAGCGAGAACTGTTCAGCAGCACCCCAGTCGTAGAAGTAGTCTTTATTGGCTGCGAGAGTCGGGAGCTCTTTATAGTTGCCTGCTAGTTCGGCGATGTCTGCTCTTCCGCCATTACTGACATACTCGTGAAAGCTCGAATAGTTCTCGATTTTCGAGAGGTAGCGTTCAAAGAGATCATAGACAAAGTCCGGCATATGTTTTGCGCAGATTTCTGAAACCTTCTCCGCGTAGACCGTGCCGCCGTCTGATACTTGACCGCCAGCCATAATGAAATAGGCGGGGAGCATTTCACCGTCAACGCGCATCACTTTGCCGAAGAACCCGAGGTCCGCCGAGTGATGGCGGCCGCAGGTGTTGGGGCAGCCAGAGATATGCAAGCGAACGTCGTCGAGCTTATCGAGGTCGAGGTCACTGTTTAATAATTTTTCAGCGATCATGGGTGACGCGCCGCGTGGTAGGCAGATACCGAGCTTGCAGGTGTCCGCTCCGGTGCAGGCGATCATGCTTCCGATCATAATTGGATTCGCGGAGAGCGTGTGCATGCTAGTGATCAGCGTATACAGATTGCCGAGGTAGGCGGTGGGGATATTCCGTAGGTATAGGTTCTGATCCAGTGCGCAACGGATATTGTTTTCGCCGAGCTTTTCGAGAAAGTTAGCCAGCTTGATCGCTTCTTCATTATCGATGTCGCCGAGTTTCAGCGGGACCTTGATCATGTGGAGGCCGTCTTGCTTCTGGGCTTTCACGTAGCGCTTCGACCAGAGGTCGTATTCTGGGCCGGAGACAGGGGAGGGTTCGAGATCGATCGAGTCGTTTGCTTTGTTCGCCCAATCCTCGAACGTGAGTTCGAGTCCTTTCGGGATCGTTTTCATGTCCTCTTCGATCAGACGACGGATTTCGTCGACACCGAGTTTCTTTACAAGGAACTTGAAGCGCGATTGGTGTTTACGACGGCGGTCTCCATGTTTGTCGAACATGAGTTTGATGGCACGTGCAATATAGTAGACTTGTGTATCGGGAACCCAGTCGTAGAGAACCACGCCAGGGATAGGTGCGGCACCCATTCCGCCGCCGACATAAACCCGGAAGCCTTTCTGGCCGTCCTTTATTTTTGCGATGAAGCCGAGGCAGGTGATCGTAGCGTTTGCGGTATCGTCGGTCTGATTGGAGAAGGCGATCTTGAATTTGCGGGGCAGGTTCCAAGAATCTTCTTCTTCGATCATTCGAGTCGTCAGTGAAAATGCGTAGGGTGCGACATCGAACACTTCATCGGAACGAACACCGGAATCGTGCGAGGCCATTACATTGCGAATGGTGTTTCCGCCGCCACCACGAGAGGAGAGGCCGGAACTCTTTAACTCTTCTATAGAAGGGATAAGGTCTGCCAGATCCACATAGTGGAGCTGGAGTTCGCCGCGTGTGGTTACATGAAAATGAGGTGCACCATAGCGCTTGGATGTTTCAGCGACCTGCCGAAGTTGAGCGGGGGTCACCGCGCCGCCAGGGCAGCGGATGCGAAGCATGTGGGTGTCGAACTTGCGTTGTTCGTAGACGCCGTGAGCAACACGAATTCCTTTAAAGGCGATCGGGTTCAGGGTGCCTGAGGCGAAACCCTTCACATCCTCACCAAATACATCAATCTCTTTTGCCAGGGTGTCCGGCAGTTTGTAGAAGTCCATGGCTATTCTCTCCTCGGTATCACTATGTCAAATTGGCTGGCTATCATAAGTCGCTCACCTCGGTGTAACAAGCCGAGAATGCGCCTCTTTACGACTAAAGACTAGTAACCTACTAGGGATAGTCGACTACGTCAACCCCTGTTTTATAGTTTGTTATATAGGGTTATGGGGCTACGGGGCCTGCTCCTTTCTCCGCTATTTCCATGAGTTTTGCTACAAGTGGTGAGGGATGATTTTTCCAGGTGTGCTAAATTGTCGAGTGGCTACGACCGGAAGTTGAGTCGGATGGGTGCCTATCCTAATATCCAACTCGCTCGATCGGACGCTGGATTACCTCCTGCTTGGCGGATTACGCGTGGTTCAACGGGATTAGTGGCTCTATAGGGCTGTTTCAACCTTCAGACGTGAGGCCTTGGTGAAGGAGAAACTTGGCCAAAATGGTCGACTGCCTACGAAAAGGAGATGGTGACGTTATTATAAACTACTCGGTTGATTCTGGGCCTCACGCTTGTAGGTAGATTAGAAGGCACAACGAGGGGGTTTGGGAGACAAACCGCTAATTTTGGGCGTGAGCAGCACCGGAGCGCTTCGCATGGGTATTCTTTCGGCAGCTCGATAGAATAACCAGAATAGCGCAAATAGTGGGATAAAGGGGCTATTTGAGTTCCTGTACAGCCGCGCGGGAGGGACTTGACCGGTCATATGTCGAAGCCAGGGCGGGGGGCGAAAAGTCATTCAGCCCAGGACTCAGGTGCCAGACGGGTTCGCCGTGAGCTGCCTGAGCTTGTATAATCGAGGGAGAGTGGTCAAGAAGGGTGAGCTTGCGAGATATAAGGACGCTATTATGCCGTAAGCCGTTGTTCGTAAGGTAGTTACAGGTGTAGGAGTGGGGGCGGGTGGTCCAACAAGGTGACGCCATTACAAGGCTTTATAGGTTCCCGAAGCCACTAGAAATGCGGTCGATCTCATGTTTGAGAAGACTCGATGGATACAGCGTGCAATAAAGATGAAAAAAATGCGTGATATCATGCTCTCGAAATTATATATTGATTGTCCTGCACGTAAGACGTTTAGAGATTTTGTGGTGACTCTTACGGCTTGGTCTTTAGAAAGAATGAACGAGAAAATCGCTAGCACAGTGTGAGCTTTAGCCGCGGCACTGTAACTGCTTAGAAAGAATTTGAACACTTTGTGGGAGGGGCTCCTACTCCCTGCGCGGCAGAATCGGTCAGCTCCTGATTGGCCCCTTCCACAATTTTTTTTGCCCTGATCCCGTTGCGAAAGCCAAGCCCTAGGTTTCCTGAAAATGTGTCACTACGAGACCGCTTCATGAGTCTGCTAAGTGATGCTCCCTTGCGACCTCTCTATGCGTTTACGGTGTGGTTAGATTCGCATGTGAACACACTACGGGGCGAGGCGATCAAAACACACTTGTGTATGTAAGGATATGGAATGACTAAAAAAGCGATAATCAAGACCTATGGTTGCCAGATGAACGAGCACGACACCCAGATGATGTCGTCTGTGCTGCGGCGAAGTGGCTTTGAGATGACGGAAGAAGTGGCCGATGCCGACCTCGTTTTGCTGAACACCTGTTCGGTTCGTGAGAAGCCGGAGAACAAGGTATACAGTTTCCTTGGAACGATCCGTAAATTGAAGGATGAGCATCCCCACTTGATCATCGGTGTGGGCGGCTGTGTCGCCCAGCAGGAGGGCGAGACGATTCTGAAGCGCGAGAAGAGTGTCGATCTCGTGTTTGGCCCTGATCAGATGTTCAAATTGCCAGAGATGTTGGATCGGGTTCGTGGCGGAGAGCGTGTCTTGGCGACGGAGTGGGAAGAGCGGTCCAAGAAAGTGGTTAACTTTGTGCCGGACGATGAGCTAGAGCGTAGTCGGGTGGAGGGGCCCCGCGGATATATCGCGATTATGAAGGGTTGCGATAACTATTGTACATTTTGTGTGGTGCCGATGACGCGAGGGCGGGAGGTGAGTCGCACAGCCGACAATATTCTGCATGAGGCGCGTCATTTGGTGAAGACGGGTACGCGCGAGATTATGTTGCTCGGCCAGAATGTGAATTCCTATGAAGCTGGTGATTACACGTTTTACGATTTATTGAAGGCCGTGGCTGATATTGAGGGCCTAGATCGGGTTCGTTTCACGTCGCCACATCCCAATGATTGGAATAATCGGCTTTCCGAGCTGCTGACAGAGCACCCGAACATCTGTAATCAGCTACATCTTCCTTTTCAGGCGGGTAGCGATCGCGTGTTAGATCTGATGCGTCGGAAGCATACGGTGGCTGAATATTTGGAAAAGATCGCCTATTTGAAGTCGATAAATCCTCGAATGGAGCTCAGCACGGACATTATTGTGGGGTTCCCAGGAGAAACTGACGAGGAATTCGAGGGCACCTTGAACGTGATCGAGCAGGTCCGTTTTGACAAGATTTATGCCTTTATGTACTCGCAGCGGCCGAATACGCGGGCCGCGAAGATGGATGATGATGTCCCTCAATCTGTCAAAAGCGAGCGTTTGCAACGGGTTCTCAAATTATACGAGAGTATGGTCGATGCGCAGTTGTCGGCGTATAGGGGTCGGAAGGAGCGCATAATGATTGAGCATGCGCATCCGAAGGAGAAGGGCGTCATGTCAGGTCGCACCGATAGCTTCCGTCCGCTCAATATCGCCGATTCGACGCTAGAAATTGGCGATTTCGTGGATGTTACCGTGACCGGTCATCGCGCCTATTCGTTGGTTGGCGAACGGGACTCTTCTTGACAACTCAGGCGCTGGTATCTTAGGCTAATTCGACCTGAATAAGGAGTTTTTGATGGACGGAGAAGTAGTAGACATTCTAGCAGCACCGACGACCGGGGGAGGCTTCGTTGCCGACAACTGGATCTGGATGGCGCTGATTGCGGTGCTCGTCATCGGCGGAATTGTTGGCTTCATTCTTCTGCGCGCGAAGTCCAAACGTGCCGAAGAGGAGGCAGGTCCCACTAAGGTAAAGGCCAAGGGGCTTCTGATTTGGGCGCTTCTCTCCTTTGTGTCTCTGGGCATGGTCGGTGCCGTGATTGCGCTACTTTACATGGAACAGAAGTACTACATCGGTGATCCGACGTCTCCGAACACCGCGGACCACGAAAACGTGTGGCCTGCGAAGTCTCTTTTCAAGTCCTACTAGAACGCGATCTTCCCGCGCTCGATCTATCCGACCGATCCGTCTTGATTGTCTTTCGCGTTACTCTTCCGCCTCCGCGCCATTCGGCGACAAAAAATAACGATCCCTGCAGGCAGCCCTACTAGTAGCAACTCAGCGCAGATGACGAAGATGCCGCGGCTCGAGAAGAACCCGGCGCCAATAGGGGATACAGGGATGGGACTCCAGGGAAGAAAATAGCGTGTTGTGTCAAAAGGTGCAAGGTAGGCGATGCCGAGTCCTCCGTTGGTCAATCCATCGAGGACTCCGTGCGACACACCGCTTGCGGTGAGTATGCTGACCACGATCCACCACGCGCGACTACCGATGGCATACTCGCGGAAGAAGAGAGCGGCGACGCTGAGGCCGATCAGGATCGAAAAAAGAATCGAATGAGAGAAACCGCGGTGTCCCCAAAAATCGCCGTACTCGATTCCCATCGCAAAACCAGCGACATCGGCGTCTGGGAGGATCGAGCAGCCAATGGCGAAGAGTAGGCACTTCTTCGTCGCCCCTTTCCCTGGTGCTAGGGCATGGATCCCGCTCGCAACGATTGCGTGAGAAAAGATTGTTGGCATTTAGGGAGTGTAGAGTGTGGGGCACGAAAGACGAAGGCTCAAATGAGTGGGCCATCACGGGTTCACGATCCGTGTGAGAACTCCCTTGATTGGTTGACTGGTGACCGCGCCGCCTGTCATAGTTGCGACTCGATATTATGGGAGCGTACATACATACTTTTTTTACGGGCGGCCGAGTGTGGGTTGTCACAGGCATTTTACTCGGACTGTTGACCCACCCGGTGTCGGGAGCGGAGAGTCGATCTCGCGTATTACTGGCGGAGTTTGAAGGGTCAGATTTCGGTGACTGGAACGTTGAGGGCTCGGCCTTTGGCACCCGTCCGGCAGCGGGGCCGGTCGGTCAGCAGCCTGACGTGCACGGAAACCGGGGCAAGGGCTTCGCGAACTCCTCTCATGGGGGTGACAAAGCCACGGGTAAGTTGATCTCGCCCGCCTTTGAGATTTCCGAGGGCTACCTTTCCTTTCTGATTGGCGGGGGCGCGATTGCCGGCGAGACGTGTATGAATCTGGTTGTCGATGGGAGTGTTGTGCGCACGGTGACGGGGGCGGGCAGCAACCAGTTGCGTGCTGGCTTCTGGTACGTCCACCCGTTAATTGGAAAACGGGCTCACATAGAACTTATCGATGCTTCCGAGAAGAAGGGAGGCTTCATCATGGCCGACCAGATCGTCATGCGTGCGCAGTTGCCGAAAAAGCCGCAAGGCGGGACCCTTTCCGCAAGAGCCGCGAACGTGACCTTGGACCCCGGCTACTCGCTGGTGCGTTTTGCGGACAGTGGGATGACCGACAATCCGGTCTCGTTGTGTTTCGATGGGTTTGGACGGATGTATGTTGCCGAGTCAGGGCGACTTTATAGAGGGGTAGAGGATACGCGGCGAAAAACTTTTTGGATGCTGGATGAACTGCGACTCACGCAAGTCGCTCAGCGAGAGGCTCTATACAAGAAGTGGATCGCGAAGGGGAAATTCCCGAAAGACTGGTTCACTCGATCTGCGGACCGAGTGGTGCGATTGACGGATGTTAATCGTGATGGTGTTGCCGATGAGCGAACGCTCTTTGCGGAATTCAGGCACCCGCTTGATGGGAATGGCTCCAGCGTGACGGCTCGTGACGGCACGGTATATTACGCCAACATTCCAAACCTATGGGCGATGAAAGATCGCGAGGGAGATGGGAAATCGGATATTCGCAAAATTTTGCTGGAGGGATTCGGGATTCGCATGGGAGTCAATGGCCATGATCTGCACGGCTTAGAGTGGGGGCCGGATGGCAAGTTATACTTCTCGACTGGCGACCGTGGGTACGATGTAAAAACGCGGGACGGAAAGCACCTTGTTGACTTGGACGCGGGAGCGGTGTTTCGGTGCGATAAGGATGGCCGAAACCTTGAGCGTTACACAACAGGGAATCGGAACCCGCAAGATTTAGCCTTTGATCAGTTTGGAAATTTGTTCACCGTGGATAATAACCAAGGCCAGAACGATCGGTCGCGTTTGTGTTATCTGCCGGAGGGCGCGGATTTGGGTTGGCAGTCGGGGTTTGAGAATCTGCAGACGTTTTATACAGCGATAGGCTTTTCAGACATCAAGTGGCCGCGGCCGCAGGTGGCGTGGACGAGTGAGGGCTATTGGAAGATGGCGTTTGAGGGTCAACCCGCGTTTGTGTTGCCGGCTGTGGATTATATCGACGGCGGTTCTTGTGGACTAAGCTTTAATCCGGGGCGGAGCATGGGTGCGGTCTATGACGACCATTTCTTCTTCAGCGATTGGCGGGGTGGGGTGATTACCTTTGGAGTGGAGTCGGCGGGCGCAGGGTTTGCGTTAACCGATCGACATACGTTTTGGCAAGGCGGACTGATCATCGCGGCTGAGTTTGGGTATGATGGAAAATTGTATGTGGCTGATTACGTGACGACACGAAACGCCGCCGAAGGTCAGACTAAAGGAGATATTTACGCAGTGACCCACCCCGAGGCCATTCAGCAGGCATCGGTGAAAGAGACCGAGCGGTTGTTTCGTGATGGCTTCAAAGGGCTCAGGCCTGAGCGGCTGTCGGACTTGCTTGGCCATGATGATCGGCGGGTTCGACTGGCGGCACAATTTGAGTTGGCTGCGCGCGGAAAGAGGGTTGCGAAATATTTTAGTATGGCGCTCGCACAAAGAGACCGACCATTGAAGCGCTTGCATGGCATTTGGGGAATCGGCATGTTGGTCCCAGTGGAACCCACGGTGGCAGGACGATTATTTGCATTTCTGGATGACGATGACGAGCACGTCAGGAGGCAGTCGGCGCGAGTGCTGGGTGAGTCGGGGGATCCACGCGGAGGCGAAAAATTAATTCCGTTACTCACTGATAAAAGCGCTCACGTTCAGGCGGAAGCCGCGATCGCTCTGGGTAAACTAGCTTATGCACCGGCATTGCGTCCGCTGCTAGCGATGGCGAAGCAAAATAATAACCAAGATGTTTTTCTAAGGCACGCGATTGTCATGGGGGTGACGGGCATGCCTGTGGATGACGTGTGGGCATTGCGGCGAGGCGCATCTGCGGCGGAGCGGCTGGTGGTGTTGCTAGCGATGCGTCGTCACAGAGATGCGCGGATAAGCGAGTTTTTAGCGGATGCCGACCCCTTCCTTGTCGACGAGGCGGTTCGGGCGATTCATGCAATGCCGATAGCAGGCGCTTACAAGGAGTTAGCCGATCACGCGAAACGATTTGCGGGCCCCGTCGCGATTAATCGCATGCCTTCGATCACTGCGTTTGAGCGGATGATTCAGATAAACTTTCGACTGGGACAAGAGCAGCACGCCAAGAACGTGTTGGCGCTAGCGATGAACCCCGCCCTGAAGGAGCGCACGCGCTTGACTGCTTTATACGCGCTTGGGCACTGGAGTGATCCGCACCCGGTGGATCCCACACTCGGCGTGATGCGGCCTTATCCGGGCGACCGCGACCGCGACATCCGAGCGTTGGTGTCGGACTCGTTGAACGAGTTACAGTCATCTGGTTCGGGGAAGCTGCGGTCAAAGGCGGCGGACCTTGCGGGCCAATTCGGGATGCTGAGAGATGTGTCGGCTGTTGTGAAGCGCGTAAAAAACACGACAATGTCCGATCCAAACCGATTAGCTGGGATTGCGACTCTTCAGCGGGAGGGGCCTGAGCATCTAGAGGGCGTTCTGCCGATGTTGTTGGATGACCCGAGCGTAGGCGTTCGAACGGCGGCGTTGTTGGCGCTCGTCAAGCTGAAGGGCGCAGCTGCGCTACCGCATGTGACTAGGGCCTTGGACTCGGATGTGCTTGCTGATCAGCAAGGAGCCTACAAGGCGTTGGCGAAGCTTGAATCCAAGCACGCGGTTAAGCGTCTAAAGAAGGATCTTGATCGTTTAATCAAGGGGCGTCTGGCTGTGAGCATTCAGCTGGATGTGTTGATGGCTGCGGATGCGAGCAAGGATCGATCGATTCGGAAGGCTGTGAACGCTTATCGGAGTTCGTTTGGGACCAATGACCTGGAGGCAACAAGCCGGGTGTTGTTGGAGGGTGGCGACGTGGCCCGAGGTAAGGACCTCGTGTTCTCTCACGGTACCGCGCAGTGTCTGACGTGTCACAAGATGGATGGCATTGGCGGGATCGTTGGCCCCGGTTTGGATAAAAGTGGGCTCAAAGGACGAGACTACTTGCTGCAGTCGCTTCTTCACCCGAGCGCTGTCATTGTTCCCGGGTATGGTAACATGACCTTGAGTTTGGAAAATGGGGGTAGCGACTCGGGCTTCTTCCTTTCTGAAAACAAGTCGCACGTTATCTTGCGCTTGGTGGACGGATCGGAAAAGAAAGTGCCTTTGAGTTCGATTCGTTCTCGCACGCCAGCGGTGTCCGTTATGCCCGCGATGTCGGCCTTGTTGACGCCGGCGCAGATACGGGATTTGGTGGAGTATCTCGCGACTTGTCGCTAGAGTGGAGGAATGATGACAAGAGGTATGTCTAAGCGAAGCAGCGTGCGGTCCCAGGGTGATGTTGCCGGCTGGAAGGTGTTAGCGGCTTTAGGGATTATGATCGCGGTGGCGCTGACGTTTGTATATCTCGCCAAAGAGCGATTCACTGTCAAGCGCGAGGGCGCGTTCTATGCGGCTCGTGTGATGCGTTCGGTTGATCCGATTTGGGGCGGGGGGCGTGGTCTGCGAGACGGGGAATGGTTGCAGCCGGGTACGCTTATTTTGGAATCCGGTGCGGCTGAGATAGAGTTTGATTCGGGTGCCGTCGCGCGTTTATTCGGTCCCACGGAGTTTCAGGTGACGGCCTTCGACGAAGCGACGCTGGCGTACGGACAGGTGCATATTCAGCTACCGGCACGCGCACAAAATTTTACGGTGACGACACCCTATGTGGTGATGACCAGTACGGGTGTCGTGATGGATCTGGCGGTCTTGCGCGGCGACCAAACCGATGTGCATGTGTTGGAGGGTAAGATGGACCTTGCGCGTCTTGAAGGCCCGATGGTTGGGCGAAGCACACCGGTTCCTGCAGGCGTGGCCGTGCGGGTGGTGTCCACGAACTATACGGAAAATGGGGCCGTCTTTGCACCGACCTTGCCGACCGTCGAGTGGTTGGCCACAGAGACTGGGCCGATACCCTTTGCGCTGTGGTCGTTTGACCGTCGTGTCGACGAAGGGTGGCCAGCTAGCGGCGAAGGCTGGGTGCCTACTGGGTTTGTGGCTACGCCTGACAGTCAAGTCGAGGGTGTCGAGGGTGGGACGCAGGGTGGCTTCGCACATTTTGGAGCGACGAGCCTGTTGAGCGTGGAAGACCCCGTTGTGGATCGATCCCAACCGTTCACCGTGAGTTGTTGGTTACGGATGAGCCCGGGGGAGACGCATTTTTTGGTGCGCCATCTGTCGAGCGAACGTCGGACCCAAGAGTGGCGCGTCGGTGTGGTGCCGCGAGGGGAGCAGGTCGTGGTGGATGTGGGCACTGGCAACAAGACGTTTGTGGGACGCACGGATCTGTCGGATGGGAACTGGCATCATGTTGCCGCGAGCTTCATTCCTTCAGGTGCGCGTCGTGGAGTGGCGGATGTGCGATGTTATGTGGATGCGATCCTGGAGCCCCTTGTCGCGGGTTCTAGAGAGAAAGAGCCTTTTCACTCAGTGTCAGTGGCGAGGCTGGATATTGAGGCCGGGCCGGGCATTGAGTTGGATGAGGTGCGGCTGACGGGTCGGGCCTTGGGCCCCGCAGAAATAGCGGAGCTTGTAGTGGGATTGACGACCGAGTAGGTCGGGCTCATTTTGTTTTTATGGGCGTGTTGGTTTGAGGATGGCCATCCTCTCTGTGAGGAGATGAACAATAATGACGAGTTCGGCACAGCATAGTTGGTTGATCAACAATCAGGTGTATGCGAACGCGGCAGCCCGATATTGGTCCACACTCCTGACGCGTGTCGCCACAGAGACGCCAGAGTGCCGAACCATCCGCCTGCGCGGAAGTTCTGAGCAAGCATTGACTCCAGACGTTCTAGATCCTCTGGGAGCCTTGAAAAGCGATCTTCAGACGGTTGTCGAGTTAGATGTCCACGGCGCGTTGGAGGACGCGGTCGCGGAGCTCGAGGTGTATGGGCCGCCGAGTGTTGTGGCGATGGAATTGCAAGACCACCATGGCTTGCCCGTGCCGGGAGTCGAAAGCCCTGATTCGGCGCTCGACAGCGAGACATTTTCCTACGTACTCTGCTGGCTGCTTGAATGGACCCGCCTGCCTTATGGGATTTGGGGGCAGGACGAGTTGAGCGGATACGTGATGGCAGAGGATTTGCGAGACAACCTTGTCTATCACGTGGAGTACATGAGCCGTCGTCGTCACCTGAGCGAAGGATTGTTTGAACAGGAGTTGACGGTGACGTTCCATCGCCTTGAGGTTGAAAGATGAGTATAACACTAAAAAACCCGCACAGCGTGTTGGCTGTGCTTGAGAATCGCCCGCAGGACATCCTGGAGCTTCAGGTGCCGACTAATAAGAGTAGCGACGCGTGGGCGCAAGTGGAGGCCAAGGCGCAGGAGTTGATCGCCGAGCGGACCCTCGAGCACTCAATTATGGTTCGTCGGCCGCAGCCGCACAGGAAATCTGCGAAACAGGGCCGCGCGGGAACCGCCGGAACAGCGGAGGTGAAGCCGCATCGCGGTGCCGACCTTACCAACTTGTTTCACGATGCAAAGTCGAACAAAGGGGTCTGGCTTGCTCTGGACCAGTTACAGGATCCGCATAATGTCGGAGCGATTTTTCGCGCAGCCGCATTCTTTGGAATTAAGGGGATTGTGTTGACGCGTGAACGGTCTGCGCCCATCTCCAGCGTGGCCTATGATGTGGCCACTGGTGGAGTCGAGCACGTCCCATTTTCAGTCGAGTCCAATTTATCGCGAACCATTCGTCTTGCGAGGGATGCGGGTCTATGGATGTTGGGGACTTCGGAACATGCGGAGAAGACCCTAGACGAGATTCCTAGAGACCGTGCATGGATGGTCGTGGTCGGGAGTGAAGAGAGTGGGCTCCGGCACTTGACCTTGGAAAACTGTGATGAGATTTGTTCGATCCCAGGGGGGCGGGCGGTGAGTTCTCTTAACGTGTCCGTCGCCGCGGGCATCATGATGCACGCACTGAGTGACTAGGCAGGACTTTTCATCATTCTCCTGCTCATGCAGCGTGGGCGCCTTCCCTTCGGGTAAGACGCACTACACAAGAGCGGTGCTTTTCCGCGAACTGCCAATTTGCGGTATGGTCTATACGGCGGCATCGACTCATTTCAAAACACGGCATTGACAGCACGCTACGAATGTTGATGCCCGTTTCGGGCTAGGCGTTTAGTAGCGTCGATTGCATGCGCTCGAGGAAGGCCACCAGTTCTTCCTGCCGGCCGAGTGAGCGCTTTAGGCGTTTTTCGTAATACTCTTTCTGATCGTCGATTTGATCTGCCAGCCCTTGTTTCTCGTCTAGGTGTTCGCCCTGCATGGCGGCGAGCTTAGCATTCAAGTCTGCCATTTGTTTTTCCAAGGCGCCGTTACGTGAATTGAGTGCGCTCTGGTGTGACTGAATCAACGTTGCTGCATCCTCAGCTTGTTGCTGAACGCGGTCGAACTGGCCAAGGAAGCTGACCTGATCCTCGGTAAGGGCCTCTTCGCGAAGGCGAGTTCGTGCACGTTCCTTTTCCACGGCCTCATTCAGGTCTTGTATCTGGCCTTCGGAGTCGCCCAGCTGCTGGCGGAGGCCGGCGATTTGATTGTGGAGCGTCTTGGCCTCATCGGTCGTGCTACCCTCTTGCAGTGCCGCTATACGGGCGTTGAGTGTTTCCTCGCTGGCAGCGGCTTCTTCGAGGAGCGCTTTGTATTTTTTCTCGAGCACAGCTGTTTTTTCGCTGGCGGCGGAGACTTCCGTGCCGCGGGTGGCTTCTAATACGGATAATTTCGACTCTGCCTCTTTCACCGCGGCGTCCGCTTCGGCTGTTGTTCCTGGAGCGCTTTCAGTATCGGTGTTGTGTAGAGCAGCAATTTCGTTCTTTAGCGTTTGCTCGTCTTGGGAGTGCGCTTTGAGTTGTTGGTCGAGCTGGGTTTGAAGAAAGGCTGCTTGTTCTTCGGCTTCTTCGAGTTTCTGGGTGAGACCGGAGAGCGCGTCGAGATGAGCATTGTCAGGCAGTAGTGTGACTTCAAGGGGTACGTCGCCTTGAGAGTCGCTGCGCTGTTCTTGCATGGCCTCGAAGGCCGATTCGAGCATGTCTGAGCTCGATGCGGCATTCTCTTCTAGGTGATGAATCTGCTCGAGTAACTTTGATTCTTTCCGTTCACTTCGGCGTTCAAGCGCCTTGTAGCGTTGCTGTAGTTTCTTGAGATCATCCGTCTCTGCCTGAAGCGCGGTCTGAGCGGAGGCCGTGCCTTTTTGAATTTCTGTTTGCTGTTCTGACAAGGACTCGACTTTAAGGGCGCTGTTTCGTGTGAGGCCATCGAGTTCGGCACGAGCATCGCTCAGTGATTTTTCGAGCTGTTCGATCTGCGTAACAGCAGCTTTGGCTTTCTTGGGATCAGGCGCGTCGGACACCGATTTTTCAAGTGCCGAAATTTCTTTCTTTAGCAAGTCTTCGCGTTTTGAGCTACCGGACTTTAGCGCCTTGTGCTCGTCGTGTAGCGTTGCCAATTTCGAACGTTCATCGTCTAACTCTTTTGCGGTTGACTGTGCATTCTCATCAGCTTGGGCGTGGCGTTTTTCTAAGGAATCGAGATTCTTTTTGTTTTCGTCTCGGACGTTGCGGAGCTCGTTACGAAGGTCGGAGAGGGCGTCGCGTGCAGATTCTAGTTTGCCAACGGATTTATGCTGTGACCGCAGCTGTGCGGGCGTAGGCGCGACCGCCTTGAGCTTGTCGACGGACTTCTTGAGGGCGGCTTCGTTTTTTGCGCTGCGCGTTTGGAGGGTTTTGTATTGTTTCTGAAGGGTGTCGAGGTTTTTTCGCTCGGTTGCGAGGGCT
>CAXMRT010000082.1:0-5636 GCA_964196025.1 uncultured Gemmatimonadales bacterium | reverse complement strand
GGCTAAAATTCTCCGTTCATCATGGTCTCAAATTCCAAACATCAACACACGGCTCTCACCTCAGCCAGAAAGAGCCTGATCCTCCACGGCCTGGTAATCCTCTCTGGCGTTTCAGCACTGGCTTATCAAGTATTATGGATGCGGCAGCTGGGACTCCTCTTCGGGAACACGGCCCATGCCGCAGCAACCACCCTTTCGGTGTTTTTCCTGGGCCTCTCGGCCGGCAGTTATTATTGGGGACGCCGCAGCCAGACAGTCGCACCCACCCTTCGCACCTACGCTCGGCTCGAAGTCGGCATCGCTGTCACTGCGCTCATGGTATTCGCCACCCGCCCGCTGTTTGCCTGGATGCTCCCTTCGTTGTATCCATGGATGGACTCTCCGGGAGCAGCGATCGCAATCAAGGGTGCCTTCGCTCTGCTAATGATTTTTCCTCCCACGTTTTTTATGGGCGGCACGATTCCCATTCTCGGAGGCGTACTCATCCGGCAACAGGAGGATTTTGGAAACATTGCGGCACGGCTCTACGGCCTGAACACGATCGGAGCCGCGCTGGGCGTACTGCTATCAGCCTTCTGGCTGGTTCCCCTTTTTGGATTCACCGCTACCTGCGGCATGGCCATCGGCCTCAATCTGCTGATCGCCTTTTTGGCCTACCGCATTGACAGCGCAACCGCACGGTCGGAGCCGCCAAGCGAGAAAGCATCGAAGACGTCGCGCAAAGCGGGACCGCGTTTGCTGTCGGAGAAGGTGATCCTCGGGCTGTGTTTCGTTTCCGGATTCGGGATGCTCGGCCTGGAAGTCCTTTGGACCCGACTCCTCGCACAAATTCATGAGAACTCGGTGTACAGTTTTTCTATGGTGCTAATCGTTGTCCTGATCTGCCTTGCCGGCGGAGCATTGGCGGCCAGTCGTCTGGCGAAGACCTCACTCGACCCGATGGGTGGCTTAGCCTTGCTTCTGGTGCTCGGCGGCACAGCCATCACCTTCTTTCCAAACCTGATTATGACAGTGAGCGACGACCTTCAGATGTTAAATGCCTCGCAATCATTCACCGAGTACATGCGGCACATGATGATGACCGCCTTTGCAACCATCGGTCCGTCCTGCTTCCTGCTAGGCATGGTGTTTCCCTATTTGATGAAGAACCAGGAAGGACGCGTGCGCATGCCGGCCCGGACTCTCGGGACGATGTCTGCGGTCAACACTGTCGGAGGCATCCTCGGCGCCCTGGTCTGTGGGTTTGTCGCGCTCCAGACACTGGGGCTTTGGAGATCGTTTCAGGCCATTGCCACGCTATACCTCTTGGTTGCGCTGGTGCTACCGTCAGGACGATCGTCTTTAGTAACCGCTTGCCGCGCAGCCGCAGTGTTCATACTGGTGATCGGATGGATCGGGATTGACCCGTCATCCATGCCGCAGACGGGACGGCCCGATGGCCAGCAGCGCAACCGCTTGGTCGAGTCCTGGCAGTCCAGCGGGTGCACGGTCAGTGTGCAAGAGAGTCCTGAAGGCGATCGCTACATCACCATCAATTCGAGCTACAACCTCGGCTCCACCGCAGCCCTCTCCAGCCAAAGCAATCAGGCGCGCATCCCCATGTTCATCCATGGGAATGCGAAACGAATTTTCTTTCTTGGCCTCGGCACCGGCATGACGGCCGGCGCCGTCCTGGACCGCGAGCAGTTTCCGGAAGTCGAATCCGTCGTCGCTTGCGAACTGGTTGAAGAAGTGGTGTTGGCGGCACGGAAATACATGACCGATGACGGTCGTGGCGGGACTTACAACAATGGACTCTTCACCGATCCTCGGGTACGCATTCGAGTAGAGGATGGGCGGCATCGATTGATGGCCTCTCCTGAAACCTTTGACATCATCAACGCCGATCTTTTTCTTCCCTACCGCAATGGAGCTGGCAGCCTCTACAGCCGCGACCATTTTGAGGTCGTGCGACGGCGGCTCGCCCCCGGAGGCATATTCGTTCAGTGGCTACCCATGTACCAGTTAACGAAAGACGAGTTCGGCGTGATCACGCGGACCATGCTCGACTCCTTCGATCAGGTGACCCTGTGGTGGAACAACATTATCCCAGGGGTAGAGTCGATGGCATTGGTTGGTCATGTGACTCCGGTAGGTCTCCCTATCGAGGACCGCGACTCCTTGCAAGCTGCTTTCATGCGCCTGCCCAACGGATCACTCGCAGACCCCTTTGGACTTCCCGTTATCCTAGACGTGCCGTCTCTCCCATTCTTTTATTGCGCCAACATGACCGCCCGTGCCGCGCAGTTCGATGGCTATCCCATCAACACCGATGATCGTCCCGTGATCGAATACGCGTCCCCCATAAACCTAAGCAAAGGGAGCTTCGGCAAGCCTTCAGCCCTCGTGGCGCCCAACCTGATCGCTCTGCTCGCCTCGCTCCAGACCGACACCCCACCCATTCCCGATCCCATCCTCCAGGCCCTACCCGAACACCGCCGGGAACTACCCTTGGCGGCCACCGCCCTGCACAAGGCCCTTGTGTACCGACGACTCGGCAACGAAGAAGAAGCCATGGCCCAGTGGGAAAGCTTCTCGGATACATTCGACCGCTACCACCAAGGCGAACAAACCCGCTCACCGCCAACCTCTCCAACCCCCTAAGGGCTAAAATTCAAGCCATGAACGGATTCATAACGGAAATTTTTTTGGGTCGAAATAGAGGTCGTGCTTAAACTTATACTCGGCGCTATTTTTGACTAACCCTACTCACAAAATTGTGACTACAGTAACCTCTCACCCATCACGTGCACCATAACGAGAACAGCGGCAAGTCCATCATAGGGAAAAACAGTATTCACTATTCTATCTTAAGACTGATGATCATCGTCGCTATCACCACCTGCCTAGCCGATGGCGTGCCTGCGGGGGAGCCCGAATTCGACCGCATTCGACGGGCACACGGCGAGAACGCCAATACCTTTTTTGAAAACGCCATGCAGAAAAAGGGCCTGATCCCGTTGCACGGAGCCTTTGCCCGACTCTGGTTGAACCGTGAACTGCCGGAAGCGAACCGTCTGCTGCATGCAGCTCAGCAGGCGATTATCACGAACGAAAAGGGCAAGGGCGTGATGACCGTCGAGATTGCCTCTTCCGAGCACGTCAAGTGGCAGATGCGCACTTGGATCCGAATCTATCATCTGTTCAATGACAAGAGTCGTTTTTATCCGGGACGACTGGATAAAAAAGCGCAGGCGATGATCGAAGAGATGTTCTGGCTCTACGTGGGTAAGATGAGCCGCATCGAGCGGGCTGGTCTTGAGCACGTATGGGGCATCAGTGGATCAGAAAACCATGAGATGATGCATTACAGCAACGGATTGTTGGCGGCGCAGGCATTGAAGAACAGTCCGGCATATCGCGACAGGAAACTTCCCGACGGGCGCACGGCTCAGCAGCACTACACGGCCTTCAACGCCTATTACAAACACTACTGTGACGAACGGGCCAAGCACGGCCTTCTCATCGAACTCTTTTCGCAATACGGCCCCAGCTACACCCTTCCGGAAATCACCAACATGCGTGATTTGTCGGAAGACAAGGCCTTGCGTGAGCGAATGGACAAACTCCTGCACCTGATCTGGGCCGACTGGGCGGTGGCCCAAGTGAAGGCGGTCCGCGGTGGTGGTCGAGTACGTCTGTATCAAGCCGACCCAAAAGGCCCCCATTCGCAGACAGCATGGGGGGATCGTGACCGTTGGCGAACCATGAGTCACACCTTTCTGGACAGTGGCAAGTGGTGGGGATCCGTTCCCAACCACCCCATTCAGGGGGCGAGGTTTGTCTATGCCACAACAAGCTACCGCTTGCCGGATGTCATCATGGATATCGCGCTCGACGTTAAAGGGCGCGGAGAATACACCCACCTTGCCCGGCGCATCGCCAAGCAACGCCAGCTGTCCGTAACGCAGATCCCGATCAAAAGAAAGAATGCACCCTGGTATGCGTTTGATCCCAATGATCCGGGTATGGTTGAAGTTGACTACTGCACACCTGATTACGTCATGGGTTCGCTGATGATCGACCCTCGACTGAATCAGGTGAAGTCCAACACCCACCCCCCCACTGATTTGGCGGAAGGCTACCCCGCTTTGACCGCACAGAATCGCTACCACAGCATTGTTTTTGCCAGCGATATCAACGCTCGCGTGGTTCCCCAATGCGAAGGCTTAGGAAACCATAAAACCTACAACCAGCAGCAGGCGGTGCAGCACAAAAACGTGTTGCTGGTTCAACGTCACGTCAAAGCCAAGAGTACGGGTGACATGCGGATCATCTTTGGTGGAAAGAGCATGAAAGAACGCCTAATAGAGCGCGATGGCTGGCTGATTCTCAAGGAGGGCAACGCGTGGCTTGGAGTCAAAGGCTTCTCCCAAGAAAAGGCGAATACCTCCTGCGGACATAAATGGGACGATGCCGTTCATCTGCGAATGAATGACGGCAACGCACCGGTGGTCTTTATCGCCGGTCAACAAAAGGATTTCAGCACACTCGCCGCATTCACCAAATACCTAAACACCTTTACCGGCAAGCCCGCACAGGGATGGTTTACGATATCGAACGAAACCCAAACGTCTCTTGCATTGCATTTGAAGTCGGGCGAACTGCCCAAAATCAACGGCCAGCCCATCAACCTGCGCCCCAAAATGCTTTTTGACAGCCCCTTCCTACAATCGGTCCACGGCACCGGCATCGTAACCATCCAGAAAGG
This sequence comes from uncultured Gemmatimonadales bacterium, assembly GCA_964196025.1. Taxonomy (GTDB): domain Bacteria; phylum Verrucomicrobiota; class Kiritimatiellia; order CAXMRT01; family CAXMRT01; genus CAXMRT01. The sequence goes on along the minus strand of CAXMRT010000082.1, from coordinate 886 downwards.
GACCCGCGTGTTAACCATCGATATGAGCAAGACAAAGAACTAAACAATCGCCCATGTAAAATGTAGAGCGTGTGTCCCAGCCTGTCCGCCGGAGCCTTGGCGAAGGAGGAAAGGGCGCGCGCGCCCGCAACCCGAATCATGCAGCCCTAGTGCAGCCGTTTCCCTAGTAGCTCTCAGGCGGCCGCTCGTGCATCGTCGACTTCGTCACACCAACGCAATGCGGACACCCCGGCGGTGCGCCCCTACCCTGAAATTGCGCAAGGTCGGAATAGGAAGAAGGCCCATGGCTCAGAGCGGAGTCAGCTGGTGCAAAAAGGGTGAGCCCGTGCTTACGCCCCTAGTGGATCACAAAGATCAAGGCTCTTGGCGGGCGATCGATATAAATATTGTTTCCGACAATTCTCATCTGGGATACACCGCCGAGGGCTTTCGGAACCTGCGCATTCGCCCAGGTTTCAGAATCCCCGTTATAAATCACATTCTCAAATGCTGTGAGGGTTCCGCCATAGGTGATAATGGGGTCGCCCTGTCCTTCGCCGGTAATAATGAGGTCACGGCCGTTGCCGGCCGACAGGTTACCGGTAACTGTCAGCACGGACCGTTCGCGAAGATCCATGGTCAGGTCCGAACCAGACGCAAACGTAGCGTTGTTGGTGACGGATACACTGGACGGCGCCGCTCCATCTCCAATCTGCCAGTCTCCACCATTACGGGCGTAAAAAGCGTTCATAAAACCAGCGTTGCCTCCCAACCCATTTGTTCCAGTAAGAGTCCAAGCCCCGGGGCCTTCGTTCCATAAAAAATGCCCCATCCTGACATCCCCGCGCATGACACCGTTATCCCCGTAGAAACGCATTTGTGATCCATACGCATCGGGCAGGACCGT
>CAXMRT010000081.1:0-5290 GCA_964196025.1 uncultured Gemmatimonadales bacterium | reverse complement strand
CGGTCAACTTCCATTCGGGAAAATCTGACTGAAAACGACTCAGATCACTAATCCACCAAACATGGTCACCGTCCCTGGCAATCGGGTCATAAGTGATGTCCATGCTCTTGCCTGTAATTGCTTCACAGCGAGTGATCGCCTCTTTCATCGAGCAATTACTGAAGCGGCCACCACCCATATTGTAGACTGAACCGGCCTTCGGGTTCTGTCGGAACGCATCAAACGCCGAAATCAGGTCACGGCTATGGATGTTGTCTCGGACCTGCTTCCCTTCGTAACCAAAAATGGTATACGGATCCCCAGTCACCGCGCAACGCATTAGATAGGAAAGAAAACCATGTAAGCGTGTTCCAGAATGTCCGGGTCCAGTCAAACAACCACCCCGAAAAACACCTACGTTCAATCCAAAATAGCGTCCGTATTCCTGAGCCAATATATCGGCCGCTACTTTCGAAGCGCCAAACAAAGAATGCTTCGTTTGATCGATCGACATCGTCTCGGGAATCCCAGAGGCATATGCATGATCGTCCGCAATTTCCCACCGGGTCTCCAGTTCAACCAAAGGCAGCCGGTTTGGACTGTCCCCATACACCTTATTGGTCGAGGTGAATATAAAAGTCGCTGCTGGCGCGAAGCGGCGCGTCGCTTCGAGCAAAACAGACGTCCCGTTCGCATTGACCGTAAAGTCCATGATCGGGTCTTTCGCAGCCCAGTCATGGGATGGCTGGGCCGCAGTATGAACAACAAGGGCAATATCCGATGAATACTCCTGAAATATTGCATCAATTGCCTCGGAATCGCGAATATCGGCGGTCCGGTGGTCATACTGGTCCGACAACTCACACAAGGCCTTGGTCTGCCACTCCGTGGACGCCGCCTCTCCAAAGAAGGTAGCCCGCATATTATTATCTATCCCGATAACCCTGGCGCCCTGGCCAAGGTAGTGCCGGACCGCCTCAGCACCCACAAGTCCACCAGATCCGGTTACTACGACAACTCCCGAAACTTTAGGCATACACCTCACTCCCCAACTATACACAAAATCGACACTACAATCCGACCAAGATAACCGCTCCTCTCATTTTTGAGAAGGAAAAGAAGAAAAAAAACTAATACAACTACATATAGTGGTTGATCCTCAAAAGGCACACATGATATAGCTACACGGAGCTAGATTCAGCAACGCGCTTTAAGGGAGAAATTGTGCATTTAAAGACCATCGAACTCGTCGGCTTCAAAAGCTTTGCGGGCCGCACAAAATTGAGTTTTGACCCCGGTATGTCGGCCATTGTGGGCCCCAACGGATGCGGGAAAAGCAATATTTCAGACGCTATACGCTGGGTGTTAGGCGAACAGAGCGCAAAAGCTCTGCGCGGTGCAAAGATGGAGGACGTAATCTTTGGAGGCACGGACAAACGCAAAGCCCTCGGAATGGCGGAAGTCTCGATAACATTTACCAACTGCGAATCCGCACTCGGCACCGATTTTCACGAAGTCACCGTTACTCGGCGCGTGCTACGCTCAGGCGAAGGTCAATACTTCATCAACAGGCGCCCCTGTCGACTCAAGGACGTCAAAAAACTATTTATGGATACAGGGGTAGGCACGAATTCTTACTCGCTAATGGAACAGGGTCGGATCGACATGATTCTAAGCGCTCGCCCCGAGGACCGGCGCCTGATCTTTGAAGAAGCCTCAGGTATCACCGGCTACAAAGCTGCGCGCAAAGAAGCTCTCCGAAAACTCGACTACACCGAAGCCAATCTACTGCGCCTCGACGATGTCGTACGCGAGGTAAAACGACAGATCGGTTCGCTGCAACGACAAGCCGGGAAAGCACGCCGCTACAAAACCCTCCAAGAAGAGCTCCGCTCTCTCGATCTATACGTATCCAAAAATAAGCTTAAGACGATGGATGACTCCATCAACACACTAGAGTCTTCGCTCGCTGACATCAGCAAGACACTGCAGGAATCCCAATCCGAAGTCGGAAACCTAGAGACGAAATCAGAATCCCTCCGAAGCGAAATCGTCAACACCGAACGCTCTATCGGGCAAACGATGGAAGAGTTTTCCGAAGCTCAGGTTCAATTAAACAATACGAAGGATCGGATCCGGTCGAATAGAGAAAGAATTGCCGAACTGACAGTCCTTTCTGAGCGCGACCACAAAGATATACACGAGGCTGAGCGCCAGGCCACACTCCTACAGGCGGAACTCGAAAAAATCGCTGAGCAGCTGGGCACCGAAAATGAATCCCTCCTCGTTCGCGACAAGGAAAAAGAAGAACGCCTCGCAACACTGAGCGGCCACGAAAAACAAACGGACGACGCGAGGCGCGAGCTACAAAGTTTGAGAGCGAAAACCGTGGACATTGAGACCCGAGACGCCACTCTCCAAAACGAGTTGATTGAACTCGAATCCCGGGAAAAAAATAACGTACTCCGTCGCGAACGCCTAAGTTCAGAGCAAGCTCAACTCAGCCGCGTTCTTGACCAATACAAAGAGCGCCAGTCCGAGATGGAGAAAACCCTGTCCTCCCACCGCCAAACGGCGGACGAACAACGCGCACATTTAGAGAATTTGACCACCCAGAAATCTGAAAAGGGACAAACTCTCGTCAGTCTCCAGTCAGAAGCACAGGAACTCACTACAGAGATTGCATCCCTAGCAGGCCAAATCCGACTTCTCACTGAAGCCGACCAAGCGAGCGACACACTGGCCGGCGGCGCCAAAACACTGCTCAGCCCTGATAACCCGTTAAATATCGAGCCCTCCCATGTGATCGGCCTACTAGCAGACCACCTCAGCGCTGAACCTGGGTATGAAGACGCGCTGCAAGCGATCATGCGATCGTGGTCCGATGCAATCGTGCTCGCCGAAGGGGCCCCTGCCATCGCGATTCTTCAAGCACTTAGCGTCGGTCAGCATGGCCCCGTACGCCTGTTGCGTGCCACATCGGAAAGCGCTGAGACGACACCCTCTGACGGACCTGGAAGCCCCCTCCTTGACCATGTACAGGCATCGGCAACGATCCAACCCATGCTCAGCCACATTCTTGAGTCCACGAGAGTGGTGTCCTCGGTTGATGAGCTCCCCGCCATTCATGCAGATTCAAACACAGTCTATGTCAGTAAAGACGGCGTCATCATTCATGATGCACAACGCCTAGAACTCTGGCTTGATGAGAACAGCATGGATAACCCGCTCGCTCGGAAAACCCACATCCGACGCTTAGACGAGGCCCAACAACTCCTGCAAGAGCAACTCATCACGCGGAATGAAACGATCTCCGCGCTGACCCAAGAAGGCTCTACGCTCGACGACGCCATTTTAGATGCTCGCCGCTCCGGAGAAGAGAAGCAACGCGAGGTGTCAATCCGTGAAGGCGAAGCCCAAGTGGTTTCCCAGGAAACGAACCAGGCCGCGGACCGGCTCGAAACGGTTACCCACGAACTCAAAACGTTGAACGACCAATTTGGCGGAGCCGACGAAAAGCTCACGTCCATCGCACAAGGTCGCGAGCAATTACAAGACGAACTAAACACATCTCGCACACGTATCGAAGAGCTGACGAAGTCTCTTGGAAAACTCGAGGAATTGCACTCTGACCTGTATCACCAAGTCACCGAGGCCCGCATTCGAGCCTCCGAAACACGTCAGCGGGTCGACTACCTGAATGAAAAGAAGCAACCCATCGAGTCCCGACTCCAAGAGTCACAGAACATCATCAAAGGGCGAACTGAGGGCATAGAGAGTCACCAAACCACATTGGAAAAACTCACTAGCGAGCTCAGCGATACCGACACCATTATCAGCGGCTTCCAAGAGACCATGGATAAGAGCCAGAAATTACTGGATGAAATCAAGAATGTCCGCATCGAACAAACCACACAACTCAATCAGCAAGACCACCTGCTAGCAGAAAAGCGCCGAAGTAATGATTCGCAACGCGACCAAAAAGGCATCCTGGACGTCAACCTCGCCGAATCTCGTCTGCATCGCGAGAATATGGTCGAACGAGTAACGAGCGCCTATACCGTCACCATGCAGGAGATTCGTCTGGCTGACGAACCGGACTGGGAAAATGACCGAGTAATGCCTGATAAGGAAATTGATAGGCACGTCACCGATATCCGCAAAAAACTCGACGCTATGGGGCCGGTCAATCTTGTGGCCATCGATGAATACCAGGAACTAGAAGAACGCTTCGCGTTCCTCACTGCGCAACATAACGACCTCAACCAGGGACGGCTGCAACTGCTCAGCACCATTAAAGAACTCAACAACACATCGGCCAAAATGTTCACCGATACCTTTGAGCGCGCCAACGAAAATTTTCAACTAATGTTCAAACAACTATTCGACGGCGGGAATGCACGACTCGAGCTCGTTGATGGAGAAGATGTACTCGAAAGCGGCATCGATATCGTAGCCCGCCCTCCTGGGAAAAAGCTCCAAACAGTGAGCCTTCTCTCTGGGGGAGAACGCACCATGACGGCGGTCTCGCTTTTATTTGCCATCTATATGATTAAGCCTAGCCCCTTCTGCGTGCTCGACGAAATTGATGCGGCCTTGGACGAATCGAACATCAATCGCTTCGTCTCCGTCCTTCAGGGCTTCGTTAAGCAATCTCAATTCGTGATCATCACGCATAGCCGACAGACGATCGCGGCAGCGGAAGCGCTCTACGGCGTAACCATGCAAGAAAAAGGTGTCTCTCGAATCGTATCCATGAAATTCAAAGAATACGAGGCCGCCCAAGGTGGCGGAAAAGCCAGTAGTAACGGTGGCAGCCGGCAAAAAACCGATGCCTCTCCCACCACCGCATGAGTACGGAGTGGATTGACCAAGCCTTCCGAGTCGCACAAATCGCCGCCCGCAAAGCTAGCCAGCATGCACTAAACAACCAAGCAAGCGAGTTAGCCGTGGTTTCCACGAGTCCACACGACGTAAAACTTCAACTCGATATTGACTGCCAAGCTCTGATTCAAGACGAAATCCTCGAAGCCTTTCCGGACCATATAATTCTCGGTGAGGAGGGCACTGATCACGTACTAGACGCCAATCAATCCGATACACCTATCTGGATTGTCGACCCCATCGATGGTACGGTAAACTTCAAACACGGGCACCCCTACTGGTGCTGCTCAATCGGCATCTACTACCGCGGGAAACCCATCGTTGGGATCGTGGAAGCACCCGCCATGGACATGTCTTTTTCAGCATCAGAAAACCATCCGGCAGAATGTAACGGCGCCGTCATCCATTCGTCCAATACCAGCACCCT
>CAXMRT010000080.1:0-15123 GCA_964196025.1 uncultured Gemmatimonadales bacterium | reverse complement strand
GGATTTGATATTCACGCCCATCCCGTCCGCTAAAATATACGCGAGGGTCGTCTTTCCCACACCCGGAGGACCGAAGAGCAATACATGCGACAAGGCTTCCTTCCGCTGACGCGCGGCTTCAACAAATAGTTCCAATCGCTCACAAACCTTTGCCTGTCCAACAAAGTCCGTAAAACGAGACGGCCGCAAGGTCTGCTCAAAGACTACGTCCTTTTTTTCCTTCTCAACCGGAGCGCTGCCCCCCGCATCTGAAACAAAAGAGTCACTCATTATTTCGCCAATGCCTTTCGAATGATCGCTTCGACAGTGTCCACTGCGGGGTCAACAATCACCCGCTGAACCATTTTACTCGCGTCCGCATCACTATAGCCCAATGCAATCAAGGCCAACGCCGCGTCGCGAGACACCGACGACCCCTCATCACCCTCGGTCGAACCCGCCGCAGCACCCAACTGCTCTGCCGCACTCAACTTATCCTTCAATTCAACCACCATACGCTCTGCCATCTTCTTGCCGACACCCGAAATCGAACTCAGGCGCTTGGTGTCTCCAGTAGAAATGGCCACGATCAGCTCGCGCACCGATAACCCACTCAGCGCACTCAAGGCCAACTTAGGCCCAATCCCACTGATCCCCATCAACAGCCCAAAAATCCGACGCTCCTCCTCCGTCATAAAGCCAAACAAGCGATGCTGGTCCTCACGCACATAGTCCACCGTCAGTATCCGGCACACCTCGCCAGTCACCGGCAAACGATCATAGCTGCTCAACGGGATCAGTATTTCATACCCAATGCCGCCGACATTCAGCTCCACACGCGTGGGTTGCTTCACGTCAACCCGTCCTTCAACAAACGTAATCATGTCATCTCTCCGATACGCCCTACAATGACGTCAACTCCACCGGTGTCTGCCCGCTACTCGCATGATGGTGACAAATCGCGATCGCCAACGCATCTCCCGCATCCTCCTGCGGCACGGCAGACAAGCCCAGCATATTCTGCACCATCCGGCCAACCTGCTCTTTGCTCGCCGCCCCACTACCCGAGACAGCCTGCTTCACTCGTCGTGGAGCATACTCAAAAACCTTCAAGCCAGCCTCTGCGCAGGTCACAATCACTGCCCCCCGCGCCTCACCCAGCATAATCGCCGTTTTCACATTGCGGCAATGGAAGATGCCCTCAATCGCGACAACGCTCGGCTCGTACTTAAGCAACAAATCCCGCAGACTCACGGCCAGATTCTCCAGGCACACCGACAGAGGGTCTTTCTTTGAGGTGGTGATACAGCCATACTCCAAGGCCTGAAGAGTCTGCCCTTGCGCCTCGATAAGCCCCACGCCCGTTGACCGCAGCGCGGTGTCCACACCCATGATTCGAATCGGCGCCGGACTCATACGCGCCAGCTACTCAGCCGCAATAGCGGCTAGGACGCTGTCATCAAAATCGGCGTTGTGATAAACGTCCTGCACATCCTCATTATCCTCAAGACTATCAACGAACTTCAATATCGCCTTAGCCTGCGAAAGGTCAGAGATGGGAATCATCAGATCCGAAACCAACGTCACAGATCCCTCTATCACCGCAATCGACGCATCCTCTAAGGCCGTCATCACAGCACCATAGGTCGTCGGATCAGTCGTAATCTCAAAAAACTCGCCCGCGTTTTCCAAATCTTCCGCGCCCGCGTCCAATACAATACCCATCAAGGTATCTTCATCCGTCACACTCGTATCAACCAAGATCTGTCCACGCCGATGAAACGATCGGCTCACCGACCCCTGCTGCGCAAAACTGGATCCATGTTTGGAGAAAATGTGTCGAATGTCGGAAGCCGCGCGATTCTTATTATCCGTCAAGGCCTTCACAATCAACGCCACACCACCCGCGGCATATCCCTCATAATCCAGCTCTTCAAGCGCTGCACTCTCTAATTCGCCAGTACCCTTCTTGATCGCACGGTCAATGTTGTCGTTGGGCATATTGGCCGACTTGGCCTTCGTCACCAACGTTTTGAGCGATGCGTTTGTATCCAAATCACCCCCGCCAGCTCGGGCGACAACCAAAATTTCCTTACTCAAACGACTGAATAGCTTGCCGCGCTTGGCATCATTCGCGCCTTTTTTATGCTGAATAGTCTTCCACTTACTATGTCCGCTCATCGCAACTCCTAACACATGATCATTATTCACCCGACAAAATCGGGCCACTTAGATTACGTAATAGCGCCAAGTCTACACAAGCGGCTCTACTCCGACAAATCGAAAATGAGCAGGTCGCATAGCCCAACACCCTCCGGCTAAGCCCGCCTCAAGCGAGCGGCATAGGCCCCATCCACGCCATCCACCCACGGTAAGGACCGAACCTCTTTCTCAAGCGAAAAGGACGTATTTCCAGCTAACCAATGCCCCAAAAAGTCCTGATTCTCCTCAGGCTCTAAACTACACGTGCTGTAGATCAACGTTCCGCCAGGCTTCACAACCTGCGAACTACCATCCAAAATCGCACGCTGCTGCTTGCGGATCTTCTGAAGCCGACGCGCAGAAAACCTCCATCGTGCATCCGGCCGACGCCGAAACACACCCGTATTGGTACACGGAACATCAAGCACCACACAATCCACACCTTCTGACGGAAGAAAGGGCAGCAGCGATTTTGGGTCCCGCGCATCCGCACACCCCACCGTCACCCACGAAACCCCACAGCGTGCAACGTTCTCGCGCAGACGATCCAATCGATCCTCTTGTCCGTCCAAGGCAATCACGCATCCCGTCTCACCGACACAGTCAGCCAAATGCACGGCTTTACCACCAGGCGCCGCACACGGATCTAACACGGTCATGCCTGCCGACAAGTCCGCCAACTCCACCGCAAGACGAGTCGCAGGGTCTTGCACAACCAGCGCACCCGCATCGAAGCCCGGCAGACGCGTCACGGATAATCCGCGTGGACAAATCAGATATCCCGCGACAGCCGATCGCGCCGCTTCAATCCCAGCCTCAGCCAAAGTCTCTTCATAACGAGCCTGTCCCTCACCACGAATCCGCATAAGAACATCCGCGGGACGGTTGTTCCACTCACACAACGCCTTTGTCGCCTTCTCACCATAGGAGGCCGTCCAGCGCTCAATCAATATGTCAGGATGCGACAAGTGGATTCCCATTGGCGTACTCTGCAGAGCCGATGCATGCTCATCACGCTCGCGCTGCAGACGACGCAACACCGCGTTGACAAACCCCATCTGCCGCGACCGCCCACCCGGCCGCAAAGCCTCCACGGTTTCATGCACCGCAGCGTAATCCTCTACATCCGGCATAAACAACAGCTGGTAAATCCCTACAAGCAGATACCCCTGCATCGACGGCGGGGGCTCACGATCCATCAAACGCTCCATCACCCACTCAAGCGCTCTGTAATGACGCAATACACCATAAACCACGTCCATCACAAACCCCCGCTGAGTCTTGATCTGATCAAGATCATCCTCAGGGTAATGACGCTCTTCTAGCCAAGTGGTTATTATGCGAGCCGCATCCAAACGGGCTTGCGTCCCTTCAGATACGTCACTTGAGGACGTTAACTCAGCATTCATGATATGACTCCAAACATTCCCATAAGCTCCTAAGGTGCAGCAGGCGCCCTGCTCGGCGGCACGGGTGTTACGACAGGTTTCCCCTGCGTTTGAATCCATTTTTGATAAAAGGCCTCTTGCCTGTCCTTTTTCGAATCCTGAATCAGCGGATCCGACGAATCACCACGCGCACCCAATTTGACCTCTTTGGTCACAACCCCTTCCTCCAAGCTCTGGATCTTGAGCCTAACAATGTCCCCCGGTGCTTTCCCCGCGACATAGCTGATGAACTGTATCGTGGTAAAACTCGGCCGAATACAGACACGGTCATCAATCTGCAGGATTCTATCTCCGTTCTTCAAACCCTGATCCATCGCCGCGCAACCTTCTAAAACCTGCGCCACCTCAATCGGATGATACTGCTTCCCTTCCGCAATCAGCGGCACATAAACTTGCTGCATGCGAATCCCAAGGAACGCGGGTTCAACATAGAGCTTGGCGATGACGACTTCCTTTAAAACTTCAGCCAATTGGAGTCGAACCTCAGGCTCATCGCGTTGCGGCTTCTGAGCGTGTGTCAATGACGCCAGATCGCGGACATTTTCCATCCCCCACAAACGCAACTTTTCGCGTGCCTTCTCTCTCTCCTGCCACGTGTCAGCGCCAAGCGTCGACACCAACTCATCACGTGCCGGTGAGTCCAGATCCACCACAGGAGTCTCGTCCGCGAGACCCATCCCGATGATCAAAAAGACTGATAGAAAATGACATGTCATGACGTTCATCCCAAAAAGGTAGTCAATCCACGGCCTATTGTCGATGGAGGAAATCGAGCTTAGAGCGCGGCTAGTGATCGCAATGAAACGATGACCGCGAGCAGAATCGGTGGAATCAGGCCGTAACGCAGAAACAATAGACACGAGCAAAGCCGAAAAATCACTCCAAGCCCATAGATCATAGCCAAAGGTCCCGACCACGCCAAGCCGGTCAGTTGAGATCGCGCCATGATCACTTGCACCAGCAAAATAAAAATGAGGCTCAACCCGACTCGCCCCGTCAGCCGCGAAAAATAACACACGGCCCCCGCAGTGAACGCGACTGTCACAAAACCACCATCCCACATCGCGGTCGCCACAATACCCGCTAACGACTCCGGATATTTAATTCCCACGGTATGAGGGAAGTTTCCCGACAGCACACACTCGCGCAACCAAGGGTCAATGCTCAGATACGCAGGTATTAGCGCCGCTGCAGCGAGAACGGCAACCCCACAGCCCTTCAATACGTGTGCGCTACCAGGGAACAAGCCGATCAGATGTCCGCGTGACGACCAAGCAAACAGAACCATCCCCACAAGCCAATGACACACCCACGCGCCAACGAACATCCATACGAGTGCTAAGGGTCGGTCAAAGGGAAGATGTCCAGCCGACACATCTACATAACGAATGATTTGAGGGAACGAGACCAACGCGACCACAAACCCCAGCAACGCTCCCTTACGGGTGTTGGCGGGGCTCAACAGTTCACGCATCCTGCGCGCTCTCCTCTTTCCGCGCCCGGCTCCGAAGCTGCCCGCAGGCTGCATCCATGCCGCGACCCTTTGAATCGCGCAACGTTGTATTCACGCCGGCAGCCACTAAGGTTCTCAAGAATAAGGCGCCTATTTGCGGACTCGATCGATCGCCTTCATACTCGTCGATCGGGCTCAATGGAATAAGGTTAACCCGACAATGAATCGGTCTTAACAAATTCACCAGATCACTCAAGTGAGTAGGAGAATCGTTCACACCCGCAATCAGGGTATACTCAAACGTCACGATCCGTTTGGTCGTATTGGTATACGTTTCGCAGGCATCAACGACTTCCCGAACCGAATACCGCTTGTTCAACGGCATAATCTCAGTGCGCGTTTCGTCATCCGCCGCATGCAGCGAGACGGAAAGCTCAAACTGCATCCCGACACTCGCCAACTGATGAATGGCAGGCACGATGCCGGACGTACTAATGGTAATACGTCGAGCCCCTATATCCAATCCTTCCGGATCATGCAAAATCTTAATCGCAGCCACCACATTGTCATAGTTATCCAAAGGCTCTCCAATCCCCATGAACACAATGTGCGACGGGGCTCGCCCGTAACGCCGCGCTGCAAGAACAGCCTGGATGACAATTTCGCCGGTCTCAAGATCCCGAAAAAATCCCGCTTGACCGCTAGCGCAAAAAACACAACCGATTTTGCAACCCACCTGACTCGATACACAAACGGTCCGGCGACTCTGAGCTGGCAACAACACCTCTTCAATGTTCTCGCCACGTGCAAGGCTCACCAACAACTTCTGCGTGCTGCCTTCAATGCCGGTCTCTCGAATCACCTCGCCACCAGCAATGACAAAGCGCTCTTCCAAGGCATCCCGAAAATCCCGCGGCAAGTTCTTCATTTCAGCCCACGATAGAGCATGCTGAACATACAACCACCGCCACAACTGGTCTGCCCGATACGCGGGCTGGCCGATGTCAGCCACCTCTGCACCCAACGCTTCGCGACTCAAACTATGGATCAATTTTTTCATAAGCAATAGCCGTTTAACAGGAACATGAAACCGTCACACCACATCGCGCCGAAGAAGGCGCAGGAACAGGGTGTAGATCTAACTCTGGAGCGGGAACGATATCGACGTGGTTAGTCGGAAAATTTGTGCAATTTGTATATTTTGTAATTCAAGTCATCGAGGCTCGAATGCACCTTCAGCAGGTACTCACCGTCCGAATCGATATGATAATGGACTTCGATGAAGTCGTTGTCAGAGACGCCCAACTCAACCAGCCGACGCCGGATATCAAAATATTCGGTATCCTTGCCCTCAATTTGCAAAATATTGTTGGCCCCGATGACGAAATCAGTATGAGATTTCGACAAGTCCAACCGCCGAACAGGGTCACTGATACAAGCGGATAACAAAACAACTAAGCCCACTGCCACAAAAAACGGCATCACTGAAAAACGCATCATCGGTCCCCTTCATTAACAAATCATCGCATCCGTTCGTGACTATACCCATCTATAAACCGCTTAGCCAGTACAAAGAAACACCTCATAAACCCCACAACTTGCACCATAACAAAAAAAACTACCAACCATCGGTGCTTGTGTAGTGCGTCCGCCCTGTCGGATGACCGGGGTGTGACCCAGTCTATCCGCCGGAGTTTTGACGAAGGGGGAAAGGGCTCGCGCCCCCTCTGCATGAGCATCCACACAACCCACTTCGCCGCACCACCACCCGAATATCTCTTTCTAGTCTATGGATGCTTGTGTAGTGCGTGTGACCCGGAGGGCTCGCGCCCACTCTGCATGAGCATCCACACAACCCACATCTCAGCGCACCCCCACCCAGTCACCCACATGCTTCAACTAAGGAAGAAACTTCTTTTTCTTCAACTTCTCGGGCAAATAAGTCTCCAACACAAAATTGAGACCGTGCTTAGCAAAGGCCTGCTGCTCAATACGAACGCCCAGCTTCAACATATCAGTCAAGGCGGTCTGCCACTCCACGTGATGCTTGATGAACGGGTCATTCTTCAACGCATCCTGCGCTCTCTTGATATCAACCGGCTCCAAAGGATGCGTGGCATCCTCTAACTGATAGTCCGTGATGTCTTGCGGTGTGACCCCAAGGAAGCTCGCCTGAGGCACACAAAAATATCGATTGATATGAGCCGCTTGACCCGACCCCACCTTCAAGGTCCGATAAATATTACAGTATCCGTACGGATCCCCATCCGTGAACACCACAACAGGAATCTTTTGGTCGTCGGCAAGCCGTCGAATAAATCGCCGGCAAGCGCGCGTAGGCACTCCGCTCATGGAGACCAATACGCAGTTCGCTGTCTTGAAGAATTCATGATGAACGAGACGCTGAAACAATGAAGAGGTCTCGATAACGAGAATAAACTTAGCTTGGCACTCAAACTTCAAGTGCTCGACCCTCGACGGAATGCTCCACGCACCGGATCCCAATTTGCCACAATCAATCTTAACCTGTTCCTTAGAGACCGGGTTCCGGTCAATCACGGTCAGCGGACCCACAACATCCCCGCCTCGCTCCTCGGGTATATAACCCAACTGCTCACGATTGACGCCCAGCATCGCCTCTATGTCATCCAACAACGCATCCGACTCCGGCTGCTCCTCGAATCGACACTCGCCCCAACTCTTGCTGTTGTAGTAGATCTCGCGTTTCCCCGCGATATCGTTCTTATCCAACAAATCCCGCTTGGTCGTCGCCAGCAAGCGCATGGATTGTGCAAACGTCTTGACCGTATTATAGGTCAGGGTACGCGTGGACACTTTCCCCAGAATCTCGAAGTGGCCACGCTTCACATCATACTTCACATTCGATAGTGACCGGATGGGAAACTTCATCTCGGGCTTCTTGCGACCCTTGGTAATGTCAGAATAAATTTTCTCACTCACCTCAAGAATACGAGCCGACGCGGCCTGACGCGACATGACGATCGGACCCTTGACACGAACACGCTCTCCGCTTGAGGCCTTCGCCCCTCCACCCTTTTTAGCGACAGGTGCAGCCTTTTTCTTCGTCGGCGCTTTTTTCTTCGTAGCCGGTTTCTTCTTCGCGACGGCCTTCTTCTTCGCGGCAGGCTTTTTCTTCGCGGCAGGCTTCTTCTTGGCGACAACCTTCTTTTTGGTAACAGCCTTCTTTTTTACTTTCTTCTTTGCCATGGTCGCCCTCTTAAAGCTCGAGACGTGTGCGCTCAAGCATATCGCTCAAATTTTTGATGATTTTCTGTTCCTGCTTATCACTCAATTCGAGAACATCTTTCAACCCCAGTGCGAGATGCGGAATGTAACGCACAATATAGTCATGCTTTCGCAAGGTCTCAACCTCACGCTGCCGCTTGCTCAAATAGACAGACAAGCGACGGCCACACTCTTGCAAGGCAAACGTCACTTCCTTGATAATCTCTGGGTAATGGGCAATAGCTTCCTTACTTTCACTTGTAAACGGCACCCAAACACTCGCTATGTGAACCATGATAATCATCGGGCCCACCGGCAAGCCACCCCGCGGCTGCTGCAACCCATAACTCTTCCACTTGGTCGCTGCACACGCTTTGGAGATAGCGCACGCACCCTGCATATACAACAACGGCACGCGGTTGGCAAAACGCATCAATCGCGCCGATTCGTCAGCTAACAAGTCCTCGTTCTCGCCCGCCTTTGCATACGCTAAGGCAACTTCGACCTGAAAAGGGTTTCCTCGATAAACCGTCGGCGAACGAGTGACCGCTGTATAGAAGTCAGCCTTCACCTCCTTCTTCAAGCCCACCAACATCTCCTCCTCGCCAATCGGCGACAGACAATCGGTGGGCGGACGCATCAGCTTGGCCTTACTCAAGGCCTTATACAACGCCTCACTCTCTAGGTGCGCAATGCGAGCTGGACGCGCCTTAGGGTTCAGCTTGGCTGAGTCACAATTTTTCAACGCCATTGCAGAACTCACCCGCGAAAAATCCTGACTCAAGGCCGAACGAAGGGTCCGCGCATCGGTATCCTTCAACATCTGCATCAAAATTCCCAACTCTACCCCATGAGGATGCGGTTTGATTTCGGTCGGGGGCTCAGGAACAGCTTTGCTCTTCCTAAAGAAGGTCGTCCAGGCAGAACTCACATCCGTCGGCTCTTCTGGGTCAGCCTTTTTCGATTTCTTTTTCCCAGTCTCAGCCTCACTCTCCACAAGCTCCGACTTCGTCATCAACACCACGCGATAATGTAGCTGGATATGAGGATTCACGATTGCGCACTGCTTGAGATACTCGTCTACCGACAATTTGCCACGGACGTATGACGCTTCCATCTCAATCGACACACTCGTCCCATGAGAAAACTCAATCTTGCGTCCCACCTTCCCCTCTTTGTCCGTCGGAAAGAATCTAGGGCGCCACTCAACCTCCTCATCACTCAAAATCGCAGGCTTGTTCTTCTTGGTGTCCAACTGCACGCGGACAGCCACGGCCGCCTTCTTACTCTTCGTCTTGGAAATGATTTCCGTCGCGCTGCCCGTCGTCAATTGGCCATACATACCCGCGGCACTGATGCCTATCCCTTGCTGACCACGCGACATTCGAAGGCGATGGAACTTTGATCCATATAACAGTTTTGCGAAAATCTTGGGGATCTGCGCGCGAACCACGCCCGGCCCGTTATCGGTCACCTCGACAACAAACCGATTCTCGCCAGTCTGACGGATATCAATACTGACCTCTGGCAGAATACCCGCCTCTTCACAGGCATCTAAGGCGTTGTCGACCGCCTCTTTCACCGTGGTCATCAAGGCTTTGCGAGGGTTGTCGAAGCCCAGTAAGTGTCGGTTTTTAAGGAAAAACTCCGAGACAGAAATCTCACGCTGCTTCTGCCCCATGCTTTCCGCTGTTACAGCAGCGCTACTTTTCTTCTTTTTCGCCATATCCCAGCTCCAGTCCGGCGTCAATCAGTCCTATTAGGGGACGCATAGTACGTCCCTGCTCCCTGAATACATGGTTTACCACCAACGACTGCGACGCTCAAGGGTCTTTCTTCTTCGAACGACTTGTTCCTTGAGCTCCACGGCTACCTCCGCTAGGATTCCGCAATGAAAACACTCACCTTCGCCACAGTCGCCTTCTGCCTCGCCGTGTCCACCGCCAATGGCAGCGCTATCCACGACTACGCAAAAAACGGGGACCTTGATAAAGTCAAGGAGCTGCTCTCCCACAGCCCCGATCTTGCAAAGCAACGTAATGTCGTAGACGCCACACCACTCCACTACGCGGCGCTCGGAGGCGACCTCTCTGTCATTAAACTCCTGATTAGCAGCCAAGCAGACGTGAACGCAGCGACCCAACGCGGAACCACCCCGCTCCACTTCGCAGCTGCAGGAAACCACCAAAAAGTGGTGACGCTATTAATCGCCAAAGGGGCCTCAGTCGATATCCACACGACAAATGGGATTACTCCCCTCCACTACGCGGCGAATAAAGGGTACACATCCATTGGCGCAGCTCTTCTCAAGGCAGGTGCGGACGTTGACGGAACCAACAATGCAGGCTCCACCGCGCTACACCTCGCAGTGAAAGCCAATGCCCTGGCGTTCATGGAACTGCTTATGAACAATGAAGCCGACCCTTTCATCAAAAACCTAGCGGATACACTCCCCGAAGACATGGCCACGACTGCTGAAACGCGCGCCCACCTTACCTCCCTAATCATCAAACACAAACACGTCGACACCACACCACCTGTCGCGACCGCTCCCGTGGCGGCTAGACCAGCCCCAACACCGCCGGTCGAGACCGCAACGTCGGCCCCCACACCCATCGCAGCCCTACACACGCCCACTCCTGCCCCGCGAGTTCGCACGGTGATCCCCACTCGCACGCCCACCTCCCGAGCGCCAGTCTCAAACCCTCAACCACTCTTTCGTGACCCTTCCGGACTCGCAGCCCTCCAACCGAAAAACGCGACACCTATAACAGAGGACGGACAACGCTCCTGGGCAGGCGGTATCTACAGTGGCGAATGGCTATCCGGCACGCCGCACGGTATAGGAGCATTTACATCCGCCACAGGCGAACGCTACTCGGGCGACTGGGTGACCGGCGCTCGACATGGTCATGGCAGCCTTGTTTGGCCAAACGGCACCACCTACACAGGCGGCTGGTTCCTCAACAAGCGCGAAGGCAAAGGTGCTCAGGTTTTTCCGAACGGCGAAAAATACGTCGGATCCTGGACACGCGACCAACAAGACGGCGCAGGCACCTACACCTTTGCAGACGGCAACCAACTCTCAGGCACATGGAAAGAGAACAGTCTCGTCACTGGCACCGGCACCTACGTATGGGATGACGGCGCCTATACGGGCGCTTGGGCGGCAGATACCCGCAACGGCGACGGCACGTTCACGGCCACCGACGGCACCGTCACAAAAGGCGTATGGCTAGACAATAGCCTCACACAACCCTGAGCCCGACTCGGCCTTTTTTGCTGTGCAGCACCAAGGGTTCTGCTATAAGAATCGACTTTCCACCACTCACACGAAACACATGATTCAAAACGAGACCGCGAGATGAACGAAAAGTACCCCTTTAGCCAAATCGAACCACGCTGGCAGACTTACTGGAATGACAACGGCCTATTCAAAACCGATCATACGGATACTCGGAACCCCTACTACTGCCTCATGATGTTCCCCTACCCCTCCGGCGCCCTACACGTGGGTCACGGACGCAACTACATCTTGGGCGACGCAGTGGCTCGCTACAAAAAGATGCAAGGCTTCAATGTTCTCACGCCTATGGGCTGGGACGCGTTTGGATTACCCGCCGAAAATGCAGCCATCAAAACCGGCACCCCTCCCAAGGAAAGCACACTCAAAAACATTTCAGTCATGAAAGAGCAACTGGCCTCCTGGGGCGTCTCTTACGACTGGGACCGCGAACTCGCCTCTTGCAACCCAGATTACTACAAGTGGACCCAATGGCTCTTCACCCAACTCTACAAACGCAAACTCGCCTACAAAGCGGAGGCCGCCGTCAACTGGTGTCCCGATTGCGCCACCGTACTCGCCAATGAACAAGTGGTCGATGGGGCCTGCGAACGCTGCGAAAGCGAAGTCGAAGAAAAGTTTCTCGCACAATGGTTTTTCAAAATCACCGACTATGCGCAGCGCTTACTGGATGACCTCGATACGCTAGATGGATGGCCAGACCGCGTCAAAACGATGCAGCGAAACTGGATTGGTCGAAGCGAGGGCACCGAAATCAACTTTGCGCTCGTCCCACGTGACGACCAAACAGATCCCATCGAACACGTCCCCTGCTTCACCACCCGCGTCGACACCATCTACGGCTGCACCTATATGGTCGTTGCACCGGAATACCCCGCACTTAAAGAACTCGTGAAAGGCCTCGAACAAGAAGAGGCAGTCAACACCTACAGTCGCAATGCTAGCAAACGCACCAACATCGAACGCATGGCGGAAGGCGACGAGAAATCCGGCGTCTTCACGGGCCGAACAGTCATCAACCCGTACAACGGAGAAGAAGTCCCTCTCTGGGTCTCCGACTATGTCCTGATGGGCTACGGCACAGGCGCCGTCATGGCCGTCCCCGCCCATGACACACGCGATTGGGCCTTCGCCAAAAAATACACCCTCCCCATTCGGGTCTCGATCGATAACCCAGATCACCCGCTCGATGTCACGACAATGGAAGAGGCATACACCGCTAACGGCACACTGATCGACTCGGCTGAGTTCACAGGCTCCCCCAATCGCGACGCCATTCCGAAAATGGCAGCCTACGCTACCGAACAGGGGTTCGGGGAATCCACGATCCAATTTCGCCTCCGCGACTGGCTCATCAGCCGCCAACGCTATTGGGGCGCACCCATCCCCATGATCCATTGCCCCGCATGCGGCACCGTCCCTGTCCCAGACAAGGACCTCCCTGTCGTGCTACCAGAGAACGTCGACTTCAAACCCACCGGCGAATCACCGCTCGCCACCTGCGAAGCCTTCATGAACGTGGCCTGCCCCGAATGCGGCGTCGACGCCCGCCGCGAAAGCGACACGATGGATACCTTCGTTGACTCCAGTTGGTACTTCCTTCGCTTCTTGAATGCGACAGATGACACCCAGGCCATCGACAAACAAGCCTGCAACGACTGGTTTCCCATCAGCCAGTATGTCGGCGGCATCGAACATGCCATCTTGCACCTTCTCTACTCCCGCTTCTTCACTAAGGTCATACACGATCTCGATCTAATCGACTTCAATGAACCCTTCGCGCAACTCTTCACGCAAGGCATGATCTGCAAGCGCAACGAGGAAGACGGCCAGCTCTATAAAATGTCCAAAGGTAAAGGCAATGTTGTCAACTCAGATGAGCTGATCCGCGACTACGGCGCCGATACCGTCCGCGTCTATACGATGTTTATCGGCCCACCCGAAAAAGACGCAGAATGGAATGACCAAGGCATAGAAGGCGCCTCTCGCTTCCTCAAACGTCTCTGGCGACGAGTCTGGGAAAAACACGATCAGCTCACGGCCGCAGCCAACACCCCACTCGACATCGACAGCATGGAACCCGCCGGACGGGACTTATACCGAACCGCCAACGAAACGATTCAACACGTGACGGATGCAATGGACGGAGCCTTCCACTTCAACTCCGCGATCGCTCAGATCATGTCGCTACTGAACAGCATCGACAGCACCGGAGTAGACGACAATAGCAATGATCAGCATAAAGCCTCCTATCGATTCGCCATCGACACAGTCATTCGCATGCTATCGCCCTTCGCTCCGCACATCTGCGAAGAACTTTGGCGGGAGCTAGGCAACGACGACAGCATTCTCCGCGCCGAGTGGCCCAAAGTCGACGAGGCCTCTCTGGCACGCGACGAAATCGAAATCATCATTCAGGTCAACGGAAAGCTCCGCGACAAACTAACCGTCTCTGCTAGCTGTTCGAAAGAAGACCTGGAAACACAAGCACTCGCACTACCCGCAGTCCAAAAACACATCGACGGCAAAACCATCCGAAAAGTAATAGTAGTCCCCGGCAAACTAATCAACATAGCCGCCAGCTAACCCACCCCAACAGAGCATCAACTCCTGTGTAGTGCGTGTCACCCGCAGGGCTCACGCCCCCACAACCCAATCACTCAACAGAGCATCCCCGCAGCATCAACTCCTGTGTAGTGCGTGTGACCCGCAGGGCTCGCGCCCCCACAACCCAATCCCCACCAAAAAAAGTATTCCGGTGGTGTCAACTCCTGTGTCGTGCGTGTGACCCGCAGGGCTCCCGCCCCCACAACCCAATCACTCAACCAGCGTGGGCGCGAGCCCTGCGGGTCACACGCACGACACAAAAACCCAACAAGCCCGCGCAGCGCCGCGTCCACTTCCCCAGCTCCCCAGCTCTCCAGCTCTTCAGTTCTTCAGTTCTTCACTTCCCCAGCTCCCCAGCTCCCCAGCTCTTCAGTTCCCAACACCCCCCTCAAAACCGATACGACAAGCCAACCGTCACAACCGGATAAATAGTGAAAAACTCGAGATCGTCCTCGATCTCATCCACTTCAATCGCCAAGGCCTCATCCACGACACCCTGCAAAGACGACACGGATGACGTCGCCGAAGCATCCACAGACGGCTCACCCTGAAACAACAGACCGAAGTCACACGTGAAGTGCAAACGCCCCTCTTCATCGAGGGCATTCCCAAACCCAAACCCAATATAAGGCGCTACTTCCTCAAAGGTCACCTGACCCACAAGCGCCGATAACGCAAAATCGATGCCACCCAGATTCACCGTGTCATCCAAATCACCCGTCAAATCGACCACGTTGTCATTCTTAAACAGACCCGCCGAAATCCGAAACCCTCCACCAGAAGGATGCCAATCAATCAACGCACCGTACGACTGCCAGTCGAAATCAGTCTGCACCTCGCCCTCATCCTCATCCCGAACAAAATCGTAACTGGCGGTGTTGTAC
>CAXMRT010000079.1:0-3381 GCA_964196025.1 uncultured Gemmatimonadales bacterium | reverse complement strand
TCAATAATGAGAAGAGGAACGAAAGCTGCTTGTAAGTGTATCGGTTCAGTATATTTTGGTGGTGTCAGGTCCCGGTAAGCGGGATAGGTGCATTTGAAGGGGTAAAGGTAGACACCTGCTTCGGCAGAGGATAACCTTATTACTTATTTGATTTTTCAGTACATAGGTGAATTATGGACGACAAATTTTCTACAACGATGCGGATAGACATCGCGCCCTCAGACCTTGAGGCTGCAGGCGAGCCGATTAAGGTTAAGAAGAAGCATCTAATTAAGGTTTCTCCGAAGAAGTCGCGTAGTGTCGGCGTGAAAACGACGTCTACATCGCACTATCAAGAGCTGTTGCAGAGCGTTTACGATGCGGCGGTTATCACGGACTTGAATGGGGTCATTACTGACATCAATCTCCGCGCGACCGACTTTCTCCGCCATCAACGTGATGTGCTTGTTGGTGCTAGCATTCTGGAAATCATTTCAGGTGCCGATGATTCCTTGATCAACACGTTGGTCGATAACGTTGAAAATGAACGATTTACGCTTATCCAGGCGCATTGTGCTCGAGAGGATGGATCCCAGTTTCCGGCGGAAATTGCAGTGACACACCTGGTGCTTGATGAGGTTTGTCTCTGTTTCTTTATGCGAGACATCTCGATTCGCAAAGAGCAGGAAGAGATGCTTCTGACCGAGCATAATGCTATTCACAATGCTGCCAGTGGTATTGCCATCACGAACCGTAGTGCACTTTTCGAATATGTGAATCCGTCAATGTTGTCCCTTTGGGGGTTTTCAAGCGCGGATGAGGTGATCGGTGTGGAGCTGTATGACCTGTTTACTGACCGTTCGGCTGTTGAATCGATGGTGGAAGCGGTTCTCGGAAGCGAAGAGTCGTGGCAGGCGGAGCTCGTCGCGAGGCATGCGAACGGGACAGAGGCTGATATTCAAGTAAATGCGACCTGTAATCGTGACCCGGACGGCGAATTGTTGGGAATGGTCCTTTCGTTCGTCGATATAGGCGACCGCAAGCGCGCTGATGCCGCGACACGTCAGGCTGAACAGCATCGCGTGATGCTTGAGAGCCTTGGGGCTGCCTGTCATCACTTGGGTCAGCCTGCCACTGTGATTTTAGCCAACTTGGGTATTATGGAGCGGAAAGCAGAGACCGCGTCGCCTATTTTGCAGGAACTCATCAAGGTGAGTATTCAGGCTGCAGAGACATTAGCTGAAGTTTTGCATAAACTTAATACAGTCAATGAGTATCGAACCACACAGTATCTAGAACGTGATGGTGAAGATACTGATGAAAATCGAATTCTCGACATTTGACCTGACTGGCGTCGTCACGTGTCGATCTGGGTGGGGACACCCGCAGATGACAGAGTTGATACTGTCGTCGTGATGGACGCATCACGCCGATCTGTCTGATTGATGAAGGTGCAAAGGGGTAGTTACGATGGAGCTAGGGTTGATCATCGGTGGTGTCGGATTGGTAGCGTTTCTCGTTGCCAAGGTTCTCTTAATGTTGAAGGCCTTTACTGTGAGTTCGCGGTGGGGCTGGATGGTGTTACTACTTCCCTTTGTTGGCGCAGTGTTTACGATGAGGCGATGGGATCGCGCACGCACCCCATTCTTTATTAGCGTTGCTGCTATCTTGATGATGGGGTATTCCGCTTATGGTCTGTTGTCCGAGGACGGCGTTGTCACTTTCGTCGGACCAACGGCTGTATCATCGCCAGTGTCTCTCGAGAACGGCGGTGCTTCGGCCGAAAAAAATGAAAGCGTCTTCGCACGTCTTTCTCCCACCAAAAGTGAGCCGGCTCCTGTCGTTTCGGACTCCAAGGCTGTGGTTATTGGTATGTCGCTCAACGACCTTCAGCGGAGTCATGGTAAACCGCAGGGGACTATGAATCACGGTGGGGTGATGGTTTATATCTACCAAGGATTTTCGGTGGAGACGACCGACGGTCGCACCGTGAGTTCGTATCAACGCCTGTAGTCTGTTTCGACTCGTTACTTAATCGGCTGTCCAGCCGGCACTGGTTTCATTCTGATGTGCACAATCGGCTGATCGGGGTTTAGTTGATCAGTCGTGATGTAATGTGACGTTCGTACTAAGTGGTTGCTTCCCCAGCTCTGTGGAGGCCATATTCTATGCCCCGGAACGAGGGTCAGTTGTGTTGACTCCGACGTTGTTTCTAGGGCAACTGAAACATTGAAGTCTTTGGTGGTACCGACTGTGCTCCAGTAGCAGTTGAGCTTTCTGTAGTTGTTTGTGGCGGGGTGCAGGGTGACACCGTTTAGCGTGACATTGTACAAGTTGGTAAAACCTTCTGTAGAGAGTTGGTGGCTTCCTGAGAGCCAACGCGGTTGTGTATGAGGTCTCAGCGAAAATAGTGACGTATCGCTGAGGGTGCGAGCGCTTGGCGACTGATCAATGACGACGATGCCGTTACGTGCGTAGGAGACGGTGGCAGAGGGGTTAAGGATTTCTAGAATATTCGTATAGCCGTCGGCGGTGTAGAATCCGTTACGGGAAAAGGTGAGGGGCTCGTGTGTGTCGAGTATGATGTATTTAACCGGCTCTGGAATCGTGTAGCGCCTGGACGAAAGCGTGTAATGACCGTCGTAGAGGTGGTGGAACGAGTAGAGGCCCGATCGGTTGCTAAGTTTGGGTTGGAAGCTGAACGAGGCTAGCGCAGGGGCTCCTGCGGAAATGAGAGCAGTCGCTTCCCTTTTTTGTTCGGTACGGTGTTTGGTGGGAGTTTTCGCATGATTAGTGATCGCTAGAAGTTCTTGAGGGATGCCAGAGATTCCCATCGAGAGGATGGGTAGGATGCCTAGAGTAATAATGAGAATGGGCGTCCGGAGCTCTGTTGTCCAGCTACGCACGCGTTGAATCCCGTATACAGCGGATACGAATATGAACGGAATGAACTCAGCCTGATAGTGGTAGAGGATCGTCGATTCTGCGTGGCGTTGTGAAAGAAGCCGTTGTCCGAGAACTAAGAGTACAGGGATCATCGTCTTGGGGGCGAGTAAGCTTAGGAAGCCGATAGGTACTAATAGGGTGGCCATCCATGCTCGCTTTGAATCGCTCAACATGATGCTGACTGCTTTAACGGGGTTCTTTATACAATTGATGACCACTTCTGTGAGGGAATTTCCGAGGTCACCGTACAATCGGTAGAACTCGATTGTACCTTCGTTGTAGTGGGGCATAATCCATAGTACGGCGATCAAGAAGTAGCCTACGCCGCACACGCTGGGCCATGTAACCCATTTTCCACGTCTACCATCAACATACGCGTAGATGCCGAAACCAATGGCGATGAGGGGGATGTTCTCTTGGCAGGACATGGCAAGGAACAGGAAGACTAGAGTTCGC
>CAXMRT010000078.1:0-4546 GCA_964196025.1 uncultured Gemmatimonadales bacterium | reverse complement strand
CGCTGCCAGCCAGCCGTCTGTAGGGGCTGCCCCGCCAACGAATGGCATCCACTCGTTCTCCATCACCATTCCCGCCGCCAAGTCCTTGGCACTCACTAAAGTCGAGTTCGACTTCAGCCAATCAATGGGTGCTTCTCAGTCGGGTCATAATCGTTGGATTGCGTTTCGAACCAGTCTGGACTCCACGATTCTCTTCAGCGAAGTAGGCATCTGGCGGCCGGACCTAGCGCACGTCAGCGTGGACCTTTCCGGTTCCCAGTATGAGAAGCTGAGTGGTCAAACTGTGGACGTCCACTGGTATAACGGAGGTGGTGCTACCTTCGGCGTTGATATCGACACGATCGTCATCAGCGGTGTCTTTTCAGCCAAAGGCACGCTTATCACTCTGCACTGATCCTCTAAGTTCGATGGATGTTAGGGTCTATCGCTATTGGGTCCTTGAGAAAGCTGGAATCCCTAAACAACGTCTTGAAAGCCGCCTCAGTCGGTCCCAATGTGTTATTCTGCTCCAAGTAACAAGTGGGTGGGTCTGCCAGCTGGCGATCGCGCTGCTCCTGCTGCAGGCGGGCTAGTGGATTACGAAGAAAAGGCCGGGGGGAGTGGGAGGGTTGATGAGTGCATCGACTTCCGATTGTGTGAGAACGCCGTGGAAGAACGAGACGTCATCGACGGCCCCGGCAAAACCAGTGCTGACAGCGGTGCCTTTGCCAAGAACGAATGGTTCGCCGCCCTGAACGCCCCCACCGCCGCCCGTGGAGAGGGTCTCCGCCACTCCATCGATCCACCCGGTGACCGTGCCGTTGTCAAAGCTGAAGGCGACATGATGCCACGTGTCACGGGAAATCGAGAGCGTCGTCCTTAGTGTGGTAAATCCGGTGTCATTCACTCGAAAATTGAGTGTGGACATCGCTGCGGTGCCGTCCGTAAACGCGATATTGTAGCCGGGGCCTCCGCTGTAGGATCGGGTCAGTGCTCTTGCGTATAGCTCGGTTGAGGAGTTGTAGTTGATCCATAGCGCGATCGAAAACTTGCCGTCGTCCCCGCCGCTTGTTGGAATGCTGAGATTGCTATCGGGTGTGGCGACCGACGCAGTGCCAGCAGCGGTTGTGATCGCCAGGGCGTTGCGTCCATCGACCGAGGCCAGCGATGAGCCGGCGTTAAGCGTGAGATCATTCGACCCAACACCGTCGTTGGCATTGCCCTCGAAATCGTACACCGCAGTTAGCGTGGCCGCATTTGCATCGGAGGTTACCGCGAACCACACCATCGCCACAACCGCGACCGTCAATACGTTTGTGATTCTCTTTCTTGTCATCATTTTTTCACTCCTGTCGTGTTCCGTAGTTTCCGTTCAAACAGTCCGTTCATCCCGACTCTCGGTTGAGCTGATGACTCGGTGACGCAGATGTGGCACGTGCGCAACGTCATGAAATCATTTAGATCATCACTAATTGTGCGCCAGTATAGCTCACATGGGGGGGGGGGGGGGAGGTCAAAACTTGTGGTGCTGAGGACGTTCCACAGGTTACTTGGAGCAGAATAACACATTGAGAGGCTGCCATGAAGTGAGGGTCGCGCAGCGAGGCTCTACAAATCAGCATGACGGGAGAAACATTATAAGGAAGGCACCGTGCAGTAGAGACTACGCTTTGCTTCGGCTCACTACACGGTAGCCATGAAGCAGAGTCTCGCGGGAACGTTGCTTCTCATTCTAACAGGGGAAAGTACCTTAGCGGCCTGCCATGAAGTGAGGTGAGCGCAGCGAAAAGGAGTGGTTGTCACCAAAAACGTTTTGCCGCGAACGCTCGTCCGGATCCGATTTTCAGGTAAGCCTCAAACTCTTTCGCCTTCTTGATGTCGATGAAGGCATGGTAACAAACCAATTCCCACGGACGATATTTCGCCGTGTGGATAGACTTGCCCTTATTGTGATCGCTAAGACGGACATCAAGGTCTTCCGAAAACCCAATATAAGTCTAGTCAGGAAATTTGATACTTCTGAGGAGGTAAACGTAATAGAGTTTCTCATCCATATGGAAAGTCCTCCTACGCCAAGGCTTCGGCGGACAGCCCACACCTGCGTTTCTGCCGGCGAAGCCAGCCGAAGCCTTGGCGTAGGCTGGCACTCCCACGGGGAATCGAACCCCGCTTACCAGGATGAAAACCTGGTGTCCTAGCCGATAGACGATGGGAGTAGGTGTTCTAAAAGCGACTGGGAAATTAGCATATCTGGGGCGTGGATCAACAAAAAATTGAGGTTTTTGATGGGGTCGTGGATTTTCTCTAATCAGGAAAGAAATCGCCTAAACGGCCGGGGGGCAGCCGATTTTGGGTTTTGGTGACGTGTCGGGTGAGACTGACGGTTTCTTGAGTGAGGTCTTCTAGGAATGTTTTACAGGAAATACTGTGCGCCCCTGCCGCCTCCACGGTGTCTCGCTCTACGCGGTCTGAGGTGACAACAGTGATATCCGCCTTGTTGGGTGCGTTGTATACGATCCGCTCAATCACGCCGTCGGCGGTCATATCCGCTGATGAAAATTCGACATCAATCACGGAGGTCCCGTAGCCGATCCCTTTCCCCCCTATTGTGCCATCAAAGACAAGACTGATCCGCGGCGCTAGGGTCGTCGCAAGAGAGTCGAGGTCGCGGGCCAGCTTCCGTCGCGCGCCATCGAAGTCGCCCTCACGCAGCGCGCGCAAATTGGGGTCACTGTAAATGAGGTTGTTACCATCTATGATTAGCCACTTAAACATCCGATGAGTCTAAGCGAAACAATCTGCGGTGAATAGGATATGTGGAGGTGATCTTGACAGGTCCGTCGGAGACCCGCACTCTTCTCTGCATGATGACTACGCGTGACCTCATTCTTGAACAACTCGCCGATACGATCTGCGCGGTCGAACGACCCCACACCCTGCGAGTGGGAATCGATGGCCTACCCGCCTCCGGCAAAACAACTCTGGCCGACGAACTGGTCGCTCCTATCAACGCGCGCGGCCGCACGGTCATTCGCGCAACGGGTGATGGCTTCCACAACCCACGTCCTGTTCGTTATCAACAAGGGAAAGGCAGCCCGAAGGGATACTACGACGATTCCTTTAACCACGGAGCTCTCAAGGAGTGCTTGTTGTTCCCGCTCGGGCCAGGCGGCAATGGGCAATTCCGGCGAGCGCGTTTCAACTTCCGTATTGATGAAGAAGTCGACGCCCCTATTGAGCAGGCACGTCAGAGTGACATTCTATTGCTCGACGGGCTCTTTCTTCACAAGGCCACCCTTCGTGACCACTGGGACCTTACTCTCTTCGTTGATGCCGACTTCGATGTTGTCACCGACCGTGCCGCCACCCGCGACATCGCGCACTTCGATGACGAACAAGCCGTTCGCGATACCTTCACCCAGCGCTTCCTGCCCGGACACCAGCTTTACTTCGACATCGACACTCCGAAGAAACGCGCATCGATACGGATCGACAACAACGACCCCGGCTCGCCAGTTGTCTACGATCAAAGATCTGCTACACTGGGCCGATGACGACGCGACGCAAGACCGCCATCTTTGGTGGAACCTTTAATCCTGTGCACAAGGCTCACCTTGTCCTCGCACAAGACGCACTCGAGGCCGCAGCACTCGATCGCGTGCTTTTCATACCCTGCGCGACACCTCCGCACAAAACGCCTGACCGCCTCGCCGACGCCACCCATCGCTTGGCCATGCTTGAACTCGCATTGGCAGACCATCCCGCCTTCGAGATCAGCGATATCGAAATTCGCCGCTCAGGGACCTCGTACTCCATTGACACCGTCCGCTCACTCAAGGATCTATATCCAGAGGATGACCTCACCTTTATCATCGGCTCCGATAGTCTCGTCGAACTACATTTATGGAAAGATATCGAGCAGCTACTCCCGCTCGCAACCTTCCTCAGCGTCGCTCGTCCGGGCCAAGAACAGGTCCACGCCTGCGACATCCCGCTGCCAGCCCCGTGGCCTGAAACACTCTCAAAGGCGCTAATAGAGGGGCATTTGATGACTATTTCATCCTCTGAGATCCGTCAAAACATCGCTCAAAACAAGTCCATCCTTTCGCTTGTGCCCGCCAGCGTAAGTGCCTATATTGTGCAGCACGGATTATATAAATGATGACAGAGCCCACTACTACAGTTGATAAAACCGTTAGTACCGATCAGCTCCTGACCCTTATCCGCGATTCCCTCGAGAACAAAAAAGCTCGAGATATTATCGTGTTTGATGTCAGTGAGGTGTCCGGTGTGACGGACTATATGGTACTCGCCTCCGGCAGCAGTGCTCCGCAGCTCAAGGCCCTCATTACCGAGGTCCAGCAGCAGCTCAAAGCCATTGGCGTACATGCCTATCGCCGAACCGACGACCACGAAGCCGGCTGGATGCTACTCGACTACATCAACGTCGTCGTCCACATCTTCGAAGACGACGTCCGCGAATACTACGACCTAGAAAGCATGTGGCCCGACGCCCCACGCTCGTAGGTCGCGCTCGGCAATCCAACATCTCCGGACAACTCTTTGC
>CAXMRT010000077.1:0-6377 GCA_964196025.1 uncultured Gemmatimonadales bacterium | reverse complement strand
GCAGGCATCATCCAGAATTTTGCGAGACTTCGCACATTGCATGGGAGCTAAACGTGCGTAGGACCCCATGACTTTGAGCTGTAGCGTAACCGTTTCGGTCTCACCCTCCCGCCAGCGAAGCAGCTTTAGCCGTCCTCTATTCACCGTTTTTTCAGCATCAGTAATGGCCGAGCCAAAGGCGATGCGGGCATCACTGTCGAACGCCTTGTCGCCAACCCCCATAATCACATCACCCACCGCAAGCACACCGTCAGCCGGCGAGCCTTTCTCGACCTTGGTGATCAGGATCTGACGCGCACTATCAGTGCGCAGCAACATTCCCCACATCCAACCACGAGCGCCGGTAGGTCCGAGATTCCAGTCGTGATTCTTATTCGGCTTATCCCCTTTTGTGAAATCGGGGATCGGACATTTTTTAAGATCACGTTTGCCGCGTGCGGTAAGTCCCGGAATTTCCACTGCATCACCGAGTGTCACCAGCGCCACCATCATCACAAAACAAGTTGCGAATTTCTTCATAATCACCCTCTCTTTACTAAAACGGTTGCGGCCCCTAAGGGCCTTATCTTCTGAACGCCCGAAAAAGGGGCCAGCCCTGACGCCCCATTCCCTGCTCGCTTACTCCGGTTCGGAAATCGCCGGTAGAGTCGAATATGCGATCATTCTGAGCTAAATCCACCGACACACAAAGGACAAAGAAGCTCCTGCACGCCCCTATTCTCTCAAGGCCGAACCCTGCCTCAAAGTGAGACCCTGAGACCGACATTTCCGGCGCAGAGAGTCGACGGTCCCTAATAGACCTCTGCCTGCACGCAGGATTCGCCACGATGTCGAACTTCTATGCGGCGTGTAAAAAGCATACGGGCCTCAGCCCAGCCGCCTATCGCAAGGAATATGCAGATCCACCGTGGACCCCTTGCGTCCATGAGCGTTCGCATTGTTCTGGTGGAGCAATAGTGGCGGTGGTAGTTTTCTTGAGGATCTTGAAGAGTCAGAAACGTATCGATAGACCAGAGGAATTTATTTATGAAATCAGGTATCAGACTCACGGTGGCTCTACTAGCAGTGGGCGTTCTCACGAGCGGGATCGCATTCGGCGCCAAGAAGGGCTCTTCAGAACAACTCTTTGGACCGACGGGTATAATCGGCGATGCAGGAAAAACGTCGATCACGGTGCAGGCCTCGCAGAAGGGCTCACCGGCTGAGGGTAAGCTTAAAAAGGGCGATGTGATCATCGGCCTGGGCAAGGCCAAGTTCAGTAATGTAAAACGCGATATGGTCAAGGCCATTGACGAAGCCGAAACCGTGAAAGCTGGCGGCAAGATGACGTTGATGCTTAAGGGCAACAAGACTGTTGAGATTACGCTTCCAGTACTTGGCAGCTACAGCGCGACTGCGCCCTACCAGTGCGCGAAGACCGACAAAATCATCACGATGACGGCCGACTCGTTACTGATGAACAAGAAAGGTCTGGAGAGCCGTTTGCACCCAGAACTACTGGGGCTGATGGCAACCGGCGAAAAAAAATATATCGCTGCGGTCGCAGAAGCGATTCAGAACGCAGACTGGGCCAAGCCCGATCAGACGAAAGTTGACGCGATTATGGCGGGAACCGAACCCGGAGGGTACACAACGTGGAGCTGGGGCTACCACCTCATCACAATGTGCGAGTACTACCTTCTGACGGGTGACAAGTCGGTTCTTCCGGGTATTAAAACCTACTCCGTGGCGATGGCTAAGGGCCAAGATGCAGGCGGATGCTATGGACACCGCTTCATCTCCCCGGCGCGCTTCAACCGCCTGCCCGGCTACGGCCAGATGAACCAGCCCACCTTGACCTGCTTCATGTCTATGTTACTCGCACACAAATGCGGCGTCCGAGATCCTGCGCTCGACAAAGGAATACGAACGACCTTCACGTATGTCGACTCCCATGTCGGCAAGGGAGCATTCCCTTACGGCGTGCATGGTGCGAACTCAGGCGTTTTCAACAACAACGGCACAAGCGGCTCTGCCGCGATCTGCATGGCGCTCCTTAAGAGGACCGAGGCGACGAAATTCTTCTCCCGACTCGCCGCTCCAAGCTATGACGGTCTGGAGTCAGGTCACGCCAGCACTTTCTTCAACCCATTCTGGACACCGCTCGGCGCCCATCTCTCCGGGCCCGAAGTCACCCAGCAGTTCTTCAAGAAATCACTCTGGTTCCATAATCTACGGCGCGGCTTCGATGGAAGCTGGTCGCCTGACTGGAAAGAAGGACCGCACGAAGGCATCGCTCTGCTGACCTACTGCCAGTCGCGCAACGCTCTCCTGATCACCGGCCGCAAAGCCGATGAATCGATCTGGGTGAAGGGTCAGGACGCGACCGACGTCGTGATGGCCCACAAAATAGACTACAAGAGCAAAAGCAATGAGGACCTTGCAGCTCTAGCCACAGATCATTTCCTGCCGCAGGTACGACGGAAGGCCAGCTCCATCTTTGGCGAGCGTAGAGAGGCCTTGACTCCCACGTGGATCAAGTACCTGAAAGAGGGAACGGATAAACAGAAGCTGCTGGCAATCGGTCAGTATGGATGGTGGCACCCTATCGAAGCGCGGCTTCCTCAGCTCGATGACATCGGTGCCCTCCTGCGCGATTCCAATCAATCGATCGAGATAAGACTGGCGGCCGCCGGATCGGTCGCCTATATGGGCGAACCTGCACAGAAATACTACATGGACATAGTTAAATTCCTAGCCCAAGACCGCCCATCGGATTCACTCGGCCTGTTAGATATGGGCCTAGGTAAGAGCATTAATGTTCTGTGCAAAACCCCGTTTACAAGCGGGCTAGTCACCGACAAAGACCTCTTCTACAAGGCCGCCCTGAAACTCGTAAGACACAAGCGCCAGAACGCACGCACCGAAGGCCTGAAGATGCTCGCGGAAATCTCCTTGGATGACCTAGGTCTTATTGCGAACGACGTCATGCATGTGATCAAGGATCAGGATCCCGCCTATCACTCCTATCATAATCCCGGCGGGCCGGTGACCGCCGCAATCACCATCTTAGCAAATCACAATATCAAGGAAGGCATCGACCTTGCCATGGCAATCGAAAAAAGCCCCTCAGGCAAGGGCTCATTCAAGTCCAAAGCAACATGGGCCGTGCTAGGGAAATATGGTGCAAATGCCAAAGACGCACTAAAGGAATATAACGAGCGCCATGACAACCGAACCAACTGGGGCCGAAATACAGGCGGCTACAAAAAAATGGTCACGGCAATCGAAGAGGACAAGAACCCCGCCAAACTCATCTCGCTAAAAGAGGCGCTGGCAGCAGGAAAGAAATAGCAAACAAGACGCTTGCTTCTCCATCAGTCCCGTAGGGTCACAAAACGAACCCGCCCAAAAACCCTCACCGAGATTTTCAAATAACGAGCTCCTTTTGTGGGAGCCCCGCAGTTACTTATTGCGATTCGCTGTTTTCAAGCAAAGGGAAGCCAGCGCCCCAAGGGGCATTGCCGACCTTAATGTTTTCTGCGATCTCTTTAGGTAGTTCTGGCAGATTGGTCCAATAAACGGTCGTCCTGACCCCATCGCCAATCAGGGAGGAGTGTTGGTATTCCAGATAGACACGGCCTTGTGTGCGCCCAACGTAACGGGTCCAATGGGCGCCGTTGACTTCATTTATTTCTCCCGCCTGCTTCACGAAATCGACAGCCGACAATTCTTTCACGTGCGTAGCGGCACAGCCTGTAAACAAAAGGCCTGCACAGGCGCCCGCGAGAAAAACAAAAATAAATACTTGGGGTTTTTTCATAATCTTCCTTCTTAGTTTCGGAGGTTCGAATAATAACGAGTAACTAAGCAAGTCCCGTGCCAGTAACCGGCGCCTCTTATTTCCCTATAAAAAGAGGCTCAACATCAACAGACTTACCTTGAAGGGACACAGGACCAGCATTCAATGCACAGAGACCCCTTTTCTTGATTCTTTCAACTCCACCACAAAGAAGAAGTTCGTCATACTCAGCGTTACACGTGAGGAATCGCGACACAGTGACGAGCCTGGCAAGCACTCCCAAACCAATGAGTATTAAGCCTATCACGCTACTAGCCTGTTCCGGTTGCGCCATGCAGGCCCAACAGGTCAACTCGCAACTATACAAAGACAAACCGGATGCACGGTCGCCGTTTACTTGTCAACCTTCTCACGGTGGGCCTCGAGTAAGGCTTCCGCCGCCTTCAACCGCCTCTCAAGATCCCCGGCCTGGAGCGCTTTCCGCAACTTAGAGACTTCCCCGCGATCAAGTTCACCGGGTACAATCACGGTGCCACCCATATACGATTCATAGGTCTCTTCGATGGTCCAGGAATCGCTACGCTGCGTGGCGAACGGGATCCCCGCCGTTTTAAGATTGGCCACAGGATTACGCGCCCAGGCATAACGAAAATGGACCGGCGCCGGAACAAGAGGGCTGGAAAGAACAAGGGTCTTGTTGTCTTTTTTCGGGCGATTGCGACTATCTTTTCCTGTCACTAGAAAGTCGACGGAAGCAGGCTGCCACTTACCGTCTTCACCCGCGATGGCAAAGCCCAGAATCGGCCCGTCATTATGCGCACCCGTATTGCCATTCATTTTGACCAGCAGTCGGCCTTCTTCAGCAACCACGTCCTTATAAGTGACCGGCTCCCACGCAAGCTTCTTCAAGTCATACTGCGTCGCCAGCGCCCAGCGCGCAATGCGCTCGCCGACTGCGACTTTAATTTGCGGATGATACCAAGACCGGCGCTGGTCGAAGCTACTCGCAAAACCGATCGTTTCATCGCCGGCTTTACGAAAATCCAAAAACGTCTGGTACTGTGTCGCACGAATATAGATGCCATTGTCGGCCATCCGCTCGAGGTAGGTGTCCATATCCTGAGGAGCTCCTCCGGTACACAGAGAAATGATGCCGAAGGCCATTTCAGGATCATTGAACGCCTTGCGCCACGCAGTGATCATCGGACCGAAGATCTGATAATATGCGCTGACATTTCTCGACCCGAGCCCCATCGCATTGTTGTAGCCTTGATGAAAGATGGCTCCTTTGACCGGGAACCCGGCAATAGGGGCGATCATACTGGCGTAACAGTTACCCGGTCGATTCTGATCCATGGCCGGTCCAGGGCGTTGCTCTGAGGGAGCTTTTTTGTCAGTAGGCCTGCCCGCCTTTTTCATCCTCGCTATCCATTCCACGTGTTTTTTGATTTGGGCTTTCAGATCTTCTTCCGGATCAAACGCCGCCACTTTCTCATCCCAGCGCGTCATCAAGGCCTTAACTTCAGGTGTGCCGATCTCTCTAAGCACCGAATCCGGCGTCCAGGTTTCCACGGTTGTTCCACCGCGCGAGGCATCAACCACCCCGATGGGCACCTGTGTCGCCATGTGCAGTCGGCGGGCGAAGACATAGCCAATGCCCGACAACTCCTTTACGGTCTCCGGCGAGCAGACATCCCAGAAGCCTTGACGGAAGTGGCGGCCCGACCAGCTGCTCCATTGATATTGCCCCGGAAAACTCTTCTGCTGATCCGAACCGTTCAGAGAGGGTATGGTCAACAGTCGAATGTTCTTAAAATTTGCTGAGGCGATCTCCAGATCACCATCGACGATTTTGCTGATCGGAAACTCCATATTGCTCTGACCGCCCAGTATCCAGACATCGCCGACCAAGATGTTTTCAAGCTTCAGCGTGGCCTCGGCACCGGTCACCGTAATTGTGCGTGCTTCTGCACTGGCGTCCATCGCAGGAAAGGTCACTTTCCATGAACGATCTTTTTCAGCGGTGGCGCTTTCCTGCTTCCCGTTAAACGACACGGAAACCTTTTCGCCAGCCGTCGCCCAGCCTCGAATGCCTATCGGCTTATCACGCTGGAGAACCATATTAGACTGGAACATGTTGTGAACACACAGCCCGTCAGCAATCGCCGGAACATCTATGCGGGTTTCACCACGCACTAGGTCAGTCTCTGCCATCGCACTGGACATCGCCAGCGACGTTATTAAAAACATACATCCAATGAATGTGCTTATCTTGTTCATGTGTGTTCTCCTTGCAATCTGTTCCCGTTGAAGCACGCCGCAACTCGCAGCAAATCCGTGAATACTATAAAATCCTCCGGATAAGGAAAAGATAATCCCGAAAAAGGTACAGCACGATCGCCGCTTGCCCTCCGAGAAAAGGGTCAGCCCCCTTCCCCCTAGCGTCGAACAGATTAGTAGAGGGTCACAATCATGCCGGTAGTTCCAAGGCATGAGCTGATTCGCTGCACCTGTGTGCGCGGATCCGCTCATAACGCCGGAGATGGCATGACACAGCCTATCCAAATAAAAAACGAAGCGCATGCTATCCATGACC
>CAXMRT010000076.1:0-4764 GCA_964196025.1 uncultured Gemmatimonadales bacterium | reverse complement strand
TGCGGATGAATACAGCCTATATTTTAGAACAATGATTGAAGGTTGGCGGACGGCCTGGGGTCAGGGCGATTTCCCCTTTTACTTCGCACAACTTGCACAGTTTCGCGCGCCGGTTGTCGAGCCCGTCAGCAAGGACAACTGGGTCACTGTTTGTGATCAGCAGCGATTGACGTTGGAACTAAAGAATACTGGCATGGCTGTTCTGAACGACATCGGCGAGGTGCAGGATATTCATCCGCATAACAAGATGGATGTCGGCAAGCGCCTCTCGCTTTGGGCATTGGCGAAGGATTACAAAAAGAAAGTTCCGTCGTACACCGGTCCCCTGTATGAAAAGTTCAAGGTGAAGGGCAGTGCGATTACGGTCAGCTTCGATTCCGGAGGTTCTGGTTTGATGGTCGGGAAGAAGCATTTGATGGATGCTACTGAAGAGGTTGATGAGAAACTGAAGTTCTTTCAAATTGCGGGTGCCGACAAAGTCTGGAAGTGGGCCGACGCCGAAATTAGTGGAAAAGAAACGGTCGCGGTCTCGCATCCGGATATCGCTGAACCTGTTGCCGTGCGTTACGCCTGGGCAGCGAATGCGTTGGGCGCGAACTTGTATAACAAAGAGGGCTTGCCCGCGTCTGTGTTTCGTACGGATGATTGGTAGGCTTGAGGATGCAGTGATCAGTTGGATGCGGTAGCTGCTGGGCGCTTGAGTTTTTGACCTGCCTCCAAGAGCTTGGCTTTGAGTTGATCGTAGGGGAGTTTCTGGACGGCGATTTGTTTTTTTGCGGACATCGCAGCGGCGATCCCAGCGGATTCGCCAAGGAGCATCCAAACGGGTTCCATGCGGATGGAGGTCATGGCGATATGACTGGCGGAGCAGCAGACGGGGACTAGTAGGTTTTGACATTCGGATTGTAGCGGCACAATGGCTTCGTAGGGGATTTCATAGATACCACGGTGTTTGCCGTCATCGAGATAAAGGATGGAGAATGAGCCGCCTTGGAGGGCTACTTTACCGTTTTCCACAACAGTCGCGTAAGGCCAGTCGTCGACTCCGTACGACGCGAGTCCGATTGAGTGAGGAGGCGTTGTTCGACCCTCCATATCCTTCTGGCTGACAATATAAGACGACGTCATTCGGCGTGCTTCCCGGACGTACAGTTGATTGGGCCACCCCTCCGTTTCATCAAACACGCCACGTGCGAAGCTCACCGTTGCGGCTTCTTTCCTCAGGTGTTCAGGAGCGGAGGCGTCCGTTTTTAAGAAATGGATAAGCTTGCTGAAATACTCTTGGTGGAATTTCCAGATTTTCGAACGTACTGCCCAGTCTCCATCAGGGTAGTCTGCGTTGCAGCCATAAACGGTGATCGTGAGGAGCGCCCGGCAGAGGTTGCCTGATTTATTAATGAAGTATCCGTCACGCTCCGAGATTTCTCCTAGTTTCCGCATTTTACGGCTGGCGATCAGATTGATGTTGTTATTGAAGCCGCGTCGGAACAATTCAAATTCTGCGGGGTCATAATTAACGGGCTCAGGAATAGGGATCCCGTTGCCGCTTTCGTCATACTTGTAGCGGAAACAATATCCCATTGTCAGTTTATCGGCGGATCCAAGCGGGCCGATTTTGTGGTCTTGAATGAATGGAAGTCGTCCGCTCGTGGGTTTCCCAGGTTCGACATAAGGGTCAATGTCGTAAACCCATAAGCTTGGGCGTACGCCGGCCAAGGATTCAGAGTACTGATCACGAGATTCCCGTCCCCAAGTATATGAGACTCCGCTACCGGCCATCAAATCGCCTTCGTAGCTGCAATCGATAAAGACCTTTGCGTGGACTTCCGCATCATCTACTCGTTCAGGCTCTGGGATTGGGCAGCCCGTTTTGTCGACGGGTGCGTAGTCGAGTGAGAGGGACTGGATAGACGTGCCTTGCATGCGGGTTTTTCCTAGCCGATAGTTGTAGAGCACCTTGATGTTGTGCTTAGCGACAAGCTTTTTGAAGGTGTTGCGATAGACGTCGTTTCCTGGTTGGCTTTGCAGAATGTCAAACGTGGAGCCGCCGACCGCGATCTTTCGGCCCCAGTCCAGATTGCTGATTCCGCCACCGGTCATGCCGCCTAGCCATCGGCTGGGTTCGACAATGATGACAGTCGCGCCTTGTTTTGCTGCGGCGACTCCAGCCATGACTCCGCTGGCGGTTCCGGCATAGATGCAGATGTCGGCTTTATGGACAGTCGCAGCAGTTGTGAAGACTGGGGGGAATGAAAACAGTGTAGTTAAAAGACCGCTAAGCAGTAGATGTTTCATTGTTGCTCCAGGTTGAACGTGAGTGGAGTGCAGGGTAGGGTGCTGTGTGAGGGTTTGTCCAGTATAGCTTTGTTTGTGAGCACGTTACTCATGGAGAGTAGTTGAGCGATGAACCGGAAGAAAGTTTGGCACAGGGCGGGTCCTCCTAGGGGGTAAGTCGCCACTACCTCAGACCTGCCGACGGTGGAGTTTCGGCTTATCCATGGGTCTTGCGGGAAGTTCGGCAGTTTGGGCGTCACAAAGGGGGGTTGTGCGCCGTAGATTTACAGGTTGGGGCGTTAACGGTTCTTCTTTTGACTGATTAATAGGAGGTTTTGATGAGGCGACTTTTCTGTCTACTTTTTTTGCTGCTGGCGCCGTCTTTCGCCCCGGCGAAGGATGTGCCAAATATCGTATTCATTCTGGCAGATGATATGAGTTTCGACTCGGTGTCTGCCAATAATGAGAAGATTGGGCCAATGAAGACGCCTCATCTGGACAGGCTCATTTCTCAGGGCATGAACTTTATGGATGCGCATTCGGGATCTGCAGTGTGCACGCCTACGCGTTATGGCTTGTTGACCGGGCGGTATTGCTGGCGGACTGAGCTCAAGAGTCAGGTGCTGTGGACCTGGGGCGCGCCTTTGATTAAGAAGGAGCGTTTGACGGTTGCAGACTTGTTGCGTGAGCAGGGGTATGCGACGGGGCTGGTGGGTAAGTGGCATCTGGGTATGGATTGGTACGACGCAGAGGGCAATGTCGCTAACGCGGATCTCAAAATCACCGACGCGCATTTTAAGAAGGATGGTTCAGCAGAGCGAATTGCGGTGGTGGAAAAGCGCATCGATTTTACAAAACCTATCACCGGTGGTCCGACTGATCACGGATTTGATTATTACTTCGGCGTCGACGTGCCTAACTTTCCTCCGTATTTGTGGATTGAAAATGACAAGGTTCTCGGGGTGCCCTCCATGCCGAAACCTTCTGACATGTTTGGTGCGCCCGGACCGATGCTTCCGGGGTGGAAGTTGGATGAAATCCTGCCGAGCCTCGCGCGTCGGGCTGGGGAATGGATTGCTGAGAAAAGCAAAAAGGATCAACCGTTTTTTCTGTATGTCCCACTAACATCGCCGCATTCACCGATTGCACCGAGTAAGAACTTTCGTGGTAAGAGCGGGGTCAACGCGTATGTCGATTTTGTTATGGAAACCGATTGGGCTGTTGGTCAAATCGTCGAGGCGCTCGATAAAGCGGGAGTTGCTGACAACACACTCTTGATTTTTACGACCGATAACGGAACAGCGGCCGCTGCGAAGATTAAAGACTTGAAGGCTGCGGGTATCGATTTGAATTATCACTTTAAGGGCTTTAAATCGCAGATTCACGAGGGCGGTCATCGCGTTCCTTTCGTCGCTCGCTGGCCCGGGAAGATCAAACCGGGGTCCACCTGCGAGCAGACCATTTGCCTGAATGATTTCATGGCGACGACGGCGGACCTGTTGGGTGTGACGCTACCGACTGATGCCGCGGAAGATAGCACGAGTTTTTTCGGATTATTGACTGGAGAAAAGGCGGCACTTCCCAATAGGCCTCCAGTTGTTCATCACGATTACAACGGGCGGTTCGCCATCCGGAGGGGAAAGTGGAAGCTCGTGACTGGCACCCTGTTGTACGATCTCGATGCTGATCCCAAGGAGACCACCGATCTCGCGAGTAAGTATCCGGAGATTGTTAGCGAACTTGCTGGGAGACTCAAAAAGATTCAGGGCTCTGGGCGTTCACGGCCCGAGTCTTGAGCAGGGGCGGAAATTGGGCGTTCTGTCGTGAGTGTTGAATTTTTGTGGGTGTTGTCTATTATGGGTCGACGTGAACTGGATAACGATTAGAGAGGGGTTTTGTATGACTGTTGGAAAAAGATTTGCTGCAACGATATGTTTGGTGTTTGGGATACTGTCGCTGGTTGTTGTGTCGGCGGAGGAGCGTAAGCTTGCGGTCGCGAAGGGTGAGACCATTGCCTTTATGGGCGACTCGATTACGGCAGGCGGAGCACGAAAGGGTGGCTACATCACTTTGGTGATGGAAGCGCTAAATAATGAGGGCTTAGAGTTGACCCGTGTGGCGGCCGGAAAGTCGGGGCACAAATCCGATAATATGCTGGCGCGTCTTGAAAAAGATGTAATCAGTAAGAAGCCGCAGTGGATGACATTGAGTTGCGGCGTTAACGATGTTTGGCATTTCAAGTTACGCTTAGGCAAGCGGACCTTCAAGGGTGTATCGATCGATGATTACAAAAAGAATATCCGGGCGATTGTTGACCAGACCCAAGCGGCTGGCATCAAGGTTGTGATTTTGACGTCGACGATGATTGGTGAGGACCCAGATCGAGCGTTGAACAAGGACTTGATTCCTTACAACGACTTTCTGCGAGAGCTTGCGAAGGAGAAAAAGTTCCCTTTGGCCGATTTGAGTAAGGATATGCATGCGGCTCTC
>CAXMRT010000075.1:0-13073 GCA_964196025.1 uncultured Gemmatimonadales bacterium | reverse complement strand
GCGTTTTGGGCCACCGTGGTATTCGTTTGAACATAAAAATAGCTTATTCATCGTTATTGAGTCCAATCTCGTTCGTGAACCCGGCGGGGCGCCAGAGATCGCCGCGGAACAATGGAGCTGGCTTGTGCGTACAATGAAAGATTCCGGCGCGAAAGACTATGATCACAAGACCCTGTATATGCATCATCCGGTCTGTACCGTGCAAACCGACGAGAAGGATGGCTATTACAACGTCCCGTTGAAATCGCGGGCGGAACTACTGGTCCTATTGCATGACAATGGGTTCGACGCCGTCTTTAGTGGTCACCTTCATCGCAATGCCTACGTGAAGGATGGCGAGCTCGAGGTGATTACGACAGCAAGCTGTTGTGCACCAGGCGGGAAAGACCCGCGCGGTGTGAGAGTGGTGAAGGTGTACAAGGATCGGCTCGAGCATGCTTATCACCCCATCGACGCCCTGCCCGAAACCGTAACCGTTGATGCGCCTTAGGCGATAAGCGCGTTCTAGTTTTTCTTCCAGAACTTCAGGCGTAGGGGTTTTGTGTCGCGAGGGCCGTGAACGATGTCGTCGGGCTGGGCGAGAAGGCGGATGCATTCCTTGAGCAGGTAGTCGGGTTTTGTGAAGGGTTCATAGCTGATGTCTTGCCAGCGGACGTAGCCCTGCTTGTCGATCAGGAATGTGCCGTGTAGCGCTGTTTGCTCGAAATCGTCGTAGGCGCGGTAGCGCTTAAAGATTTCCTCTTTTTCGTCGGCGAGTAGGAGGAACGGAAATGCGCCGTCTTTGACAAAGCTGATCAGAGGCGTTTCGCGGGTCTGCTTTTTGCCGAGGTCAAGAGTGGGCGTGGTGTCTTGGCTGTAGGCCGTGATGGATTCCTTTAGGCTCACTTTATCTTCGAGGCTGATGGCGATGATCTTGATGCCGGCATCGGCGTAAGCCTGAACTTTTGGCGAGAACGCGCCAAGCTGTTCGACGCAGTGCAAGCATTCGGCTCCGAGATAGAAGATGAGCAGGATGTTTTGGTCCTGGTTTTGCTCGGCGAGACTTGTGTAGCGGCCGTTGTGATCGGGGAGGGTCCAGGACTTCGCAAGACTGGGCCGCCAGCGGAAGGGGCCGAGGTCGTCGAGTTCAGGGCGTTTACGAATGTCGCCTGGTACGGGTCGATCTTCGCGCCAGTCTGAGGGGGCGTCAAACGCAGAGGCGATCGCATCCAGGCGTTTGAAGACCGGGACGTCGAGGGCGATGTTTTGTGAAAGGGCTCGGAGTTCGACGAATGACTCGCGGGCCTCATCCAGTTTGCCGGCGGCGTAGAGAGCGTGCACATGGCGAGCGAGCGGGAGGGTTTGATTCTTGCGACGCTTCACCTCTTGAGCAGAGAGCTCAATTGCTTTGTCGAAGTTCTCAGCGGCAATATAGAGCTGCAACATGAGGTTCTTGTCGATTCCGTTGGATTTGAAATCCTTTTCGCCGATGGCGTCTTTGGCAGTTCCCTCCGTGAGGGCGCGGGCAAGTCCGAGTTCGCGCAGAACAGTGTCGGCGAAAATTTCATCAGACGATTTTTTGGGTTCCTTATGTTTGGCGTCCTTCTTTTTCTTATCCTTCGCAGCGACCTTTGTCTCGGGCTTGCGGTCCTTCTTGTCCGCCTTCTTGTCTTTGGTCCCGTTGTTCTTGTCGTCTTTGGCGGCGACCTTCGCGTCGGGCTTGTCATCTTTCTTCTCTTCGGGCGTTTCTTTTTTATCGGTTTTAGCGGCGAGTTCCTTTTTGGCTTTATCGGCCCTCTCTTTCGCTTTCTTGTCCGCCTTCTCTTTGTCTGCCTTTTTCTTGGCTTCCTGCTTTTTGTGATCTTCGGCGTGGTGTTTGTCGGCGATAGATTTCGTTAGGGCCTTTAGCTCCTTGGTTGTGGAGTCGCCTTTTGCGATGTCGTTGAGGCCATAAGCGGCGCGTCCGATGAGGCGAAGTCGGTTGATTTGCTCTCGTGGAATGTCGGTGGGTTCGATATAGGATCCCGTCGTTAGGCTCAGTGCCTGTTCCCAGAGCTCACATTCGGTAAGGACGGTGATGAGGCGAGCCCGACCGTATCGAGCGGAGCCTTTCTTTAGAGTGTTGTAAGTGGGGTGGCGCGGGAGTTCAGTCATGTTCTTCGCGAGATCAAGGGCTTCGGGGACGCGGCCAAGATAGATCAGGTTGCGAGTGAGCCACTCATTGTTGTGGGCGAAGTTGTGGATTTGGTCGGGGAGAGTTTGGTCATGCATCATGTGCATATGATCCGTGCGAGCCGAGGCCTCTTGATGCCATGCTGCGTCGGCATAGCGCTTTTCTTTTGAGTAGATGTGTCCACCCATATGCCACATGTGAGCGACCGATGGTGCGGCGAAGCCGCAAGCTGCTGCGGCATCGAGTGCGACGTCCGGTTTGCGGCCATCCCAGATATGGATGCGATAGTGGTGAACGGGATGCATCGGGTTTGCGGCCAAAATTTGTTGTGAGATTGCATCGGCAGCGAGGGTGCTGTTCATTGGCAGTCCGTGGCGAGTGTTTTGCCAGAGGAGGACGAGGAGGAACGCTTTCGCTTCGATGTCATCGGGATAATCGAGGACGAGTTCTTCAAGTTTGCGGACGTACTCCGATCGACGATCTTTGTCTGAGCGCTTGGGCTTGTAGTCGGCGAGGCTCTCGATCTTCTTGAGCTCGTCTAAGGCTGTGGGTATGCCGAGGAATGCAGCGAAGCTGTCGATGTACGCTTGCTCGCGTTCCGAGGCAGACTCTTTAAGCGTGATGGCCTTCGCAAGAAATCCTCGTGCGCGTTTCTCGTTACGTATATTGGATTGTGCCATTCCCCAGTATGCGATGGCGCAGGTGGGATCAAGAAACGCTACTTGGCGAAACGAGCGTTCAGATTCGAAATACCAGAATCCGTGTAGCTGACCGAGGCCTTGGAGAAAGAACCTTTTTGCTTTCTTGGAGCCCGTCGTGATGGGAAATGAGATCTTTCCGGTACCACCCATCAGATAGGGTGCTTGGCGAGGGCCATCGTTGAACGCTTCGCCGTGTTGGGAGTGGCCGGCTGCGAGCGCGTTTGTTGTGGAGGAGTCGGGTGGCGTGTCGGCAAAGGCAATGTGCGAGGCGCTGAGCGTCAGTATGGCGACTATTAGGGGAAGTTGCTTCATGCGGTATCCTTATGTGTGTGTGATCGAATTAATGAGTGTAATGACTGGTCCGGCTGTGGCAAGGGAGAAAGGGCTTGAGCCAGGGGGCCGTGCGATCAGCGTCAAGCCGGAGGTCGAGAATGACCCGAGATATCGTGGATACTGCACGAAACGAGGGCGATGGTCATTCTGAGGACGGATCCGCAGGTTTGTTAGAAGGTTGTGACGCCGGCGTCGAATTCGCGCATTGCTTTGCGCAGCTCTTCTGCTTTTTCGGGATGAGTGTCGATGAGGTTTTTTGTCTCCCCGACATCATCCTTTAGGTTGAACAGCTCCTTGCTTCCGTCGACGTACTTCCAGTCACCGACCCGGATGCAGTTGATCTGCGTGCGGTTGGCGAGATAGTAGTGCATGGCACCGTGACCTTTGGCGCCGTCCTTGCCCTCGAGGATGTCGCTGATGTTGATCCCGTCGTAGGTTCGGTCAGGGGGGAGTTCAGCGCCGACGTAGTGTGCTAGTGTGGGGAATAGGTCCATCGTGGTCAGAATCTCGTCCGTTTCTTGTCCGGCTTTAACCGTGCCGGGCGACCACATGAACGAGCAAACTCGCTGACCGCCTTCGTAGGTGGAAAATTTCATACCTCGCAATTTACCTGCCGATGCGCCGGTTCCCTTGGCAGGACCATTGTCTGAGGAATAAAAGATCATCGTATTCTTGTCGTTACCCGATTCCTCGAGCGCTTTTCGGATTTCGCCCATGGACCAGTCGATTTGTTCGATGATGTCTCCGTATTTGTCGAAGGCGCTTTTGCCGACGAACTCTTCTTCGATATTTAGCGGTTTGTGAGGCATGGTGTGGGCGAGGTATAGGAAAAAGGGTTTGTCGCTCTTTGCCTTGATAAAGGAGACGGCCTCCTCGGTGTAGAGACGCGTCAGCTTGCGTTGATCGATTGGATACTCGATGACTTCGTTGCCGCGCATCAGCGGCATCTTGTTGCGAAGTTTGCGGTAGTTCTTTTGCATTGTGGCGCCTTCTTTGGCGAGTGTCTCGACGGTGTTGTCGCCATGGAGAACGATGTCTTTAGAAATCGCTAGTTCTGGCGCGATTGACATGTCGTTACTATACGGAAGCCCAAAATAAGAGTCGAAGCCCTGATTGAGAGGTAGGAATCTCGGTAGATGCCCCAGGTGCCACTTGCCAACTAATCCGGTGCGATAGG
This sequence comes from uncultured Gemmatimonadales bacterium, assembly GCA_964196025.1. Taxonomy (GTDB): domain Bacteria; phylum Verrucomicrobiota; class Kiritimatiellia; order CAXMRT01; family CAXMRT01; genus CAXMRT01. The sequence continues at coordinate 8,710 of CAXMRT010000075.1, read as the reverse complement.
ACTTTTCTTTGAGCATTTCCGCGATCGTGATTTCTTTCGGATCAAGTCCGGTTTGCGAGCGTGGAAAGAGAACGGCTGGTAGTTTCACGCGTTTCGGGTAGCGGCCGGTCATCAGTGCAGCTCGAGAAGGGGTGCAGACGGAAGACGCGGTGTACATGCTGTTGAATTTAATGCCTTCCTTGATCATGCGGTCGATGTGAGGAGTTTTGATCGCCTCGTGGCCGAAGGCGCTGAGGTCCTTATACCCTTGGTCATCCGTATAGACGATGATGAAGTTCTTGGGGGCCGCATTGGCGACTAGGGTCATCAGAAGGCTCAGGCAAAAAAGGGTGTTCTTCATAAGGAAACTTTCATGATGGACGTTAGCGATGATCGGATGGTGAGTCAGACCCGCACCGTAGCGTTGAAGCGGTATGGAAGGAAGGTTATTGTGGGTCAGCGGCACCGGTGCGGCAGCGTGAGCGCGGGCTACTCCTCAGGCAATTTGCGCAAGTGAACGTTTCGGATGATGGCGTCAGATTCGTAGGTAAAAAGACCGAGAGGCTCGAAGAACTCGAGGCCGAGATAGGGGCTGACCCGGTGGAACTCACGCTCCAGCTCGATGGCTTGTTTGCCGTCTACCTCGGCGAGGATCAATTTTGGCGTTACTCGGAGAACGACTTTGGTCCAAACAGAGTTAGTGAATGTTTCTGGGTAGGCGGTTTCGTTTTCGGCGGCGGAGAGGTCGTCAACCATCGAGAGTCCTACTAAAGAATTCCCCCAGCCGCCCAGGATCAGTGAGCAATGATTGGTTCCGACAGGAAAAAAAATACCGCAGAAGATGTCGTTCCCTTTTGTCCGTGTGGCTTCGAGCGACAGTTCGTAGTTGTCGGTCGGAGCAGTCCCGGTCCATCTGACGCCTGCGTAGGGTTTACCAGCATGTAGGGTGATTTGTGTGTCGGTGACCTTTGTCGGCCCAGCGGTTTCATAGGCATCGGTTTTCAATGGCGCCCACGCGAGTGTGGAGCCTGCACCGATTAGGTTTGTCGTCTGACCCGATTCGAGTATCGCAAGGTCGGGACCCTTTGGGCTGTGGGAGTGGAGCCCTTGGCAACCTGCTGCTAGTGTTGCGCAGAGAGTTAAGGATAGGATGGTGATGGGGTGCATAGTAAGCGCCTTTAGGGGTTGAATGACGATGTTGGCTTCGAGCGAGTATAGGGTGCCGCGGGCGCTGACGTCTACTGACACTTGACGTACCCGCCATTTTCTTTAGGGCGGGTTTGTTGGCGCTGCGCAGGGCCCTGGAGCCCAGTGGGGCGCAAGTGACAGGTATTCGGGAATAGATCGCCTGCGTGATATGCATGCGAGTTAGGATGGTTCAGGCATTTATAGCACGCTATTGCGCTCACCGATAAACACCCGTTGAGCGTAAGCACGCATTGTCTAGAGTAGGTTCTGGCCAGGGGTTCTTCTTGAACGCGGGTGTCGGGTTTGCTAGGTTACACGTTCGCGATAACAGACTTTTAATAGATAAACACTGTAGAGAAAGTAGGATGTATGAGAGTGAGTCTTTGCAACGTTGTATTGGCCTTGATCGTAAGCGGAAGTATGAGCACGGCAGCGCCTGTGGCTCTTCAAGAGGAGGCGCACGTGATTCTGGTTGGAAACAACCTGGGCTCTCGCATGATGAAGTACGGTCATTTCGAAACGGAGTTGCATCTCCGTTATCCTGACAAGAAGCTCACTATCCGAAATATGTGTGACGGCGGGAACACGCCGGGCTTTCGCCCGCACTCTGCACGCAAAAACACTAAGCACTGGGCGTTTCCGGGCGCGGATAAATTTAATCCGAATCATACACGCGGTGCGGGGTCTGGGCACAACGACACGCCGGACGCGTGGATTACGCGTCACAAAGCCGATGTAATCCTTGCGTTCTTTGGCTATGTGAAGTCCTTCGAAGGGCGCGCTGGGTTGGAGAACTATACCCAGGAGTTGGATGCTTTCGTGAAGCACACGCTTGCTCAAAAGTATAACGGCACTGCTGCGCCGAAGGTGGTGTTGGTGTCGCCGATCGCGTTTCAGGATTTGTCGGCCACCATCGACGTGCCTAACGGTCTGTTGGAGAATGTGAACCTGCAGATCTATGGTGATGCGATGCGCAAAGTGGCAGCCGCTAACAAGGTAGGCTTCGTTGACTTGTTTACGCCGACCAAAAAATGGTTTGATGGTAGTCCTGCTCCTCTGACCATTGACGGTTCGCAACTGACCGATGCGGGCTACGCCAAGCTGGCACCCTTGATCGTGAACGGGGCGTTTGGCAAGTCCAAGGCGGGCGTCGCGAAACACAGGGCCGGCATTCTTGCGGCTGTTATGGAGAAGAATTGGGTTTGGCATAGCGATTTCAAGGTTCCAAATGGTGTGCATGCCTATGGGCGTCGATATAACCCCTTTGGTCCTAAGAATTATCCTATGGAGTTCGCGAAAATCCGTAAGATGACCGTGTTGCGAGACCAGGCGATTTGGGCGGCTAATCAAGGGAAGACCTTCGATTTGAAGAGCGCGGACGCTGAAACGGGTGATCTTCCGGCGGTCGAGACGAACTTTCGTGGTGCCACAACCTATAAGGCGCCAGAAAAGGGGGCGGCCGACCTCGAAATTGTTGACGGGTTTAAGATTGAGCAGTTTGCGTCTGAAAAAGAGTTTCCGAATCTCGCGAATCCGGTTCAGATGAGTTTCGATAACAAAGGCCGCCTGTGGGTTGCGGTCATGCCTTCGTATCCACACTGGCGGCCGGGTGATGCGAAGCCGACCGACAAGCTTTTGATCTATGAGGATACAGACAATGACGGTAAGGCGGATCGCGAGATTGTTTACTCTGATACCTTGAGTATTCCGATCGGCTTCGAGTTTGCACCCGAGGGCGTCTATGTTTCGCAGGGGACCGACCTCATTCTGCTTCGGGATCTGGACGGAGATGACAAGGCGGATGTGAAAGAGATTATGCTGAGTGGTTTTGATGATCACGATACGCATCACGCTATTGGGGCCTTTGTCGCGGATCCATCGGGCGCCTTCTTTATGGGCGAGGGAGTGTTTCTGAATTCGAATGTTGAAACTTCTTACGGCCCCGTGCGCGGATCTGATGGAGGCTTTTTCCGGTATAGCCCGCAACGGCATCGTTTGGAGCGCGCCTTGCAGGTGGCGATACCGAATCCATGGGGGATGGCCTTTGATCGCTATGGGCAGGGGTTCTTTCTGCACACATCCGGCACCGCTTTTTGTTGGATGACCCCGTATCGTGTGAAGCCGCAGTATGGGTATAATATGCGAACCAAAAATTTGCTAACGGGCGGCGCGGCGCGTCCGACTTCGGGGCTCGAGTTTGTTGAGAGTCGACATTTCCCTGATGACATGCAGGGGGATGTGTTGTATTGCAATAATATTGGTTTTCAGGGGATCAAGCAGCATAAGATGATTGAAGCAGGCACGGGCTTCACCACCGAGTTTCGTCACGACCTCATTTCATCGAAAGACCGCAACTTTCGTCCGGTTGACTTGGAGTTTGCGCCAGATGGATCGCTCTATGTGATCGATTGGCAGAATGTGTTGATCGGGCATATGCAGCATAATGCACGTGATCCACATCGTGACCATGCACATGGACGCATTTACCGGATCACCTACCCATCGAGACCGCTGGTCAAGCCTGCGAGCGTGGATGGCGCGAGTATCGCGGTTCTTTTGGACAACTTGAAGTTGCCGGAGTATCGGACCCGTTACCGGAGTCGCCGAGAACTGCGCGAGCATTCAGCCGAGAAAGTACTACCTGCTATTACGACTTGGGTCGCCGCGCTCGACAAGACGGATGGCGAGTATGACCATCATGTCTTAGAGGCTTTATGGGCGACTTGGGGATTGAATCAAGTTGATGAATCTTTGCTTCGACAGAGTCTTAAATCGACGGATCATCGCGTCCGTTCAGCAGCCGTGAATGTGTTGCATTATAATATGCATGTGAGCGGGAGCCAGGCCTTGTTGATGGCCGCGGCGGACGATGGCCATGGGCGAGTGCGTTTGGAAACGGTCTCGGCCGCTTCATGGATTGGACAAAAGGCTGGCGTGCCCGTGTTGGATGCGGTGAAGCGGGCAGAACTCGCGGCAGCGCCCCCCGCAAAGAAAGCAGTGGCTGCGAAAAAGGGTGGCGAACTACGGATGAAGAATAGTGCCTATCATGTTCGTGCGATGGATCTGGGTAACGCCAAAGTCAGCTCCATTGAGATTTCCAAAAAAGGCGGCATCTTGAATCTAACGGAAATTGAAATCATGTCGGGCGGAAAGAATATCGCGAAGCAAGCCAAGGCGACGCAGTCTTCCATTTATAGCTCTAAGTATGGAATCGAAAAAATGGTGGATGGAGACCCATTGAGCTTGGCGCACACTAAGGAAGGGGACAAAGCGCCGATGATGCGCTTTGACTTCGTTGAGCCGGTCGCGATTAGTGAGGTAAAGATCACAAACCGGAGCGGCAAGCTTGGTGCACGTATCAATGGGTTTGGTTTGATTTTTCGTAACGGAGACAAAGTCGTTAGGAAGTATACCTTAAAGTCTGCCAAAAAGGGGTCGACTGTGTCTGTAGGGGGATTGAGTGAGTGGGTGGGCCCCGCACACATGACCGCGCTAAAAACATTAAACGGTGAGCAGGTTACTGATGCGCCGGCGGAAAAAGTGAAGACGTCGCTGAAAGGCGCTGCGGAGAAGCTTTACGTGAAGGGACACGAGATCTTCAATCGTGAGGGACACTGCGGAACCTGTCATCAGCCTGACGGCAAAGGCTTGGTCGATTCTGGATTCCCACCGCTTGCGGGCACCAAGTGGGCCGTTGGCGATGAGGTCCGGCTAATTAAGCTGACTCTAAAAGGGTTGATGGGACCCATTGAGGTTAAGGGCAAGGCTTATGCGGGCCATGTTCCTATGACGCCTTTCGAAGGCTTGTTAAAGGATGAGGAGATCGCCGCCGTATTGACTTATGTGCGGAACTCCTTTGGTAACAAAGCGTCCGTCGTGACGCCAGAGGCCGTGAAAGCGGTACGTGCGAGCGTGAAGAGCCGTCCTGGGTTCTATACTCCCGCAGAGCTTCTGAAAGAACACCCACACTAGGCGCCCACGACCCAACCTAGGTCTTAGGCGAAGACGGAGATGGCTTTGGGGAGCATCTCTACGTGGACCGGCGTTTGGTCCTTCACTTCGCCATCAATATTAAGGCCTTCGTTGTGTGTCGGCTCGATGGAGAATCGAGAGACGGTGTGGTGCTCCACGAGCGGGTGAGTGATGTGCGTTCCAGAGTAGATTCCTGCGAGGATTTTCAATAGGTCGCGACGTGTGGCGCCGCGTCGCACGAAGAGTATGTCGATTAAGCCATCGTCCAGTTTTGCGCCGGGAGCAATCAGCATGCCTTTCCCTGTGTAGCGCGTGACGCAGCCGATCGCAAAAATGAACTCGTCAGTAATTACTCTATCATCCAGCGTCAGGCTTCCGGGGCGAGCTTTCGCGCTCAGGCAGGCGTAGAGGCTGATGAGACTGTAGCGTACCGGCCCCAGCCAGCGTGCATGTTCCGCCCACACCCCAATGTCTGTGACGAGGCCCCAACCGATGATGTTACAGGCGTAGAGGGCGCGTTTGTTGGCGGTCACGCGCGCGACATCAATGAGGCGGGTGTGTCCCTTACATATCGCGTCCACAGCTTTGCGAGGATCGAGAAGGTCGAGGTCGAGCAAGAAGGAGTTTCCGGAGCCTCCAGCGATCATGCCAATGGGAAGGCTGTGGCCGTCTGTTCGTGTCATCATGCCATTGATGATTTCGTTCAGTGTGCCATCGCCACCGATGGCAAGGAGCCCTTCGATTCCGTCGACATTTAGGGTGTGTGCGATTTCCGTGGCGTGACCTGCGTGGGTCGTTTGTATGACGTCGAGACTTAGGCCGCCGGACTCTAGGATCGGTTGAACCATCGAGAGCAATTGTCGTCCACGTTTCTTTCCGCCATGAGGGTTGACTAGAAGAGTGAAGCGTCGCATGGCGCCATACTTGGTGAAGTTGAGCACAGCGGTCAAGATTAATGGGAGCTCGGCTGAAGAACGCCCTTGTTCGGGTCCATGCGGAATGTTATTTATTGATCACAGACTGTTCTGCCAGTGGTAGGTTTCCCTAGAGAGGTTTTATGATGAGTGAGTTGCCGGACGCCGATAGGCGCAAATTTCTGCAAGCCACAGCCGCGGGTTTGTTATTAGCGAGCACCACGGATGTCGTGGTAGGCGCGGAACCCTTGAATGGTGAGGCCTCGACACGCGAGGCGGACGTTCAGTCGGCCGTGGATGTGTTGGTTGTCGGCGGTGGCACCGCGGGTACCATCGCGGCCATTCAAGCCGGGCGCGCTGGCGCCAAGACTTTGTTGTTGGAGCGGAACGGTCAGTTGGGCGGGGCCATGACCACGGGCGGCGTTGCCTTTCCTGGGTTATTTGATGCGTGGGGTAAGCAGATCATTGCAGGGATTGGTTGGGAGCTGGTTCTCGAGTCGGTGAAATTGGATGGCGGCGTGCTACCGGACTTTTCAAAAGTGCCTGCTCGTCACCATCACAATCAAGTACACATCAATCAGTTTTTATACGCGATCCTCGCCGAAGAAAAGTGTCGTGAAGCAAAGGTGCAACTTGCCTATCATGAATTTCCACAGTCCATTACGCGCACAACCGACGGTTGGCAGCTCGACTGCGTAGGGTTTGGCACGCGACGGCGGGTGACCTGCAAGCAGATCATTGATTGCACCGGAGGTGCCGAAGTGGTCGGTATGTTGAAGCTCGCGCGATTGCGTGAGGACGTTCGGCAGCCGGGCTCTATGTTGTTTCAAATTGGAAAAGGGCATGTTCCGGCGGCCAGTCAGCTTCATCGCTTGTACGTGCATGGGGCGGATTCGACCAACTCTCGTACCGTTACCGAGGCTAATCTGACCGGTCGGAAGTCCGTCCTGGAGAAAGTGCGTAAGAGTAAGAAGCGCTTGATGCATTTGCAGCCGGAGACCGGCTTTCGAGAAAGTTATCGGATCGTGGGCGAAACATTGATCACCGTGAATGACTACACCTCGGGTCGTCTTTTCGACGACGCGGTGAGTAACGCCTTTTATCCAGTCGACTTGCATAGCAAGAGTGGTGTGAAGCCCAAGCCGCTCAAACCGGGAACGGTTCCGACAGTTCCCTTGCGTGCCTTGATTCCAAAAGGAAGCCAAAACATTATCGTGGCCGGTCGATGTGTGTCGAGCGACCGACTCGCCAACTCGGGTTTGCGTGTTCAGGCATCGTGCATGGGCATGGGGCAGGCGGCGGGAGTGACCGCAGCGATTGCTGCGCGGACTGGTAGTACGCCGTTAAAGGTTCCGCTGAGCGATATTCATGCGATGTTGCGTAAGCATGGCGCTATCATTCCGGGAACGACGTAAGGCGTGATGAAGCGGCCTTTTGTTTCCTCATTTATAGCACTGACCTTCGTGGTGATGGCGGTGACGGGCATCCTGTCCTTCGTCCGAGAGTTTTCACTCGTAATCGTGGGCGTGCATGCCTTGAGTGGAATGGTTTTTATTGGGGTGGTGGGATGTCATGTCAGCAATAATTTTCGCTCGTTAAGGACGTATTTCCGTGGTCGTTCGGGTCGGCTCGCGATCCTCTTGTCACTCGCTTTAACGACGACGCTTGTTTTGCAACCTGGGCCGATAAAAGCGTTACTCGGGTTGAGTGGTAATCTAGGACCTGCGATGGATCGTTTTGAAATGAGCGAGAATGGGGTGACCTATCACTACAATCCGGCGCCTGAGTATCGGCTGACCTTGACGGTCCGAGCAGGCCATGCGTTCGATGTTGAAAAGCCACCTGCGGTTGCGATTTGGTTGGAGAATCAGGGCGGTTACCATATCAAGACCTTGCGGGCCCCATCTGGACCTTCGGCTGAGTTGTTGCCGTACTGGACGTTCAAGGTGGACGGATGGGAGGCCGCCAAGTTGGAGGCCGAGGAGGAGCCGGACGTCGATGGTGTGAGCGCGGCGACACCCAATGGCTCGTTTGATCCAGCGGATTATATTCTGCCCGGGGACCCCACAAACGCGACGCCGTATACGCTCTTGATTGAAGTCAACCAACTCGGCGACGTGTATAGGGAGGTGGCTGACCAGCCTTCATTGGTTTACTCGGTTGAGATCGACAACCTTTCGCCGAGATCGTTTCAGGTCCTAGAGTTGATGGGCTACCCTAAGCGTGAAGATGTCGAGAGCAAGGAGGCGTGGAATCTTTACTTTGTCGATGGCGGATTTGGTTCTGCGCTTGAACTGATCGACAGTAGTCTTTTGACGATTGATCGAAAACGGGGTGATTAGCGGGCTGGTTTGGTATGGCAACGCTTATGGTCGGTTTTAGTGGGTTGTGTTCGGGCGGACGGTTTCACGTGTTGGCGGAGTAGCAGGTTCGGAAGGAGATTGCCTGAAAAAGAACAAGGCCTCCGGAGCCGAGGGATGGCATCACGGAGACCTTGTCTAGTGAGAGTTGACGCTTGATTAGAGTTGTGCTTCGAACCAGCTGGTGACGTCGAAGAGGATGGATCCACCGATTACGCTGAGCTTATCGCCGTCGATATCGGTGTAGTTCGCATCAAGTCCGACGGTCCAGTGGTTTGCCACCTGGCAGCGAACACC
>CAXMRT010000074.1:0-19418 GCA_964196025.1 uncultured Gemmatimonadales bacterium | reverse complement strand
TTGCGTAGAATTCGGCGCATGATCTTGCCGGACCGCGTCTTCGGGAGCGAGCCCGCGAACTGGAGTTTGTCTGGGGATGCGATGGGCCCGATTTCAGATCGGACGTGCTTCACGAGTTCTCCTCGAAGCGCGTCGCTTTCCTCGATCCCATCTAACAATGTGACAAAGGCGTAAAGAGCTTGGCCTTTGATGTCATGAGGCATGGGGGCGACAGCGGCTTCAGCGACCGAGGCGTGGCTGACCAGCGCACTCTCGACTTCGGCTGTTCCGATGCGGTGGCCGGATACATTGACCACGTCGTCGACGCGGCCCATTAGCCAATAGTCACCATCCGTGTCCGTCCGGCACCCGTCACCGGTGAAGTAGAGATCATTGTACATCGTAAAGTAGACATCAATAAAGCGTTCATGATCTCCCCACATTGTGCGCATCATGCCTGGCCATGGTTTTTTGATGCAGAGCATGCCGCCTTCGTTGGGGTCGCATGCAGACCGGTCATCGCGTAGGATCATCGGTTCGACGCCAAAGAACGGACGAATGGCACTGCCGGGTTTTGTGTCGTGTGCGCCTGGCAGGGGGCTGATTAGGATGCCGCCTGTTTCCGTTTGCCACCACGTATCTACAATTGGACAACGTTCCTTCCCGATGACGGTGTAATACCACATCCAGGCCTCGGGGTTGATGGGCTCGCCCACGGTCCCAAGGACGCGGAGGCTGCTCAGGTCATATTTATTGGGCCACTCATCACCCATGCAAATTAGCGCGCGAATCGCGGTAGGGGCTGTGTAGAAGACCGTGACTTTGAATTTCTCGACGATCTGCCAGAAGCGTCCAGCATCCGGATAGGTCGGAACCCCTTCGAACATCATCGTGGTTGCGCCGTTGGCAAGCGGGCCGTAGACGATGTAGCTGTGGCCGGTGACCCAGCCGATATCCGCGGTGCACCAATAAACGTCGTCATCATGAATGTCGAAAACGTATTTGTGGGTCATTGAGGCATGTAGCAGATAGCCTCCGGTGGTGTGAACCACGCCCTTGGGTTTTCCTGTGGAGCCGGAGGTGTACAAGATAAAGAGTTCGTCCTCGGCGTTCATAGGCTCTGGTGCGCACTCACTGCTTGCGGAGTCCATGAGGTCGTGATACCAGAGGTCGCGTCCAGATTCCATATGGCAGTCGTCGTCTGTTCGTTTGACGACTATGCATGCCGTGATGGAGGGGGTGCGGGTGAGTGCATCGTCGGAGATGTTTTTGAGAGGGATCTTTTTTGCACCGCGTAGTGACATGTTCGCTGTGACGAGAATTTTGCACTCGGAATCGTTTATCCGGTCGGCTAGGGCATCAGCGCTAAAGCCGCCAAACACAATGGAGTGGATCGCCCCGATTCGTGTGCACGCGAGCATGACGATGGACAGTTCTACAACCATCGGCATGTAGATGCAGACTCGATCTCCTTTCGTAACGCCCTGTTCTTTCAAGACGTTGGCGAATTTACACACTTCTTTGTGGAGGTCTTCATAGGTGAGCGTGCGAGTGTCTTCATCGGCATCCCCTTGCCAGATGATGGCGGGCTTGGTCCGTCGGTCCGTCTCTAGGTGCCGATCCAGGCAGTTGTAGGAAACATTTAGTTCACCATCTTTAAACCATGTGTGTTCGATTTTTCGAGCTTTCGTATCCCACGTGTAGTCGCGAGCGAGAGTGGGTGTTTTTGACCAGTCGAGTGTCTTGGCCATTTCAAGCCAGAACGTTTCTGGCTCTTCAATCGAACGTTTATACATGGCGTCATAGCCAGCGGCGTCGACATGAGCGCGAGCGACGGTTTCGGCTGAGGGTGCGAAGCGTCGATTTTCGATAAGGAGGGAGTCGGTCGAAATAGGTTTAGCGTCTTCGGACATCGTCGTGGCCTCTCTGTTTGTTGTCGTGCTAGTGCGTCGGGTCTAACTGTTTGCTCACGGGTGTCGCCTCATTTGGCAGATAGGCGGTACCCTAGAGTTCTGTGTAGCAAATCAAGGGTTCGTTCTTCTCAACCGAGTCGCCGTGAGCCCGTAAAAAGCTCACGATCGTGCAGTCGCAGGGAGCCTTGATATCATTGAAGAGTTTCATGGCTTCGACAATGCACACCACTTGGCCTTCCTTCACGGTGTCGCCGACGCTGACAAAGGTGTCCTTGTCTGGGCCGGGCTTGGTGTAAAAATTTCCGTTTAGAGGTGCGTTGATGGTGGGCCCCACGGGCGCCACTGCTGCTGCGGCATCGGATTTTGGGCCGGCCGTTTCTGGGAGCGGTTGTGCGGATGGGTGGTCGGATGGAGCGGCGTACGCGGTTGATACACCTTCCGCCTTCACAGAGACAGCCATGTCGTGTCGTCGTACCGTAAATTCTGTCAGACCCAAATCCTTAATCGTTGAGAGCAGTCCCTGCATAGACGTGTAGTCGGAGTCGGCCATGATAGGTTGCGTGGGTGGCTCGTCAGCGGGTGCTGCTGTTCCAGTGCGTTCAGCAGCCTGGGCTTGCTGAATATCTGCAGGGATAGACTCTCGGTCTTCTGCTGGTAGGGCGCGCCATTCGAAATAGTCCAAGGCGGGTTGTGGGTGGATGATGTAGGAAAGGATGTCCTCTTCATTTTCCACGAGTGCGGGCGGAATATTTCGTGTTGCTGTGGGGAGGCCGGGTTTTAGTTTATCGGCGGGCCGGCAGGTAATAATTGTTTGTTTGCCGACTATTTTCCTAAGAAGTTTGGGCTCGATCGGGGCGGGCGGGCGACCGTACAGCCCACGACAGTATGCTTTTATTTCCTTGGAGACCTTTCCGTAGCGTTTTCCTGAAAGGACGTTCACGACAGCTTGATTACCAATGAGTTGTCCGGCGGGTGTCACAAGTGGGGGATACCCGAGGTCCTTGCGTACACGGGGAATTTCTTCAAAGACTTCTTGAAGTCGGTCCATCGCTTTTTCGTTTTGAAGGCGGCTTCGAATACTCGAAATCATGCCTGCTGGAAGGTGGTGCATTAGGATCTCAGGATCGATGACGTTTTCTGGTGGATAGGTTTCGGGGGCGCGCTGATCGCGCAGTTTGATGAAGTAGCGACATACGGTTCGCAGCGCTTCGGGGTCGAGGCCCATATTCCAACGAGTCGGTTCAAAAATGGAGAGCATGGTTTCGACCGGCGGTTGGGAGGTGTAGCCCGCCATAGAAGAAATTGCGCAATCGATGGCGCCAGCGCCGGCTTCCACACCTTGGACATATGTGGCGGTTGCCATGCCACTTGTGCAGTGAGTGTGGAGTTGTATGGGGACCTTAATTTCTTTCTTGAGGGCCGCGACGAGTTTGTCTGCTGCGAAAGGATTCAGAAGTCCTGACATGTCCTTGATGACGATCGAGTCGATGCCTAGGGCCACTTGTTCCTTCGCGTATTCGACGTATTTTTCGACTGTATGGACAGGGCTGATGGTGTAACAGAGGGTGCCTTGAACGTGGCCGCCGTAGCGGATAGCAGATGCGATTGCCTTTTCGACGTTGCGTGTGTCGTTGAGCGCATCGAAGACTCTGAAAATATCCATCCCATTTTGGCAGGCTAGTTGGCAGAATTTGTCGACGACGTCATCTGGATAGTGGGTTTGGCCGAGGACGTTTTGGCCACGCAGAAGCATCTGTATGGGTGTTTTTGTTGCAATCTTTTTGATCTGGCGGAGGCGTTCCCACGGATTTTCGCGTAAGAAATTCAGGCAGGCGTTGAATGTGTCACCCCCCCATACTTCCAGGGAATAGTAACCGACGTTATCGATCACGTCTAAAATCTCTACGATATCCCGCGTCCGCATGCGTGAATTCCATAGGGATTGGTGAGCGTCGCGTAGAGTGGTGTCTGTGACTCTCAGGGGGAATTTACGTGTCCCGCTGGCCTTTTTTGTCTTGGGATCGCTTTGTGCCTTCGACTTTTTCGGAGCCGTGTTGCTCTTACTCTTTGGTGTCGATTTCTTTGCTGCCATGCTGACCTCTCAGATTAGGAATAATCGCCGATCGCGGCGTACTTGTTAAATCGTTTATCGAGTAGTTTCTTCGTAGGGATTTTTTTGAGGGCGTTCAGGTGTTTTGTCAGCTTCGCCCCTACGGATTTTAATGTCGCGTCAGGATCGCGGTGTGCGCCGCCTAGTGGTTCAGTGACGATGTCGTCAATAATGCCGAGCTCAAGGAGTGAAGCCGCCGTGATTTTCATGGCTTCCGCGGCAACCGGCGCCTGGGCTCCGTCTCTCCACAAAATGGATGCACACCCTTCGGGTGAAATGACGGAGTAAACGGCATGTGAAAGCATGAGAACGCGGTCGCCGACGCCGATGCCGAGTGCGCCTCCGCTACCGCCTTCACCGGTGACGAGGACGATGATAGGGACCCTGAGCGTCGCCATCTCGGTGAGATTGCGAGCGATCGCCTCGGCCTGACCGCGGGCCTCTGCATCTGGACCCGGGTAAGCGCCAGGGGTGTCGATGAGCGAGATGACTGGCAGATTGAATCGTTCAGCGAGTTTCATGAGGCGTAGGGCCTTGCGGTAGCCATCTGGGTACGCCATGCCAAAGTTGGCCGCAATGTTCTCTTCGGTTGACTTACCCTTTTGGTGTCCCATAAGCATCACGCGTGTATCACCGAGAGTTGCGAATCCGCCGACGATGCCAGCGTCGTCACTGAAACATCGATCTCCGTGGAGTTCGATGAAGTTTGAAAACAGTCGGTTGGCATAGTCGTAGATGATCGGGCGTTGCTGGTGTCGAGCGACTTGGACTGTTTGCCAAGGGGTCAGGTTGTTATAAATTTTTTCCAACTTCTTATTCAATTGTTTCTGGAGCACGGCGATTTCGTCATTGAACCTGACTTTTGGATCGTCGTTGAGTCGGTGGAGTTCCGAAATGTCGGACTCGATCGCGGCGAGAGGTTCTTCGAAGTCTAAGGCCATGGCTGCCTAGTCCTGTTCGTTTCCGAAGAAACTCTTTAGCTTGTTGATCACGCCTGGGGATCCGTCTTTCAGCGCGCGTTTTTTGAGTTCAATCTCGCGTTCGAGTTCTGTGCTTGTGAGGGCTTTTCTGCAGAGATTTTCACCCGTTCGGATGTCGAGGGCAAGCATACTGTCTTCATCCACCTCGATACGCAGGGCGTTCAGCTGGGTGCGGCCGATGTTTTTGCAGGCCGCGAGCCGTCGGCTGCCGGAGATGAGGCAGTTGTCCTGATTGATGATGATAGGAAAAATCAAGCCCAGTTCTTCGATGGACCGTTCTAGGGGGGTGAGGTCACCATGATCTTCGCGGATTTTGTATTTCTCCACGACATCGTTGATGTCCATAGTCACCAGTTCCATTTTCATATCAACTCTCCGAGCGGTTTTAAGTCCCGCAATATTGCAGGACATCATGCAGGGTTGTCTTGAGTTTATCACGCTGCACGATTAAATCAATAAAGCCGTGTTCCAGAAGGTATTCGGCGGTTTGGAAGTCATCCGGTAGTTTTTCATTGATCGTTTCTTCAATCACTCGGCGTCCGGCGAATCCAATGAGTGCGCCTGGCTCTGTAATGTTTAGATCGCCGACCATGGCATAGCTGGCTGAGACCCCGCCCGTGGTTGGATCGGTCAGTAGCGAGATGTATGGGATGCCTTCCTGGTTGAGTCGTGCGATTCCTGCGCAGGTCTTTGCCATTTGCATTAAGGACACAATCCCTTCGTGCATGCGTGCACCGCCGGAGGCTGAAATGACGATGTACGGGAGTTTGTTCTTCAGGGCATGAGTGGCGCCCAGCAGGATTTTCTGGCCGGTGCTTCCGCCGAGGCTGCCGCCCATAAACCGAAAGTCCATCACCGCGATCACCACTGGGAGTCCCTTGATTTTGCCTGTACCTGTGACGACAGACTCGTTGAGGCCGGTCTTCTTCCTTGCCGCAGCTGCTTTCGCGGAGTAGCTCCCTTTGCCGTCGACAAACGCGAGAGGATCGCCAGGGGTGATATCTTTGTTGATCTCTTTAAAGGAGCCGTTGTCGATTAACAATTCGAGTCGTTCTGCGGAGTTCATCCGGTCGTGATAGTTGCATTGCGGACAGACTCGCCAGCTCTTGACCCACTCTTCTTTGAAGATATGAGCACTGCAGGACGGACATGGAATCCATGTGTCTTCCGTTCCAGGGACTTCTATCTGCGTTTTTTTACTTCGGTTGAACCAAGACATGCTGACGAATTCTTTCTTTTGATACTTACTAGTGCAGGGAAGAATTACTCGGTGAGTAGCCTCTTTTCAAGAAAAAAGGGGATTTTAGAATCCTCTTTTAGCGCCGACGGCGAGATAGAGTGTTTAAAAGCTGTTTCCTGCAGTTGCGTCGAGCAGAGTGACACCGTAGAGTGCCGAGATGAGAATTAGTGGTGGACAGATGTGCGGTCGCCGGATCCCGGTGAAGCGTCAGGGCGTACGGCCTACGAAAGAGCGTGTCAGAGAAGCGTTATTTTCCTCTCTAGGGGACCGAGTCTCCGGCTCTCGTTTTCTGGACTTGTGCTGTGGAAGCGGGGCGGTCGGCCTTGAGGCCGCTAGTCGAGGAGCGGCGGAGGTGACGTGGGTGGATGAAGGTCGGGGGCAATGTCGTGACGTTGAGCGGTTTTTAGAGCTTGTGGCAAATGATGTGGAAGCGGTCAAGACGCGCGTTGTTTGTAGAGATATGGAACAATTCTTGTCTAGCGGGCAAAAG
This sequence comes from uncultured Gemmatimonadales bacterium, assembly GCA_964196025.1. Taxonomy (GTDB): domain Bacteria; phylum Verrucomicrobiota; class Kiritimatiellia; order CAXMRT01; family CAXMRT01; genus CAXMRT01. The sequence continues at coordinate 12,706 of CAXMRT010000074.1, read as the reverse complement.
GGACCGTTTGACCAGATTTTTGCGGATCCGCCCTATGATCGGGATGGAACGGAAGATTGGCCGGGAAGGTTGGCCCGTTTGATTGATGAGAATGAGTTGTTGGCTGCTGAGGGCGTTTTGATTATGGAAGTGGCGTCACGCGGAAAGGTGACAAGTCCGTGTGGCTGGACTATTATCCGCGAGAAGGCGTATGGTGACACACGTCTGATTATTTATAAAAATACGAATACGGAGAATGTAGGATGAGTGGACAGGCAGTATACCCGGGGTCGTTTGATCCTTTGACTCTGGGCCACCTTGATGTGGTAAAGAGGGCCGCTTCGGTCTTTTCAGGCCTAACACTAGCTGTTGTAGAGAAACCAGCAGAAGCGACCCTGTTTAAGACAGAAGAGCGGGTGGGCATGGCGCGTGAGGCCGTCTCAGATCTTGAAAACGTCAAAGTCTCATCCTTTCGTGGCCTTTTGGTGGATTACGTCCAAAGCCTGGACATTCACGTCGTTATCCGGGGAATTCGTGCCTACGCCGATTTTGAATATGAATTCCAGATGGCATTGACCAATAGGCGGCTCGCTCCAGGGGTTGAGACCTTATTTATGATGCCTAGAGAAGAGTACAGCTATGTGAGTTCGAGTATTGTGCGCGAAATCCATGCTGCTGGCGGGGATACGAGTATGTTTGTACCGGCCTGTGTGGAGCCGTTTCTCGGGAAAAATAAGGGTAAATCGGCATGAATATTGAACTAAAGGATCTGTTGCCTGATGGGATCAACATCGAGGGCACGACGCCTGGAGAGAGCCTGGACCTTGGCTCTGTGGGAGCAACTAGTTGCAGTGACGTGTCTTACACGTTTTTCGTGCAAGAGATGGACGACGAGCTGCTTGTGACGGGTTCCGTACGCGCCGACGTGGGGTTTGGATGTGTGCGTTGTTTAACAAACTTCATAAAAACCATAGAAGAGAGGCGTTTTAGCGTCTTAACGCCGATTCCTGAAGATTCTGACGCTGTCGACTTGACCCCCGATCTTCGCGAGGCTATTATCCTGAATTTTCCGTCATATCCGAAGTGTGCGGAGGACTGCGCAGGGCTATGCGCGCAGTGTGGAAAAAATTTGAATGCGAACGCCTGTACGTGTCATCCTCCGGTTGACAATCAGTGGGGCGACCTCGATAAGTTGAGTATTTAGGCTGTATATTAATAAGGAGCAAGACAATGGCAGTTCCTAAGAGGAAAACCTCCAAGGCCAGAGTTCGTAGTCGTCGGAAATCATCGGCTCATAAGAAGCCGTTACCGATTGCCTCGAAGTGTCCTGAGTGTGATGAAGCAAAGTTGCCGCATCGCGCCTGCATTAACCCCGGCTGTGGATATTATAAAGGACGCCAGGTTCTGACTATCGAGGCTGACTAGCCATGCGCATTGCTCTTGATGCGATGGGGGGCGATCACGCTCCCCGCGAGATCGTTGCTGGTGCAGTGCGGGCCGCGCAGGAATTGCCGGGCTTGACCCGTCTCATTCTTGTCGGCGACGAACAATCGATCAGTCGGGAGTTGGACTCCTTTAAGCACGTCCCTGATTGCTTGACGGTGTTGCATGCGTCCGAAGTTATCGAGATGCACGAAAAGCCTGCACAGGCTATTCGTCGAAAAAAAGATTCATCCATTGCGCGTGCCATTGACTTGGTTAAGGATGGTGAGGCCGATGCAGTTGTGTCCGCCGGCCACACGGGTGCAATGGTTGCAGGCGCCACCCTCAAACTTCGTCGTTTGAAGGGCGTGAGCCGCCCGGCTATTGCGGCCGTTTTACCTACAGAAAATCGTCCACTCGTGCTTGTTGACGCAGGGGCCAATCCCGAATGTGATGCGCGCCTTTTTACTGAATTTGCGATAATGGGCTCGGTCTACTCTGGGCTGATTTTTAAACAAAGCGCGCCCATTGTCGGGTTGTTGAGCATTGGAGAAGAAGAGCTCAAAGGCACGGAGAAGACTCGCGAAGCATTTGATTATCTATCCAAAGCCCCGTTGAACTTTCGGGGGAACGTCGAAGGTCATGATGTGTTCAAGGGTGAAACTGATGTCATTGTGTGTGACGGATTTACAGGCAATATTGTTTTAAAGACCTCAGAAAGCGTGGCAGGCGCGATTATGTTTTGGTTGAAGAGGGAGTTGAGTCAGACACCGATGCGGAAGTTGGGCGCGGCTTTGGCTCGTGGCGGGTTGGTGTCGATGAAGGAGCGTTTGGATCCTGAAAGTTATGGTGGCGCCTTACTCTTAGGCGTGAACGGCGTGTGCGTAATCACGCACGGCGCGTCGTCTTCCAATGCCATATTCCATGCGGTACGTGTTGCGGGTGAGTCGCTTGAGCACCAGTTGAATACACATATCGTCGAACAGTTAAGTTTGCTAGAACCTGAGGCTGCAACATTGTGAGTGCGGGAGATAAAATCACCACTCCATCACCTGAGACGCAATTGATGCGGACGGTCTCTATTGTGGGAATAGGCTCGTATTTGCCGGAGCGTATTCTCACAAACAAAGAGATGGAAACCGTTGTTGATACCAGTGATGAGTGGATTCAATCTCGGACAGGTATCCGAGAGCGTCATATCGCTGATGACGATCAGGCGACATCAGACTTGGCCGCGATTGCAGCTCAACGCGCGTTGGTGTCGGCAGGTGTGTCGGCCGAAGAGGTCGACTTGATTATTGTTGCGACGATCACGCCAGACATGATTTTTCCTAACACGGCCTGTTTTGTTCAGGACAAGATTGGCGCAAAAAACGCCTTTTGTTTTGGTTTAGAGGCCGCATGCTCCGGATTCCTTTATAGCCTTGAGGTCGGGAAGCAGTTCGTGGCCAGCGGGAAGAGTCAAACCGTGCTGGTTATTGGTGCCGAAAAGCTGAGTTCTGTGACGGATTGGGAGGATCGTTCCACCTGCGTGCTATTTGGCGATGGTGCAGGTGCGGTCGTCCTGCAGGCTCGTGGAGACCGACACGGTATTGTCACCAGCGTGATGGGCTCTGATGGTGCGCTAGCAGAGTTGTTGCATATCCCGGCTGGTGGAAGCCGCACTCCAGCAACGCATGAGTCTGTTGATGCACGGGAACACTTTTTAAAGATGTCTGGGCCGGATGTATACAAGAACGCGGTACGGGCCATGTCTGACGCGGCTCTGCGCGTTTTGGCTGAGTGTGGTTTGTCGGTGGAGGATGTCGACCTGTTGGTACCTCATCAGGCTAATCGTCGCATTATCGAAGCCATCGGTCAGCGTTTGTCTATCGATCCAGACAAGGTGTATATGAATTTGGATCACACGGGGAATACATCTGCAGCGTCGGTACCGCTTGCCTTGGATGAGGCCATCTCTGGTGGCCGATTGAAGAAGGGCGACCTCGTCCTGATGATCGTGTTCGGCGGTGGCTTCACGTGGGGTGCAAGTGTGGTGGAGTGGTGAGTATAAATAATCAATTTTATGGGGAACTATCATGAGTAGCCGCGCATTGGTGTGTGCTGGACAGGGGGCTCAGGACGTCGGCATGGGAAAAGATCTGGCGGATGCCTTTCCGGAGTGCCGCGCCCTGTTTGATCGAGCTAACGACGTGTTGGGGTATGACCTCGCACGTATTTGTTTTGAGGGGCCGATCGACGAATTGACAAAATCTAGTCATTGTCAGCCAGGCATTTTTGTGATGAGTGTTGCCTGTCATAAGGCGCTCGAATTGAAGGTAGGGGCTTTGGATTTTGTGGCTACTGCAGGCTTGAGCCTTGGCGAATGGACGTCGCTTCACCTAGCTGGGAGTCTGTCGTTCGAGGACACCGTTCGCGTATTGGAAGCACGTGGCCGATTTATGCAAGATGCCTGTGAGGAGAATGATGGCGCCATGGTGAGTGTGATGAACCTCGATCGCGAGGTGCTTGAGGGTGTTGCCGTCAAGGCCGGTGTGCAGGTTGCGAATGTCAATTCGTCTACCCAAATAGTTTTGTCCGGCGAGCGTGCGGGCATTGAGGTTGCTGAGCGATTGTGTAAAGAGGCGGGTGCAAAACGCACGGTGGTGCTGAATGTGTCGGGCGCCTTTCATTCTCGATTGATGCAGTCTGCCGCGGACCGTCTTGGCGGCGTCCTTGCTGACGTAGATTTCCTCGCACCTCGATTTCCTGTGATCGCAAATATTAACGGACTGGCTCATCAGGGCGCGGACAGTATTCGGGCGGCGATGGTGGAGCAGGTGACCTCGTCAGTGCAGTGGGTGACGAGTGTCGAGAGTTTGAAATCTGAGGGTGCAGATGCGGTGATTGAAGTTGGACCGGGGCGGATTTTATCTGGATTGGTGAAGCGTATTGATCGTGACCTTGGATTAATGAATGTATCGGACCTCTCGTCGCTAGATGCGACGGTATCGAGCGTTTCCGGTTAGGCGGGAGTGGGATATGGGTGTACTTGACGGAAAAATTGGATTTATCACTGGGGCGTCGGCGGGCATTGGCCGTACGATAGCCATTCGTATGGCCGAAGAGGGCGCCGATGTTGCCCTTTTTGCGCGAAATGCAGAGCGTTTGCAGGAAACGGCGGATGCCGTGAGTGCCTTGGGCCGAACCGCTCACTGCTACCCGGTTGACGTGAGCCAGACTGAAGCGGTGAAGGCTGTTGTTAAAGAAGCATTGGAAGCCTTTGGGCGTGTTGATGTTATGGTTAATAACGCTGGGATTACCCGTGATATGTTGTTCATGCGAATGAAGGAATCTGACTGGGACGACGTGATGAGCATCAATCTGAAGGGTGTTTTTAATTTCTCGCAAGCGGTGACGCGCCCGATGATGAAGCAGAAGGATGGGGTAATCATTAGTATAACTTCAATTATTGGCTTGATCGGAAATCCGGGTCAGTGTAATTATGCAGCGTCTAAAGCGGGAATAGTCGCGTTTACGAAATCGATCGCTAAGGAATTAGCGTCGCGCAACATTAGGGCAAACGCGGTGGCCCCCGGATTTATAAAGACGGATATGACGGATGCTATGGATGACCAGGCTCGGCAGGCGATAATGGACTCAATTCCATTGAAGCGGTTGGGCTCTGCGGAGGACGTAGCGAATGTCGTGGTGTTTCTGGCAAGCGATGCAGCGTCCTATATAACGGGACAAACGTTGACTGTCAGTGGTGGTTTGGTGATGTAATGACCGGTATAAAGTAGGAGAAGATCACAATGGCTCTCGAAGAAAAAGTACATGAAATTATTATTGATCAGTTGGGTGTTTCGGCTGACCAAATCAAACCTGAAGCATCGTTCATCGAAGACCTCGGTGCGGACTCGCTCGACCAGGTCGAGTTGGTGATGGCTTTTGAAGATCAGTTCGGTGCGGACATTCCGGACGAGGACGCAGAGAAGTTGACTACGGTCGGCGGCGTCATCGATTACCTAAAGGGTAAGGGCTTCGATCAGTAAGCTCTGAAGGTGATTTTGACGGCCGGGGCGATGTGAATTTCCCCGGTCTTTTGTTTTCTGGGGTGTTGAGCTAGAGGAGTGAAGTGATGTCTGAGCGTAAGGTCGTAGTTACAGGGTTAGGCTGCGTGTCGTCTCTTGGGAGCACGGTCGAATCTTTTTGGGATCGCTTGACCTCGGGGCAATCTGGGATTCGCCCGATTGAGTCGTTTGACACGACTGACTTTAAGACCAAGATCGCGGGTGAGGTTGCTGACTTCGATGCCGAAGCGTTTGTGGCTAAGAAAGATCAGCGTCGGATGGACGCGTTTACGGTTTTCTCTATAGCGTCTGCCAAGATGGCCGTTGATGATTCCGGCTTGGATATGGAAAAAGAGGATCCGTTCCGGGGCGGAGCGATCATTGGTTCGGGTATCGGTGGTTTGGGTTCATTAGAGACACAATTTAGTATCCTGTTGGATAGGGGCCCGGGGCGTATGTCGCCGTTTACCATTCCTCAGATGATCTGCAACATTGCTTCCGGTTTGGTTGCGATTGAGCATAACTTGCAGGGACCCAACTATGCGGTGGTCTCCGCGTGCGCGTCTGCGGCTCATTCGATTGGTGATGCGATGCGCGTGATTCAACGTGGAGATGCGGACTTTATGTTGGCCGGTGGGTCTGAGGCTGCGATTACGCCTATGGGTATTGGCGGTTTTTGTGCGATGAAAGCCTTGAGTACCAATAACGATGACCCGACGGGTGCGAGTCGCCCCTTTGATGCAGCTCGTGATGGGTTCGTCATGGGTGAGGGTGGCGCGATTCTTGTGCTTGAAGAGTTGGAGCATGCCAAAGCGCGGGGCGCGACCATTTATTGTGAGGCGGCTGGTTTCGGGATGACGTGTGATGCGTACCATATGACCGCTCCGGCGGAGGGTGGTCCGGGCGCTGCGCGCGCGATGACGATTGCTATGGATGACGCGGGGGTTGATCCGGCGGATGTATCTTACGTCAATGCGCACGGAACGAGTACATCACTCAACGATAAATCTGAAACGCAAGCGATCAAGACAGCCTTAGGCGAGGAGCATGCTCGCAACACGATGATTAGCTCTACAAAGTCTATGACGGGTCATATGCTTGGTGCGGCTGCAGGGATTGAGTCCATCGTAACAGCGTTGGCCATTTCACGTGGGGTTGTACCTCCTACCATTAATCAGCAAAACCCGGATCCTGACTGCGATCTTGATTACGTGCCTAATGTGGCGCGTGAATCGAAAGTGTCGGTTACGCTGAACAACTCGCTTGGGTTTGGCGGACACAACGCCAGTCTTTGCTTCAAAGCGATTTAAGCCCTCTTTTTCTGATCAGGGGAGCGTTCCGAAAAGCAGAATGCCTTCACGTTCCACTCGACGCCAGAGCGGAGCATACTCTTCCTGATCCATCGTATGAGGGTCGAGTAGGTGATGCTCAATAATCAATGCATGGCGATCTCGGATCGTTTCCGTCAGCTTTTCCATGGTGAGGAGTGCCTTTAAGCGTTCTCGGCCAGTTTCGAAAACCATTGTTAGTGTCAATCGACCGCCGTAGTCGGTTTCTTCTCGTGCTAGTGGTCCGGTTGCGATGGCGGCCATGGGGCGTGGGCGGACAGCTCGTCGGATGGTTTTGCTGAGGTCGTCCCAAAACAATTCCTCTGCCTCAAAGGCTGGTTTCATGGCCTTGCTCACGAGGTAGTGAGTTTTGTTAAGGGTGTAGTGATAGGCGCGCCCTGCGTCTTCTCTGTGTACGGCGTGGATCTCCGTGAGGGCTTCTAGGGCTAGCATCGTCGCGCGGTTCGATAAACCGCAGCGTCTTTCTACAGCGCGGCCGGTCATTGCGTCGTCTGAATGATATAGCGCGCGAAGAACCATCACCTGGCTGCGATTCCCTAGTAATATGTTCAAACCTTGCATCTATAACGGTGTCCTTGGCGACTAAACTGTTGAGAAATACCTGATCGGTTAAAAAGACCCTAAAAACAGGGGGTTTTATTCCTTGACGGTGTTACCTCGTTTACGCAGACTTCCACCCTAACTTTGAATTCTTAGTTTTGACAAGGGATATTTTTTTTGAGCAATTTAATGAACAGTTTTACGGGCTTGTTCACGAACGACATAGGGATCGACTTGGGGACCGCGAATACGCTCGTGTATGTTAAAGAGCGCGGGATTGTTCTCCGAGAGCCTTCTGTTGTTGCTGTGCAGGCCGGTTCGAATCGAGTGTTAGCGGTTGGTGAAGAAGCCAAGCGCATGCTAGGTCGTACGCCGGGTAGTATTGTTGCAATAAGACCCATGAAGGCGGGGGTAATCGCGGATTTTGAGATTACCGAAGCAATGTTGCGATACTTCATAAAGAAGATTCAGCATCGTCGAAAGATGGTGAAGCCTCGCATTATCATTGCGGTACCAAGTGATATTACCGAAGTGGAAAAGAGAGCCGTCAAGGATTCTGCCACTCATGCTGGAGCGCGGGAAGTCTACCTCATCGAGGAACCAATGGCTGCCGCAATCGGTGTGGGTTTGCCCGTTCAGGATCCGGCGGGAAACATGATTGTAGATATTGGAGGAGGCACGACGGAAGTCGCGCTGATCTCTTTAGCAGGTATAGTATTCAGTCGTAGTGTGCGTGTAGGTGGGGATCAGATGGACGAGTGTATCGTCCAGTATATGAAACGGGTGTACAACCTGATGATCGGCGAACGAACTGCCGAAGAAATAAAGATCTCTATGGGGTCGGCATATCCGCTTGAGCAGGAAATGACGATGGAAGTAAAAGGTCGCGATATGGTTGCGGGACTTCCAAAAACTCTAACACTGACGTCCGAAGAACTCCGTGAAGCGTTACAAGAACCCGTGTCCTCGATTATCGATGCGGTTCGAATTACGCTTGAACGTTGCCCACCAGAGTTGTCGTCCGATCTTGTTGATCGAGGGATGATTATGGCTGGCGGAGGATCTCTATTAACGGGTCTGGATAAGCTTTTAGCTGAACAGACCGGACTCCCAGTTCATATGGCCGATGATCCGCTTAGTGCGGTCGCGGAAGGAACGGGTGTTGTGTTGAATGAGTTGAATTTCCTTCGCCGGGTCGCGAACTCGGACCGGACGTACTAAAGACCCTCAGGGTCGCGTAGCACTGCCTGGATACTCCTCGCGCTAAAAAGTGGCTGAGAGAGTGAATAACAGGTATATAGTTGGGATTGTGATCGTAGCCGTTGTTGTGCTGCTAAACCTTCCTGTGCCCACGTCTAATCAGCTACGGTCGGCGTCTCGCGATAGCATTGAGCCGTTTGAAAGCGTTTTTTCCTTCCTGATACACCGCGTCCGCGATGTTTTCTCTTCCGACATCGATAATGAGGCACAGACAACGGTTCCTGGTTTGCAGAGGCAAGTGGCAGACTTAGAGCAGCGAATGCAAACCGTGCGGGCTTTGGAGCAGGAGAACGAAGAGCTCCGATCCTCTTTGAGTTTTCAGAAGCGGGCAAGATTTGAGCTTATTCCCTGTGAGGTGATTGGGCGTGACGACATTAGTGGTTGGTGGCGCACGATTAGGCTCAATCGCGGAACCCGTAATGGTGTGTCGACCAATATGGCGGTTGTGACTGTTAACGGGTTGATTGGGCGTGTGCACTCTGTGTCGCGGACAACGAGCGATGTTCTGTTGATATCGGATAGTACGACTCGCATCTCGGTCAAATTCCCTGACGGGAGGCTCGCAGGGGTTCTGAAGGGGAAGGGTGTATCGATTGGATCGGAATATCCAATCGAAGTTTTGTACCCGATGAGTCGAATGACGGTAGATTTTATCGATAAACGAATTGAGTTAAAGGACGGGACGGAGGTTTACACATCTGGCTTAGGGGGTGTGTATCCACCAGGAGTGAAGGTGGGTGTGATACGTAACCCAAGGTTGCATGATTCAGCTCTGTTTTTCTCTGCTGACCTTGCGCCTTCTGACCCAATGAACGATCTTCGCTTCGCGTTTGTCGTGAATCCCTACACGCCGGGACCGGAGGTGATCCCGTGAATATCGTGGTGATGATTTTGTTGATCGGCGGCTGTGTGATTGCTCAAGGGACTCTACCTCAGCTTGCGATATTTGGTTATTCACCGGTCCCTGCGGTTCAGGCCTTAGTGTTGTATTACGCCCTAGTCCGGAAGCCTTGGATGTTGCTCGTGGTGGCGTTGGGCGGAGGGATTCTTGTGGATGCCTTGAGCGTTGGGGTTCAGATAGGGGTCTCGACTTTTTGCTTTGCAATCGCGGGGGTGTTGGCCACGCAGTTTCGACATCTTGTGTTTTCTGACTCTATTGTGACCGCTGCGGTGTTCGGTGCTATTGCGGCAATGGTCATTAATGTGGTGATTTATATTATGTTGCTGAACGAAGGGCTCACGCAGATTTCTATTGCCGCGGCGGGGTTAAAGATGGTGGGAGTGGGGGTATTGGCAGGTGTCATATCCCCGCTGGTGTTTCTCATTGCGCGGGCATTGGACCGCATGGTTGGTAATATTGAGTATCAGGAAGAGTTTGATGGCGAAAATCAACCAATCTGATCTGGCGATAGGGCGTATCCGTGGGATCGCTTTCTTGATGGCCGTCGCGTTTTTCGCGTTGGGAGCGCATATCTGGAGTTTACAGGTTGTGTCAGGGCAGGATGCTGTCAATGAGTTGGATAACCAAAGTCTGCGGACGGTGAGAACCCCTGGGGCTCGGGGTCGGATCTTGGACCGCTATGGAAAAATACTTGTGGATAATCGTCCGAGCTATTGCATTTCAATCCTGATGGAGGAGCTTGTTTCTTTTGGAAAGAGGCGTGAAGTGATCGATGCAACCGACGACGTGCTGGATCGCTTGTCTGCGAAGCTTGGTATCCCGCGGGTGATCTCGCGTAGAGAAATTGGCGTGCATATGACGCGGCGTGCGTTGCTACCCCTGATCGCTTGGCGCGACATCGAGCCTGTGGCTGTTGCTCGTTTTTCTGAAAACCATGAAGCGTTTCCAGGGGTTCATATATACGTCGAGCCTGTTCGGGTGTATCCGAATGGGAAAACAGCGGGACATGTTCTGGGATACGTAAAGCGGGATAACCCGGATGAACGCAATGAGATGGAAGAGAATCATCTGATTCCGGACGTCACCGGTGCGACGGGAATTGAACGCGTCATGAATGATTTGTTAAAAGGGACTTATGGGCGTCAGGTATTGCGGATTAATGCTTTAGGGTTCAAATACCGTGAAGAAGAGTCAGAGCTGGAGCCTACGGCGGGACAAGACCTGTATCTAACGCTTGATATTGAGATGCAGAAAATTGCGGAGGCACGGCTTCGAGGGTTAGGGGGTAGGCCTGCAGCGATCGTGCTCGCCGACGTTAGGAATGGCGAAGTCTTGGTGATGGCGAGTGCCCCGAGCTTCGACCCGAACAGCTTTGTCCCAAGGATCAGTACGGCCGAGTGGGCAAAGCTTCGCGATAATCCGATGCACCCGATGATCAACCGAGCGGTAGCACACTACCCGCCGGGCAGTGTGTTTAAACCGCTGGTGGCCATGACCGCGTTGCAGTCTGGTGCGATTGATTCGGAGGTCGAATTTAAGTGCGAGTATGTATACCGGATAGGTGGTGCGCGGGGGCGAGATATGCATTGCTGGCGCAAACATGGGCATGGTTTGGTGGCGATGCGGCGGTCGTTGGAGCAGTCATGTAATATCTATTATTTTAATCTTATCGATCACGTCAATGTGCAGGGGATTTGGCATGCTGCAGACTATTTGGGGTTCGGCCATCGAACTGGGGTTGAAGTCCCATGGGAAAAAGAGGGCGTGAACCCGAACGATGCCTGGAAGCGTTCGACAGGGCGCAGTCGCTGGACCAAGGGTGATTCCGCCAACTATGTGATAGGTCAAGGGTATCTTACAGTCTCACCCCTGCAACTGTCTCGGTTAACAGCCGCCGTTGCAAACGGAGGTAAAGTGTATCGACCTTCCTTGGTCTATGCGGTCACTAATCCTGAGACGGGGCTTCGGGAGCGTAGGCGCTCTGTATTGGTTCAGGACCTTCATTGGAAGAAAGAGAATCTCGATGTTGTGCGTGGTGGAATGTATGACGTTGTTCACACCGAAACGGGAACCGGAAGACGCGTTAGGCTGTCAAGCGGCGTTCGGATGGCAGGAAAAACAGGTACAGCGGAAACGACTATCAACGGTCGGCGAGGTCGGCATGCATGGATGACTGTTTATGCACCGTATGAAAACCCTCGATATGCGGCGACTATGATCATCGAGGATACCCAGTCTGGAGGAGGCGCGATGGTTGCGCCAGAGTTGAAAGCACTCATGGAAGGCGTCTTTTCGTTGAGAGGGGCGGGATCATGATCGGAGCGGAGAGAGATTGGAGCATGTTGCTGCGCCTGGATTGGTTAATGATTAGCTGTATGTGCATCTTGATCACGATCGGCGTCATGTTTATCTACAGCGCCTGTTTTCTCGACGCCGAGTTACCTGTACGGAGTTTGTACAAAAAACAGATTATTTGGGCCTTGGTGGGGTTGGCTGTATATGTATGTTTGACTCTATTTGATTATCGTCAGTTTCAGGAGTTGTCGTGGGCGTTTTATGGGGTGACCTTGGTCCTCTTAGTCCTTGTGTTAATTATTGGGCAGGAGATTAATGGGGCCAAACGGTCATTTGAATTTTTCAACATTAACATTCAGCCTTCTGAGATCGCAAAAATTGCGACTATTATCTGTCTTGCCCATTTTCTGAGTCTACATATCGCTGGCCAACAGGACTTCCGAGTGGTGGCGGTGGCCCTGGCTATTGTTGCCGCGCCCATGTTGTTGACGTTAATTGAGCCGGACTTAGGTACCGCCTTAATGTTTATCCCGCTCGTATTGATCACGACTTATATATCCGGAGTTCCCGGCCGTTATCTGCGGCGAATCATTTTGGTAGGGGTGCTGGTAGTCGCGCAGGTTGTCGCGGCCGCGGTGGTTCCAGAGAAGCTTGGCTGGAGTAAGCCGGCTCAAGAACGAGCGCTGTCAGTAGTACTACTCAAGAGTTACCATCTTGACCGTTTTAGGAACTGGTTGGATCCACAACACGATCCACAGGATGGTGGTTACGCGTATATCCAGACTCGGATGGCAGTTGGTTCGGGTGGGTTGACGGGGAAAGGGTATTTACAGGGAATGGCCAAGTCGTTGCGGTATCTGCCGAACACGGTTGCGCCAACGGATTTTATTCATGCAGTGATTGCCGAA
>CAXMRT010000073.1:0-5408 GCA_964196025.1 uncultured Gemmatimonadales bacterium | reverse complement strand
ATCGAAAGGCCCTTCGGTATCCGTTAACCCGATACCGGGATCCACCGTATTGAATTTCGCCTTCATCCCCTCATCGGCGACCCACCAGGCATAACTGCCAGCACCGTCATCGAAGGATATCTTACCGACGAGAATATCTTCGAGCGAATCGGTATCGGCCTGATAGACTTTGGCGATCGAGATCGTATCTGTCGAGTAAGCCGAGGGCTCAGCCGCCACTGGATCTGTTAACACGTTTTCCGACGAGGCCAACCATTTGATCGCCTCTAGCGGGGCATCTTGTGAGGCACGAAAAGCCTCCAAAGATTGCGCGGTCTCATGCGCCCGAAAGACCCCAGTGTAATGCCGTGTCGAGACGCCGGAAATCACGGCGTCAGCCGGAGTATTGTCAAACATCTCGGAGGAAACCGTAATCCGCTGGTCAGGCCCTGCCGCCTTCTGCAGTTCGCCGAGCGCCAGTTGAAGACCCAGCATCGCATTTTGCTTGGCTTCCATCCGGCTACTGCTGATCTGCGCCGACCGCGTCTCAACCTGCACCAGCGTGGTAATCGACAGCAGCAGCAGTAGCACAAACGCCATCAGGCTCAATGCGATGACAAGCGCGAAACCGTGCTTCGCTGCGGGGACAGGTGATTTGATGTATTGGGGGGCAGGCATTGAATGACAATTGATACCCCACCTTAAAGGGGCATTCGTATTAAACAAATAATTTATCCCATTGTTTACTCTAGTAAACAGCATTGTCAACTCCTTAACAGGGAAAATCAAAAAATGAACAGCACTGCCAACAAATTCACCAAGACGGTAAGAATTTCATTTACTCCTGTAAACTAATGGGATAATGAATTAACTCAAATTATGAAAAACCCTTCTTTCTGGATCATCCTCATTAGCTACTCCGTTCTGCTTGGATTCATTAGCTTGTATTTGTCGCGACGCGTCAAAAACAGCGATGATTTCTTCCTCGCCAGAGGACAAACCACTTGGTGGACCAGCGGAATGTCATTCTTCATGACTGCCTTCTCCGCTTCGGTATTCGTCGCCAACGCCTCATTAGCTTACAACTACGGAGCCTTAAATATACTACTCATCATCGCACAGATGCCTGTTTTCTTCGTCGGCTATTTCTACATGGCCAAGCGGTGGCATCGCAGCGGCTGCGACACTGCGATCGGTTTTCTTGACCAACGCTTCGGAAAAGGAACCAGCCAGTTCTTCGCTTGGTCAGGCATACCCATTCGAATTCTTGATAACGCAAATCGAGTGTATGTCACCGCAGTGTTGATGGAGGCCCTGTTCGGATTCCCCCTCACTCTAGCCGTCACCGTAACATGCGCATTGACGCTGCTCTATTCGATCGGTGGCGGCTTTCTAGCCGTTATCGTCACAGACACGCTTCAGGGAATCATACTCACAGTGATTGTAGCCGCCGTCGCCCTGCTTGCTTGCTCTAAAGTGGGATCGTTGAGCAACTTCATGGAGGGGCTACCGGCCGACTATTGGACACTCAGCTCATCGGACGGCACCTTTACGGTTCCGTTGATCTGCTCTTGGGTCTTCATCGCCATTTTCGCCTGGAACGGCAACTGGTCATTGGTGCAACGCTATGTAGCCGTAGGCACAGAGAAGGACGCACGCCGCGTCTCACTCATGGCTGGTGCGTCTTACTACTTGCTCTTCCCCCTGCTCGCGCTTCCGCCAATGCTGGCAGCCGTCCTCCTACCTGAGCTGAAAGGCACGACCGGAGCCGAACAGTCTTATGTAAAGCTAGCAGAGATGGTGCTCCCCGCAGGGATGCTTGGGCTACTGTGCTTCGCGATCCTAGGCGCAACGGTGACAGCGCTCAATTCAGAACTCAACGTCATGTCGCAAGTATTGGTTCAAGACGTCTTCAAGAAAAAACTAGCAGGCCGCTCTAAAAAGCTCAGCCTACTAGTTGGAAGACTGTTAGTCGTGTTACTACTCGTCTGCTGCTTACTCATCTCCTTGAAGATTCGGGAATTCGGAGGTGCGTTCAAATACCTGATGACTGTCTTAGGTATGACAACGCTACCGACCTTCATACCACTGATTTTAGGGCTCTATATGAAACGTCCAGACGGCCGTGCATGTATGGGCGCATTCACCGTAGGCATGATTGTTTCAATCTTAGGGAAATTCGCTTTCGATCTGCCACTCTGGGCAATTATCGCCTCGAATGGCGTGGCTACCACCTTGGTCTTCTGCCTCGCTCCATCGTTCCTCAAAACCAATCTAGAGCAAATGGTTAAGCAGAATGAGTTCTTCAAAAAATTCGAACAACCCCGTCCAGCTTACCCCGATCAAAATGATCAAAGCGCTTCCAACGGCCATACTTTGGTCGAACAAATAATGACACTCAGCTTGGCAGGACTCGGCGCCCTGCTATTAGCGACCTCCTTGATCTTTGAGCGGTCCAGTCTCTCCGTCACGATCCCAACGGCCGCCATATTCTTTGTCGTGGCCTACTGCTTCCATCTGCTGAAGCGCAAAAAAGACCAGAACGAAGCCTCAAAAGTCGCCGCGAACATCACCGGTAAATAAATATGAGCACAACAATCACACAGAAAAAGAAATGTGCACTTGCGGCTGATGGTTTACGCTGCGGAAAGCAGCAATCTCCTATAGGCGTCAACAGCGAACACTTCCTACTCAGTTGGAAACTCGCGGGAACAGGGTCGAGTGCCTATCAAAGTGCCTATCAAATCGAAGTTGAAAAACAGACACAGCCCAATGACGCATACGAGCTCGTCTGCGATACGGGTAAAGTTGAGAGTGGCCTGCCGAGATGGAATCCATCGGACAGTCGATGGATCGAGGATGAGCGACTCTACCGCTGGCGCATACGCGCATGGGACGTAAATGACACTGCGAGCGCATGGAGTGACTACGCGACTTTCCGCCTAGGCTTAAACGAGCAAGAATCGTGGCTTGCCCAGTGGACCATGGCAACAGAGCCATCGGACGAAAAGTGCGCCTACATGCGCAAAACATTCACCCTAGCAAAAGAACCAATTGCAGCGAGAGTCTACTACTCCGCCAGGGGGCTGGCCGAGGTTCAGCTAAATGGTTCCGGCGTGACTCAGGACGTCCTGACTCCGGGCTGGAGTGACTACCGCAAAAGATGCCAATCCGTAGGCTTCGATGTGGGTGATCGTCTAAAAAAAGGCAGCAATGCGATCGGCGTCATTCTAGCGGAGGGATGGTATGCCGGACGCTTGGGCTGGAAAGGACAGAAGGCACTTTACGGCGACACACCCGAATTGATTCTTCAGCTACACATCGATTTTGAAGATGGCACTTCCACAATCATTGGCACCGACAGCTCCTGGGAATATTCGTATGACGGAGCGATCCAAACGAGTTCACTTTACGATGGAGAATGCGTCGACCTGAACCGCGAATGCAATGACTGGACAACATCAAATGAAGGCGAATGGAACTGGTCTCCCGTCAAATCACAGGATCACGACGTATCGAGAATCATTTCGCCGAAGATCTGCCAGAATCCCTTTCGGGAAATGGAAATTGCTCCAGTTAAAAAGCAAATACTGCAAGACGGCCGCATCATTTTAGATTTTGGACAGAACTTGGTGGGGTGGCCACGGCTCTCGCTAAAGACCGCAGGCTCTGACAAAATCAGACTTCGTTTTGCCGAAATGCTCGACTCGAATGGCGAGCTATATCTCGAAAACTTACGCTCCGCCGAAGCCACTGACTGGGTGACACCCCGGCCAGGACAGCCACTCACATGGGAGCCCTCTTTCACCTTTCACGGTTTCCGCTATGTCGAAGTGTCCGGCATCGATAGCGAGAATGAGGATTTCATCCAAGCGGTGGTCATACGCACGGAGATGGAATCGACAGGTCGCTTCACGTGTTCGGATGAAGATTTAAATCAACTATACAGCAGTATTGTATGGGGTCAGCGGGGCAACTTTCTGGAAGTCCCAACAGACTGCCCACAACGTGATGAGCGCCTGGGATGGACCGGCGACATTCAGGTGTTCCAATCGACGGCTTCGTTCAATATGGATATCGAGCGCTTCCTTGAGAAGTGGTTGGTCGATGTCAACGACGGCATCCGTAGCAATGGTTCTTACCCCGTGGTGGCGCCCGACATTCTCGATTACAATGGTGTCGCTGGATGGTCGGACGCTGCGGTTATATGCCCATGGGGCCTGTATCAGCGATACGGCAACCGGACGATTTTAAGCCATCATTACGAAAACATGTGCCGCTGGATCGAATACCAGGAGACGACCAGCATCGATCTAATACGCCCCGCCGAAGGCTTTGGCGATTGGCTGGCAACCGATGCCGTCGAGCCTCGCCATGGCCCCACACCACGCGACCTCGTTGCCACCGCCTACTTCGCCAAAACAACCGAACTGATGGTATGTATCGCAGAAACCCTCGAAAAGCCTGAGGACGCCGCTCATTTCCGCGACCTGCTGGGCAGAATCAAGCAGGCGTTTCTATACGAATTCATGGCACCTTCCGGAAGGCTAGTTGGCCACACTCAAAGCGCTTATTTACTAGCTCTGGACTTCGGACTCATACCGCAAGAACTCATCCAAAGAAGCTTTAAAATACTGGTCCATTTGATCGAAAGCAGAGGCAATTGTCTGACGACCGGATTTCTAGGCACACCCTTAATTTGCCGCGTTCTCTCACGCTACGGTCGCCATGATCTAGCCTACAAACTGCTCTTTAAAGACACCTACCCTTCTTGGCTTTATCCCATTCGCCAAGGAGCAACAACGATGTGGGAGCGATGGAACTCCTACAGTCACGAAAACGGATTCGGCAACGCGGAGATGAACTCCTTCAATCACTATGCCTATGGAGCAGTTGGCGAATGGATCACCTCAAAGGTCGGTGGAATTGAACTACTCGGATGCACTTCAGGCGTCACCAAGGTTCGCATCGAACCGCACCCTCACCCCAGGGTGAGCAATGCAGAGTCCAGCCTTCAGATCGAAAATGGGCTCATTGAGGTCAACTGGAACTACAAAGCCGACGGAGAGTTTACAATTAGTGTCAACCTACCGGCAAATACAGAAGCCGAACTCGCCTTACCGAAAGGAGACTCAAACTCCCGCGCCCTCGAAATACTTCACCCCGGGGAGCACCTTAAAACGACTTGGATCGATCCCAACCCAACATCAATCAGTAATGCAAAAACGGAAACAATCTAACGCACACCGCCAACACGGTCTTTTCAGAGGTGCCCCGAAGAGAAAGATGCTCATGATTTTTCACAGCATGCTCATTGGCTTCACGCTCACTGGATGCAAGCCGCATTCCAGCACGGCCGAACCAAGCCCCCGGATCGGGGTTCGACCGGGAACAACCACTGGAGAATTCTATTCGGTCAAAGAGGGCCG
>CAXMRT010000072.1:0-4624 GCA_964196025.1 uncultured Gemmatimonadales bacterium | reverse complement strand
CCATCGGAGATGGACTTGAATCCTTCTTCAGCTTATCTGAAGAGAGCCAATTAGAAATTGGAGGGAATGGAAGAGAGCTGGTAGAAGAACATTTTACCTGGGATAAGATAGCTAAAGACATGAATAATGTATACAATTGGTGCAATACGAATTTGGATAAACCGGATTGTATAATGGACTAATTTATGGCATTCGATATGGAAAGAAATCGGAAAGCGATCAACCCGCGTACGTGAGGAACGATTGAACAAGCCATCGGTAGACCCCGAACTCGAATATCCAGACGAACGTCAGGACTTCTCTCCCTACAACAAACGGCAGCAGCTCCGACGCGTCCTCTGGTGGATCGGAGAATTTCTTCTCTTTAAATACTCTCCCCGCCCCGTGTATGCCTGGCGGCGATTCGTTCTTCGGCTCTACGGTGCCACACTCGGCGACCATGTCTATGTATCGAGAACAGCAAAAATTGAATTCCCTTGGAACCTCCACATGGAGCACCATTCCTGCATCGGCGACAACTCTTGGATTTACAATCTCGCGAAGGTGTCAATTGGCGAGTGCGCAACGATTTCACAATCAGTGACGATCTGCACCGGCACACACGACTACACACTCCCCCATCTCCCTCAGGTCACAAAACCGGTAACCATCGAACGCGGCGCATGGATCGCAATGGAAACATTCATCCTACCTGGCGTGACCATCGGTAAAAATGCAGTAATCGGAGCCCGCTCACTCGTCACAAAGGATATGCCCGAGGCCATGGTCTGCGCCGGCCATCCGTGCGTACCCATTAAGCAACGCATCCCCGACACACACGCTCCTTCAACCAAATGATCTCCGTCCTCATCCTGACCCTTGATGAAGAAGTCAACCTACCTGAATGTCTCGAGACGCTAACGTGGTGCGATGACATCGTAGTTGTTGATAGTGGGTCGAGTGACGCCACGCTCAACATCGCCAGAGCCGCCGGTGCGCGCATAGTCACTCGCGACTTCGATCATTGGAGCACCCATAGAAACTGGGCACTCACGAACATCGATTTCAACAATCCATGGGTATTCAGCATCGATACCGACGAACGCATGCCAGAAAACCTCCGCGACGAAATCCACCAAGTGGTCAGTGCATCTACCCACGACACCCCCAACGCTTACCGGTTACGCTATAAAAACATATTCATGGGGAAATGGATTAAACATGCGACACTGTATCCAAGTTGGACAATACGCCTCTACCGCCCGAACAAAGTCCGTTACGAAGACGGCACGGTCAACTCAGACCCTGTTGTGGAAGGCGAAACCGGTGCTCTAAACACACATTTCGAACACTACAGCTTTAATCGCGGCATTCAACATTGGATCCACAAGCACAACCGTTATGCGTCCTTTGAAGCAGAGGCCGCGCTGACAGAAGTCACTATCGGGTCGGTACGACTCGGCGATTTATTCAATGCCGACCCACTACAAAAACGACGCGCGAGGAAGAATCTATTCTTCCGCCTCCCTCTGCGCCCCCTGATCAAGTTCTTCTACATGTACGTCATACGTCTCGGTATCATCGATGGCCTTCCTGGCTTAATCTACTGTGTCCTGCTTGCGTTCTACGAACACCTCATTGTGGTGAAAACATGGGAACGTCGACGGTTCGGCCCCACACCGGGGCAGGTCCCGAAGTCCGCTCGAATTCTCCTGGTGAACCAGTTTTACCCTCCAGATACTGCCGCAACAGGTCAACTCCTCGACGACCTCGCCACACGTCTCGTCGCCGACGGTCACAGTGTCGACGTCGTGTGCTCCAAAGGACGATACGATGGTGCCCCCGCCATATCCTCAAGCCCCCACCATCCATCACTCACGATTCACAAACTTCCGACCACCCGACTCAGCGACGCTTCGACACTCGGTAAACTGATCAACTACGCAACCTTCCAACTCCTTGCCATGCGTAAGGCGAAACAACTCCCACGCTTCGACGTCTGCGTCTCAATGACAACCCCCCCCTATATTGGAAAAATCGGACACGCCCTCAAAGCTCGAAACCAAACCCATCACGTTCTCTGGATGATGGACCTCTACCCAGGCATCATGGTCGCGGTCGGCCAAATTTCCGAAAACAGCTGGCTCAACAAGTGGCTTAGCAAACAAACCGCTACATTACTAAAGTCCGCCGATCACGTCATCACCTGCGGCAAATACATGACGGAGAAAACCCACGCGCTATCACCGCACACCCCTGTAACAACCGTACACAACTGGTCTCCAACCGAACCCACCCACGCATCTCCTCCAACAAACAACACGCCCCTCACCATCATGTACTCAGGAAACCCAGGACGCGCGCACGACCTTAGGCAATTTCTACAGGCGATCTCATCCAGTCCCCATGCAAACAACTTTCGGGTGCTTATCGCATGCGGTACCGCAGCCGCTACATCATTAAAATCAAGCATACCCCCCGAGCACCTAAAGACCACTACCTTCATCCCTCTCTCGCCCCGCAACGAACTATCTTCCCACCTCGCTAAAGCGGATATCCATCTCATCACCCAACGCCCAGGGACGGAGGGGCTAATCGTGCCCAGTAAAGTCTACGGAGTACTCGCCAACGAACGACCCGTCCTCTTTCTGGGCCCACCGGAATGCGAAGTTGCCGACCTGATTCGGGCGGCACAATGTGGTTACATTGTTTCTCCAAATCAGAGCGAGGAACTCAACGGGTGCTTGGCGACACTATCCCATAGCCGCGCGGAGTTGGTGTCGATGGGTAAAAATGGGAAGACCTATTATGGGGCGCAGCTCGGTCGCGTACGGTCTCTCGACCTTATCGCGCGAGTTCTGGAGAGGGAGAAAATCGCCCCCTCACAAGCTTCGCCAGGATGCGAACAGGTCGGATAAAGACATACAGCCAACGAAGCCCAACCGGAAAACGAAACGCGCGCCAGTCACCAACAGTCGGCTCCATAACCTGACAACACACATACGAAACGCGCGACCGAAGCCGGTCTAACATGCGCAGGTGAAACATCGAAATTTGTCGCATGCCAACGACGTCATTCCCCATTTCGATGAGCTCATCGACCAGGGCTTGAGCCCCGTTGTCTAACTCGTAAAGTCGCTGCAATGGCACAGGCATCGCCACCCCTACGCTCAAACAAGACATCCGCACGCCAATCAACAACATTCTAAGGCTGCCCGCCTCACGGGCCCACACAACCGCGTCACAAAGCGTCTGTTCGTCACATAATGATGTCAACGTACCCACGTCACTCAACCAGCGAGCTTGAGTCCACAGATGTTTACACCCATGAATGCACAAGAAGTTCAAGTTATCTGCCACGGCAAGCACAGGCACGTGAGACCCGTAATAGTCGAGATCGCTCACCCGCTCCCATAGACCAGCCATCGGATACGACAATCCGAAGTAACGAGGTACAAACCCACACTTCACATCAACGATCAACCCGCCTTCCGACTGAAACACGAGATCCCGACCTGATGACACATAGGAACGTAAAGCCAACTCATCCACGTTCGGGTGACACGAAAACCCTTCTGCCCGCATCAAGTTGATAACGCGTGGCACGTCTTCAGGAAGGATCAACACGTCCAGGTCTGCACTCGGCCGCGCGGACCTCTCGCCACTCAGTTGGAACTCTAGAACAGGCCCCTTGATCGATGCGGCAGGAATTCCATGCGCACGAAACAAGGTGAAAAGTTGAACCACGTTCGCGGATAAAAATAGAGATCTATCACGGGCTTGATCGCCCCTAGAATCAGTTGTCGCCGACTCTAGCCCCTCACTCACGAGCGGCCTGCAAAACCTCAACCAACATCTTCGCTCGACTGCGACGCATCTGAACGTCCGCGCTGATAGGTGCTGTAGTAGTCACTCTTGTAGGCATAATATCCGTGACTGTAATACTCGGAGTAGTAAGCGCCCATCTTGCTAACACGAACACCATTCAAAATTCCGCCCAAAACATTCGCACCCACACCCTCGAGCTGCCTCACCACCTGCGCCATCATGGTGTGCGAATTCCGATCCGCACGTGACACCACCACTACGCCGTCGCTTCGACCTGCAAGAATGCAGGCATCCGACACAAACAAGACCGGGGGCGCATCAATAATGACCATGTCGTAATTCTTGCTGATTTTCTTGATCAACGACTGCGTCATCTGCGCTTCAATCAAGTCCACCGGTATATCAGGCACCTCGCCCGCAACCACCAAATCAAGATTATCCAACTGCGCACCCTCTATCTGCACACTATGTCGAGCCTTATCAAAACCGTGCTTCCCCATCAGCAACCCACTCAAGCCGTGTTTGCGGGACACCTTGAAAATTTTATGCAGCATGGGTCTACGCAAATCCGCGTCGATCAGCAATACGCGCTTGCCCCCTAAGGCCATTGACAGCGCAATGTTTGATGCCGTCGTGGTCTTGCCATCTCCGGCCTCACCTGAGGTCACGACAATCACCTTGCGCTTATCGGCAGCCATAGCAAACTGCAGGCTTGTCCTAATATTCCGATACGCCTCAACCGCTGACGACTGAGGTTCGCGCACGACGATACAACCCACATGACTCGGCACCGCTTCCTCTCCCGTAACACCTACCG
>CAXMRT010000071.1:0-4781 GCA_964196025.1 uncultured Gemmatimonadales bacterium | reverse complement strand
TCAAACACACCGTCTTCCCCTCTCAGTCTCAGTTCCTAGGCAGCGTTTTAGTCGCGATAATACTTTCCATTTGCTTCGCAATCCTCTTTTTCTATCTCGTGGAACGATGGACAGCGCTCCGACGGCTTCGGGATAAACGCTGAATTCAAAAACATCCGGCTCAAGATCCTGAGACAGGGGCTCAAACAGCCCAACTCTTGACATGTAGGCAGTGAGGGCGTAGAGTGCCTGCATGAAGAAAAAGCCTATCCAATACACGATTCGGTCTGTTCCCGACGAGGTTGATGCGGAGCTGCGAAAACGCTGCGTCCGTGAGGGGGAAAGCCTTAACCAATACATTATCTCCACCTTAAAAGGCGGGGTTGGGCTATCCGGTCACAGCCCGAAACATCATGACCTCGATGTGTTGATTGGGACATGGGTGGAAGACCCTGAGTGTTCGGACGCACTCAAGGCATTTGACCAGATAGATCAGGACCTCTGGAAATGAGGATCTTATTAGACACCAATCGCTACACCGATTTCTGTGCTGGGGTTGAGGACGCCGTCGATATCATCCAGCGTGCTCGCCAGGTGTTCGTCCCCTTCGCGGTCCTCGCCGAACTACGCAGCGGATTTCTGTGCGGTACCCGAAGTCGGAAAAACGAAAAATTCCTAACGATCTTCTTGAACTCTGAGAGAGTGAAAACCCTCTACCCGAAGGACGACACCACTCACCACTTCGCCCACATCTTCGCTCAACTGCGTAAACAAGGTACGCCCATTCCTGTGAATGATATTTGGACCGCCGCACTAGCGATAGAACACGACTTACTGCTCTACTCGCGGGATACCCATTTCGATCATCTCCCACAGATCGCTCGGATTGATTCGTGACCCGAGAAATCCCTCCCTTCAACAGAGCCAGGTTTAGCACATGATAAACGCACTCACTGATTTTCTCGGGGCGAACAGAAACTGGATTGCGGCTGCGACGCTGGTTCTCTTTCTGGTATGGGAGACACGTGCGCCATTCTTTGACTTCTTTCAGCAAAAACCCAAACAGCGCGCGATTCATATCAGTCGGAATTTCGTCATCGGTGCGCTCAATACATTACTCGTCATCGCCATCTTCACGGCACCATGGTTATGGGCGACGGAGCTATCGAGTGACCATCAGTGGGGGCTGCTACGATTGATCTCCCTTCCGTCGTGGTTGCACGCTGTGTCCGCGATCCTGTTATTTGACATAGGGACCTACTGGTGGCATAGGATCAATCACGTCGTCCCTTTCCTCTGGCGATTCCATCGTGTCCATCACTCGGACAACGCCATGGACGTCACGTCGGCCACGCGCTTTCACGTGGGTGAGATCCTGCTCTCGTCATTGCTACGAATACCGCTGATGATCCTCATCGGCGCAGAGCTCTGGCACCTAGCGCTCTATCTAGCCATCCTCTCGCCCATCGTCCAATTTCATCATGCAAACATCGGACTACCCGCTGGGCTGGATCGTTTCTTGCGCCTCTTCATCGTCACTCCAAACATGCATAAGGTTCACCACTCCCGTATCCAACACGAAACCGATTCCAACTATACCTCCATGCTATCCATCTGGGATCGCCTCTTCGGGTCCTTCCACATTCGGAACGATCCCCACGCGATCAATCTCGGTCTAGATGATTATGATGACCCCGAAAAGCAAACCATCACAGGCATGTTAAAAACGCCACTAGATAAGTAGGCGGTGGTGTTTAGTGCGACGTGGCAACGCGGGATAGAAGGATGTTGTCGTTTGAGCGAGCAGGACGGCGTTCGCCCGCAGCACAACGCATGACCCTCCCCACCCTACCGGGCACCCCGCCCGGGCGGGATAAATAAATTTGAAAAGTGTCCACCAACGGGGGAAGGGACCCTTCGGGTAGGGGGGTTGTTCATGCCGCCCTAAATTGGCGGCATCCACGTCCCACCCACTACTCCATCGTCTTGAGCCGAATCCGACGATACTCAATCTGGCCGCGATCACCTTCAAGACCGATCGGGCCGGTGGCTGGCAGCTTCATGGGTTCGCCGAGAGCATCACCGTTGCAAGTGCTCGTGGCGATGTTGTCTTTAACCGTCACAACAATCTCATTCCAGTCCTGAGGCTTATAATTCGGTAGCGCCTTCCACGGACCGGCGAGCAGGTAGTCGCGGCACTGCAATTGTGGTCGCCGAATAAACACGCCGCTGTCAGCATTCGGCGTCGCGCGAAACTCTAGTTTCAAAACAAAATTCTGCGGAAACACTGTCGACGTCCAGAGCTGCTGGATGCGTCGTCCCTCCGGTGGCGTCGTCACCACCAAGCGACCATTGATCGCGACGTAGCGACCGTCGTCACTGGCCACTTTACCATTAAAGTTCTCGATTTCTTTCCGCTCTTTTTTTCTCGGCTCACCCTTCTTGGCTTTGCCCTCACGAAAGCCCCACCCAGTCAAATCCTCGCCATTGAACAAGCTGGTGTAGCCGTCCTCCATCTGAAAGTCATCCGCTTCAGTATCCATAAACCCGAGCGTGGCAAACAAAGGCCGCAACGCGGCCGCCCACTTTGCGTAGCCCTTTTTGTTCGGATGCAACAGATCCGGAAACTCATCTTTCTTGGCATCACCCTGCTCATTCGCAAAGAGTCGCCAAGTATCGAGAACCGTCACCTGAGGATCGCCCTTCACCGCGGCGAAATATAGCTGGTTGATTTTTTGAATCGGTTCCGCGGCACGCTTCTTTGAGGCGGAGCTCGGGAACACATTGCAAAGAATGATGGGCATCTTGGGGTTATGTTTTTTCAGCTCCGCAATAATCAGAGCGAGATTTCCTGCAATCACCTCGGGCGTGGCATTCACTTCGAGATCGTTCGTTCCGATCAAAAGCACAACGCAGCTAGGGTTCACGTCCAGCACGTCCTCTTTCAATCGATAGAGTACCCCACGCGTCGTATCACCGGAGATCCCACGGTTGGCGGTCTTCACCCCAGGAAACGCGCCCTTCGGTATATCGCGCCAGTCTTCGGTGATCGAGTCCCCCAACAAAACAATCGCGCCCTGATCCTGTTGAAGCTCTTTAGCCCAAGCAGTACGCCGCTTCAGCCACAGCTTAGTAAACCAACCATAGCGATGAATCGGACCCTCTCCTGCCAACCCTTCATCCGTTTTCGGCACTCCTAAATCCACAGCCTGCACATCGCTGAGCCCGATCAACAACACGACAACGAAAAAACACACCTGCCTAGACACTGACTTCACACTCATGCTCTTACTCTCCTACTCGTTGCGTTCTTGTGTCATGCTCGTTTCCGCAGCCCAAACCTTTTCCAACAGTCAGCGCATTGCATTCACTCGCTAACCCAGCGAGGAAGGGACGTTGCTACTTACCTTCCTGCTGCCATTTGTTCATCAAGTCGATGTTTTTCTGAATTTCGACAGCGGCAGTCGGCTTTCTTTTCTTAAGTCCCTTCAAACGAATCCCCATGTCGCTTTCGTACATAGCAGGAGATTCAGGAGCACGACCCTTGTCGTCAGTCTCCACCACCCAGCGGTCCAACATGGCACGGTAACCAGCGAGCTGGTCACGGTATGCCACGTCACCCGCAAGGTTGTGAATTTCCCACGGGTCCTTGCTTAGATCGTAAAGTTCTTCTTCCGGGCGCGTCTCAGCGAGGTGCAAGGACTGGACCTTATTCAGCTTACCGGCCGCATAGAGCTCGCGAAGCACCGGCATGAAGGGTTTGTGATCTTTGTAATGTGAAGGCTGAAGATACGGTCGGCGGGGATAGAAGTTACGGATGTATTTGAAGGTGCCGATCCGAATGCTGCGAATACGATCAACGGTTTCATCACACCGATCACGCGCCGAAACAACATAGTCACGCGGCTTGGCGTCAGGTCCGAAAAGCGGGCGACCCTGCATCCCCTCTGGAACCGGAATGCCCGCAAGCTGCAATGACGACGCACCCAGATCGATGTGTGCAATCAATTCATCCCGAACCGTTCCACTAGGCAAACGCCCGGGCGCCCAGACGACAAAGGGAATCAAGAGGCCTTCCTCATACAGAAACTGCTTCCCCCGAGCATGACTGATTCCGTGATCAGTAAGAAAAAAGACAACCGTATTCTCAAGAACACCATCCTCTTTCAGGCGCGCCAGAATGCGACCCACTTCGATATCCGTGTAATTGACGGAATCGAGATACTGCGCCCAGTCTTCGCGAATCACCGGATGGTCCGGATAGTAAGGCGGCAGAGTCACCGTATTTGGATCAATCAACTGCTTCAGTTCGAGCGCCGCGGCCTTATACCCCTTCTCAACATTCCGTATTTTTCCGCCACGCAAATGAAACTGGGCAAAGAAGGGTTGGCCGGATTTGCGCGCGGTGTAGTCGATCCCGTCGTAGAGGTCGCTCTTATTATAAGTGAAATTGTAATCCTGCTTACCGCCCTTTTTCCCTGACGCATCAGCAATCGTGGTGTAGTAGCCCGCCTCTCGAAACAATTCCGGAATGGTGCGGACGCCTTTTGGAAGGTCGATCTTCAATTCACCCCGCGAGCTCCGGTGATGATGCGCGCCGATAGTCGTTTGATACATCCCCGTGATCATCGCCGAACGAAACGTCGAACAAACCGGCGCCGTGGCGTATGCCCGACTGAACACGACACCCTCTTTGGCGAGACGATCCACATGAGGCGTTGTGACTAGCTTCTCGCCTTGGTACGCGAAATGGGACGACATATCATCGACCACGATCCACACGATATTCGGGCGCGCAACTT
>CAXMRT010000070.1:0-5832 GCA_964196025.1 uncultured Gemmatimonadales bacterium | reverse complement strand
ATAAGTTGTTGGATCAGGCGGGAATCCCTGTCTTCCGCGTTGTTGGCTTGTTTTGCGGGATCGCGTTGATTTCCTCGTGTTTTATTAATCTAACGTCGCATGCATCCAGTGTGGCCGGAGCGCCTAGCACCTTGGGCGGTACCTACGCCTGGACGGTTTATATTCTGTTCCTCTCTGTGATTATCATTCTCGTGCGGCAGTTTCCACAGAAAAACAATCCGAAACCGCTGGAGACAATTGCATGTACACTGCTGGGTATTTTTTATGCGCCCTTCCTTTTTAGCTTTCAGGTTTCTCTCGCTTTCGGTTGGGGGGATGGAGGGCTGTTCGACCCGATGGGGAAGACCGGACAGATGCTTTTGTTGTACTTGGTCGTGGTCACGAAGATTACGGATATAGGCGCTTTCTTTTCGGGTTCCTTATTCGGCAAACATAAATTGGTGCCTCATATTTCTCCTGCCAAAACCTGGGAGGGCGTATTCGGAGGGTTGACCTTTGCGATGGTTGCCAGCTTGGTTATTTTTTACATATGCGACGGGCAGCTCGGGCCGGATATTCACATGGAGCTTTACGATGCTGTGGTTCTAGGCTTGTTCCTTGGTGTTGTAGGGATTGTTGGAGACCTCGCGGAGTCCTTGCTTAAGCGCGGGGCGGGTGCGAAGGATTCTGGCGGATTCATTCCTGGGATGGGCGGAATGTTGGACGTCATGGATAGTCTCTTATTCACCGCTCCCTTATTATACATCTATGCTCGGTTGGCTCTTTCGTGACCCGAAAGCGTATTGTCGTTCTCGGTAGCGGTGGCTCGATAGGCGAGAATACACTGCGTATCGCAGACTTTCATTCCGATCAGTTTGAGATCGTGGGTCTCGCGGTTCAGAAGAATATCTCGCGCCTCATGGAGCAGGCGGCAGCATTCGACGTGAAGCACGTGGCGGTGGCTGACCATGATGCCGCTGACGACTGTCGATCCTTGATGGGTCCCGATATGCGGCTGGAATCTGGGCCAGAGGGATTGGTCGCACTAGCAGCGCGAGACGATATCGATATGGTTGTGTGTGCGGTTGTTGGGATGGCAGGTCTGGCTCCGGTCATGGCTGCGCTTGCTCAGGGGACGGATGTCGCACTGGCTACCAAAGAAGTGATGGTTGCGGCCGGTGAGATTGTGAATACCGCAGCGCGCGAGGGTGGCGGTCGACTGATTCCGGTAGACAGCGAGCATAATGCGCTCTTCCAGTGCCTCGAGGGTCGTGAGCCGGAGAGCGTGAAGCGGTTGATCGTGACGGCCTCGGGCGGACCGTTCCTCAATCAACCCGACTTGGACTTTGAGACGGTGACCGTGGAGCAGGCCTTGAATCATCCCAAATGGGATATGGGGGCGAAAATTAGTATCGATTCAGCGACGATGATGAACAAGGGCCTTGAGTTGATCGAAGCACGCTGGCTTTTCGATATTGAGATGGACCGAATTGACGTCATTATCCATCCGGAAAGCATTGTTCATTCGATGGTAGAGTTTATTGATGGGAGCATTCTCGCTCAGCTGAGCCCGACCGATATGCGGTTTGCAATCCAATACGCGATGAGCTACCCTCAGCGCTTGGACGGTTCGATTCAGGGTTTGGATCTGGTTGAGATGGGTCAGTTAAATTTTTCTGCGCCCGACCCTGAGCGCTTTCAGTTTCTGACCATGGCACGCGATGCTGCGTCGGAAGGTGGGACTCTTCCAGCGGTGTTAAACGCTGCTAATGAGGTCGCGGTCCAACGGTTTTTAGACGGTGAGATTTCGTTCCCCGAAATCTGGAGTACAGTAAAGAACGTAATGAGTGAACACAACGTGACGCCTAGTCCGACGCTTGACGAGATCGTCGCGGCGGATGTGTGGGCACGAGGAGCTGCATCATGACTTGGAATATTTTACATGCCGTAATCGCCATGGCGTTTGCGTTGTTGGCGTTTGGATTTACCGTTTTTCTTCACGAACTGGGACATTTCTTGGTGGCTGTATGGGCGAAATTTCATGTGGAAGTCTTTTCCGTCGGCTTCCCGCCAAAGATGTTTGGGAAGGAATGGAAGGGCGTGAGTTATCAGGTGGGTTGGATCCCACTCGGTGGATACGTCGCGTTGCCCCAATTGGATGTGAGTAGTCAGGTTCCCACCACGTCCGAAGGTGAGGAGCTCGTTGCTGTTGCTCCAGGAAAGAAGATTCTCGTGGCGTTTGCAGGGCCTTTGATGAATGTGGTTTTAGCTTTCGCGCTGGCGGCCATTCTTTGTCTAACGGGGGTTCCTCAGCCGGTCGGATCTAATACACGCGTCATCGGTTATGTACCAGGAGGATCTGCGGAGGAGGCGGCTGGCCTACGCACCAATGATGTGGTGGTCAGTGTCAACGGGGTAACTATTCGCCGGCTTGACGACATCAATTCAATTGTAGCTCTGGCCAAAGAGGCTGAGATCACCTTCGGTATTGAGCGAGATGGAGTCGCGTCTGACATTCTCGTTCCGGCTGACGGCTTGCGTGAGAATGCTCATAAAAGTGGACTCGTCGAAGGAAATATTCGCTGGGTACTCATTAAGGCTTTGCCAACGCGGCATGTGAATGCGGTTGAACCCATGTGGTTCGGACCTGCAATGAAAGCGGGTTTTAGGAAATACGACGAAATCATTTCGATCAATGGTGAGGACATGAAGGACAGCCCGGATGTGATCCGTACCTTTATCCAAAGTCACCCAGGTGAAGAGCTGACCTTTGTGGTTCGCCGCGGTGATGACGAAGAGGTGACGTTGGTTGGAACTCCGGGTGCTTCTGAAATTAAGGGCATTGGATCTGAAAGTATCGTCTCCATCGACGGCGTGCAGATGGCCAGTCCATCTGATGTCAGCGACTATGTTGCTACACGAATCGGGAGCCGCCTGACGTTTGCGGTCAAGAGTAGCTCTGATGGTGAAGTGACGATCTATTCGGGGACTCCGAAGGAAGTCGACGCCCAGAGTGTCACCATGGTGGCGGCGTTGCATCTGGAGGACGGCAAGCCAGTGGTTCGGGGCTTGATGAAATTTGCGTTTTTGAACTACAAGCGGTCGGACTATGAGACCTTTAGAGAGTCCAATCCCGGCGTTCTGGTTTGGCGCATTACCGAGCAGACTTGGCAGACGTTGCAGGCGCTTACCGTGCATCGTGAGGCGACGGGCATCGAGCCCAAGCACATGTCGGGCCCCGTTGGAATTTTCAGTTTCTTGATTCGCATGTTCGGCGAGGATTTTCGCCTTGGTTTGTACATGATGGTGTTGTTGAACGTGAACTTGGCGATTTTGAATCTGTTGCCTATCCCTGTGTTGGATGGGGGACACATCGTCTTCAATCTGATCCATATGGGAACTCGCCGGCCCTTACCTCATAAGATTGTGAACAGCCTGCAGATCATGTGCATGGCCTGTTTGTTCGGATTTATTCTATATGTGTCCACTTATGACGTTCGGCGTGAATTTGGTTGGGGATCGAGGTCTTCGAAGGCTGTACCCGCCAAAACAGAGGATTCCGGTGACAAAGGTGCGGATTCGGAAAAAGTTGAAAATCCCACGCCAATTGAAGAAAATGAAGCTGAAACGACATCTGTTCCAGATTCTGCGCCAGCGGAACCCTCCGCCAATTAGGGCTTGCTTGTCTTCCCCCTGATTTGATACCTTTTACCGTTTGTCGCCCTATACCCCAGTGGGTGAGGTGTAGTGGCGGATCTAGAATAAAATTCACCCGAAACGACTAAAAGAGTGAGTAACTTGTGACTGAAACCACTAAAGCGGCACCTGCCATCGATGTAGACGATCGTGAGCTTATGACTAAGCTGTACGACGAAACCCTTAAAGATTTCAAAGAGGGCTCTATCGTCTCGGGCAAAATTCTCGAGGTCCGCAGTAACGAAGTATTGGTAGACATCGGATACAAATCCGAAGGTGCTATCTCTATCCACGAATTTGGCTCGTCTGTTAAGCCTGGCGAGGTATTTGATGTCCTCCTTGAAGGTATTGAAGACGATCAAGGTATGGTGATCCTGAGCCGCGAAAAAGCTGAGCTCAAGAAATGCTGGGACGGCGTTGTCGATGCCTGCACAGAAGGCGAAACGAAGATGGGACGCGTTAAGAGTCGCGTTCGCGGCGGTTTGATCGTCGACATCATGGGCGTTGATGCCTTTTTGCCTGGATCCCAAATTGATGTCGTGCCTATCCATAACATGGATGAGTTCCTTGGGAACGAATTTGAATTTAAGATCCTGAAGATCAACGTGGAACGCCGTAATATCGTGCTTTCCCGTCGTGAGCTTATTGAAGAACGCCTACGCGTTAAGAAGAAAGCGCTGATGGAAGAAATCGAAGTGGGTCAGAAGCGCGCAGGTCGCGTAAAGAACATCACCGATTTCGGTGTGTTTGTTGACCTCGACGGACTTGACGGCTTGTTGCACATCACGGACATGAGCTGGGGTCGTGTTTCGCACCCATCTGAGATGGTCAAGGTTGGCGAGCAGCTGACGGTTGTTATTCTTGATGTCGATCACGAGAAGGAGCGCGTGTCGCTCGGACTCAAACAGGCTACCAAGAATCCTTGGGACGAAATTGAAGATAAGTACCCGGTTGGCAGCCGTTTACGCGGTAAGGTGGTCAATTTGGTTCCTTACGGAGCATTCATCGAACTCGAACAGGGTGTCGAAGGATTGGTGCATGTTTCTGAAATGTCTTGGACCAAACGCATCGCTCGTGCATCTGACATCTTGAATGTTGATGATGAAGTCGATTTCGTCGTCTTGAGCATTAACAAGGATGATCAGAAGATTGCCTTAGGCATTCGCCAGACTGAAGAGAATCCATGGGATAGCGTGATGGAGCGTTACCCGGTCGGATCCCGTGTTCAGGGCCGTGTGCGTAACTTCACCTCCTACGGTGCCTTCATTGAGATGGAAGAGGGCATTGACGGAATGATTCATGTTTCGGATATGTCTTGGACTCGTAAAATCAATCATCCGTCTGAAGTCTTGAAGAAAGCGGAAGCTGTAGACGCCGTTGTTCTTGAAGTGATTCCAGATCAGCGTCGAATCAGCCTTGGCCTCAAACAGGCACAGGACGATCCATGGTCATCGATCTCTGGCCGTTACAAGGTCGGTGAAAAAGTCTCCGGTGTTGTGACGAAGCTGGCGGCATTTGGTGCTTTCGTCGAAATCGAAGAAGGTGTCGACGGATTGGTCCATATTTCACAGATCAGCAATGATCGCGTTGAGAAGGTGAAGGATGTGCTTGATGTGGGGCATGAAGTTAAGGCACGTGTGATCCGGATCGACAACGTCGAACGCCGCATTGGCTTGAGCATCAAGGCCTACGATCTATCCGAAGAAGAGTTTACGGCTCAGGCTGCTGAACCTTCTGCAGACGGTCTCAAACCTGGCGAAAATATGGTTGATCTTGCCGGTGCCTTTGACGAAGCGTTCGGTCTATCCGAAGGCGAAGAGTGGCATCCAGGCGAATCGAAATAACGCCCAACACAGGTTAGGACCTGATATCAAAAAGCACCGCTTCGGCGGTGCTTTTTTGTTTTCTACAAGTCGCGCATTTTGGACGGAAAAAGGCTGTGTTTGCTGAGTGATTCCTCTATTGTGTGGGGACCGTTTTTGAACTGTGTACACAAAGGGTGGTTATGACAAACGTTGTTGATGTTTTACGCGAGCGCGGCTTGCTAGAAGATATGACAAGCCCCGACTTATCGGATCGCGTTGAGGAGCCTTGTGTCATCTATGCTGGCTTTGACCCGACCGCAGATAGCCTGCAGGTTGGGAACCTTGTCACTAT
>CAXMRT010000069.1:0-3526 GCA_964196025.1 uncultured Gemmatimonadales bacterium | reverse complement strand
CCCCTCGCCCCAAACAATTCTATCGCCTGCTCCAGTAAATCCAACGCTTCTTTTT
This sequence comes from uncultured Gemmatimonadales bacterium, assembly GCA_964196025.1. Taxonomy (GTDB): domain Bacteria; phylum Verrucomicrobiota; class Kiritimatiellia; order CAXMRT01; family CAXMRT01; genus CAXMRT01. The sequence continues at coordinate 3,471 of CAXMRT010000069.1, read as the reverse complement.
CCGGAGCCATCATAAAAAATCCCGGAAGATCTGCAACAATCCCTGCTTCCGAAGGGTACTCCGATACAGCGTGGCACTGTGATCAGGGCCCAACACTGCATGCGCAACCGCCCTGACAACACTATTACTGGCCTCTGACGGCAGAGGCGGAGGCCCATCAAACACAAGCTCACCAGGCACAACCGCGACAAGCCACGGAACCGCAACGTTCGTCACCATGGTACGACAGCGCCCCTCCCCAACAAGCGCCAGTGGGCGCGTCGTCCGACGTCCATACGTATAGTGCCGCTCCCAATAAGGAACGTCTCTGCGCAGCGCAAAAAGGGCCTGAAGCTCACGGATGGGCCATGTCTTTTGCGATCTTAAGATCGACAATAACCCCGCTCCTAACGTTCGAGGCCGTGTGAACAATTCCGCAGCGGCCATCATGCGACGCTCCGGATAGTTCTGGGGACGCACACCCGAACGGCTCCACGACTCCGTCGGCATTACCGCGTAATCCCAGCGTTCGCGCATCCGCCACCATCGAGCCCAACATGCTCGCAGAAATGTGTCGGTCTCGGCATCCATCATCGCTGTCGGCTCCGGCAATAAGCCCGCGACCCCCGACAGTAACGCAAACGCCCGAACGCAATCTCCATCAGCTTCTTCACGCAGACGATTGAGCGGTACCCGCCGCGCAAGCAGTCGAAAGGCCGCCTTATTGCTCTTGTACCCCAACGCGCCCAGCACTTCTTCATACAAGACTTGATCAGGATCCGAACGCGAGACAGCAAGAGCCACCCCTTCCGCCTTCCGTGCGAGTCGCTCTTCGCCCGCAGAATCAAGCAGGGCGCCTAGCGTGTCAGGGTCAAGCCGACGGAAAAGCGCCGCGTGCGAGCCGATCGCGGTATCAACAGAAAACGGATAAGCCGTCACATCAATCGTGTCCAACAAAACCGGACTAGGACCCACATTACCTTCTAGTGACAATTGAATCGTCCCCGCCGGAAGGTCTTTCTCCGGTAATACGCCTGGAAACCACGTTGCGTGAACCACCACCTGCTCATAGCGTTCGTCACCCCGATGACCGTGGTGCAGCCAATCACGCGCTCGGACATGCACCTCAATATCACCGTAAACCAGACGCTTTCCCGGCTCGATAAGCAACGTGGCACCCAAAAAATCAGGGCCGGCCTCAAGGTTCCATCTGCCCGGGTCAAGGACCGTCACGCTCTCCCCCGTCTCGGCCGTCAACACGTCTGGGCGATAGCGGCTGTCCGCCCACACACACTGCACATGCCGCTCCGTCCAGCCGAAGCCATGACTCAGGCCCGGCTCACGCACCATCAAGCGTTCGACTCCAACCCAATCGCGATAACGCTGCGCGGCCGAAAATAACCCCTGAAAACCTCGACTACTCATCATTTTTTGAAAACTTTCTCGCTTGTTGGGGTTTGACTCACCTCATCCTGCAGTCATAATAGATCGAGTTAAATGGGCGCCGCCATCAACCTTACAAAGGTCGGTGAATACGGCAAAAGCGATCACAACGTCTGCACGTGCAGAATCAATATATCACGATGTCCGCAATGATCAAGGTAGCAAAACTTAGCAAGTCGTACGGACCACTAAACGCACTGGACTCACTCTCCTTCAACATTAAGAAGGGCGAAATCTACGGCTTTCTTGGTCCAAACGGAGCGGGAAAAACAACGGCCATGCGCGTCCTATCCGGCTATATGCCTCCCACATCGGGCTCAGTAACAATAGCCAATCTGGATATCCAGAAGGACTCGATGGAGCTCCGGCATCGAATCGGATACATGCCCGAAACAGTCCCACTCTATGACGACATGCGAGTGGCCGAATACCTCCACTATCGCTCCCAACTCAAGGGGGTCCGAGGTCGTCAGAAATGGGATCGGGTCGGCGAAGTAATCAATCTATGCGGATTAACCGGCCAGGAACGTCGGATCATCGGCCAACTCTCAAAAGGTAATCGTCAAAAAGTCGGTCTCGCCGACAGCCTGCTTAACAAGCCCGACGTCCTCATTCTCGACGAACCCACGATTGGAATGGATCCCAACCAAATTCGACAGGTCCGAGATCTACTCCGGTCACTGACCCCCAAACAAACCATTCTTTTTTCGTCTCATATTCTGACAGAAGTCGAAGCGATCTGTGACCGAGTGCTCATCATTAACAACGGCCAACTCGTCGTAGAAGACACCCCCGCAGCCATCATCGACCGACTCAGTGGAAATTGCACTTACATCGCAGAACTGAATGGGCCCCGACATGACGTCGTCCAACACTTTAATACGAACCCCCATATTATGAAGGTAAAAGCGGGAGACAATAACGACGGCTGGACCCGATATGAGCTGCTGTGTGACCGGAAGCACGATCTCCGGACAGAGGTCTTCGATCTAGCACTCAAACAAGACTGGAAGCTCCGTGAGCTAACCTCCATTCCTCACAACCTCGAAGAAGCCTTCACCCAGCTGACCAACGGGGAGATCTCGATCTGATGAGAAACTTCACCACACTTTGGCGGCGCGAAATAGCTGCTTGCTGGAACAACCCCATGGGCTATATCCTCGCGGCAATCTTCCTCACGACGACAGGCAGTCGTTTCATCCGCGGCATCGTAGCAAGCATGGAAGTCGGGAAACCGGTTTCCGTCGTCCACTCCCTGCTCGACATTTCTAGCAGCTTCATCCTTCCATCAACGATTCTCGTTATCGTTGGATTGACCATGCGGCTTTTGTCAGAAGAGAAGAAAAGCGGCACAATTGAATTACTAATGACCGCACCCGTGACAGATGCCGAAGTCATCGGGAGCAAATTCGCGGGCGCCCTCTTCAACTTCACGCTCATCCTAACACCCACTCTACTCTTCCCTCTCATCCTTCAACACTACAGCGCAAACCTCGACGTTCCACAGACCTCCATTCTTTTCTGCGCATACCTATTCATCATGCTATTAGCCTCGTTCTACACGTCTCTCGGGCTCCTCATCTCCGCCCTGACGAGTAATCAGGTGATCGCCGCCATCAGCACCCTCTGCGCCATAACAGCCGCAACGATCCTACCGGTCCTCGTCCTCGAACGAACCCAACACACCGCGCTACGAGCCTTTACGTCCTACTTGGACCCATCCCTTCAGATGAAGCCATTCCTAAATGGATCCATCGACTCACAACCGATCGTTCTGTACACAACCCTCACGCTCTTTTGTCTCTTCGTCAGCACACGCCTCTTGGAGATGAGAAAATGGAAATAGACGAAACACCTCCCCCACCTCTCACCCCTCGCCAACACCGGGTATCGATGTCGACGAACGTCGCCCTCTCTATCTGCCTCGGCCTGGCCGTCCTACTCATGGTCAACTATCTCGCGATCCGACACCATTATCGGACCGACCTCGCAGGTAAAAACTTCTACACGCTCTCAGGAAAAAGCACGCGAATCCTTCAATCATTATCG
>CAXMRT010000068.1:0-10451 GCA_964196025.1 uncultured Gemmatimonadales bacterium | reverse complement strand
CGGTATCCGTGCAGAGATACGGATTCTATTCAATGACAGGGTGTCGCGTGCACAGCTCAGCGATCATCTTAGAATTGTTGATCCCAAAGGAATAAAACTTAATTGGAGTGTTGTCGGTGGCCTAGATTCTTCTCGGCTGTTGGTGCGGATCCACGCGTTTCGAGCCGACGCGGTTGATGTAATTATTGATAAGGGATTGCAGGGTGCAAGCGGGGCACGGGCTATGCCTCAAGAGTTCCGGCAGCGAATCCGGTTTAGCGGGGAGCTCAAAATGACGGGCATCTCACCTCACCGTGGTTCTTCGACCGATGCTCATCCAGCGGGAGTGATTATCAAATTTAACCTACCACTGAATCTGGCCGCCGCCGCTGATTTTGTAGCAGTGAAGCCCAACGTTTCGTTTCGGATTCGTCAACGCCACCGTGGTCGGGGCAACAATCAATACCTGCTAGTGGGCGATTTTCTGCCAGGAAAGTCCTATTCGGTGACTGTGGGAAAAGGGCTACTGGCGACGACCGGAGCGCAGCTCGGTCGAACCGGTACTCGTCGGGTATATTTGCCAGATTTGTTGCCATCACTCACGGTTTCAACGGAAGGGCATTACGCCTCTCCGCGCAATGCCATGAGAATTCCTTTGAAAGCCGTGAACATGAAACAGGTTACGGTGCAGGTATCGCAGGTCTATGAGAGCAATTTGGTGGAGCTCGCCTTGCGACAGGAGCATTCGCGCTATTCCCGTCGGGAGGAGGACCAGTGGTTGAGTCACCCAATTGGTGAGGAGCGTTTTACGGTGTCGGCTGAGCGAAATGAGCTCGTTGAGCGCAGCATCGATTTATCGCGTATCGTGGGTGATCGAAGAGGTGCATTTTATCTCCGAATATCTGGGGATAATGAGGTGGTTGATCGAGACTATGTGGTGGTAAGTGATCTTGGTATTTCTGCTCGAAAAAATGATAACAAGCTGCTGGTTTGGGTAAACTCGTTAAAGAAGGCACTCCCTGTGGCTGGTTCACGAGTGGCTTTGTATAGCCAGTCCCATCAGTTTCTTCAAGACGGTAAGGCGGATGCGGAAGGGCTTGTTCGGTTCGACTTGGATCTGTCAGAGACTGAAAACCGACCCTATCTAGTAATTGCTTCGTCAGGAGAGGATTTGTCCTACTTGCGGGTGACGGACATGGATGTGGATGTTGCAGGTAATGTACCGGGGCGCGAGTACTTAGGTTCGAAGTTCGAATCCTATGTGTACACCGACAGAGGCATGTATCGACCCGGGGAGACCGTCCATGTGCGTGCGATTGTTCGAGCTGATTCGATGACTATGCCGGAAAAGTTTCCGGTCAAGCTGACGGTGTATCGACCAGACAATAAAGTGCATCGGGAATTGTCAGGAATGCTTAGTGACTACGGGTCGGTTGAGTTTGAGCTTCCCTTAGATGCGTATGTCGCGACCGGGCCCTACCGTTTTCAGCTGACTCTGCCCGGCGATAAGCGTGTCTTAGGGGAAACGGGTATTCGGGTTGAGGAGTTTGTTCCGCCTAGAATTAAGGTTCGTCTAGATACCGCCAATAGTCGCTTAGGACCGGATGAGGTGGGCGAGTTGACGATCGTGTCCGACTATCTTTTTGGTCGTCCTGCGTCGGGTTTAAAGACACGATCGTGGGTTCGTTACCAGCCTAGTCCATTCAGCCATTCACGCTGGAAGGGATTCCAGTTCGGTGATTCGCGGCGAAATTTTAGCCGGATCGACCACGATTTCTCCGCAAGCAGTCTCGATCTTGAGGGGCGTGCGACCATACGGATCAACGGTGAACGAGGGTGGCGGCCAGCGGCTGCTATCCGCGCGGTAGTGGGTGTGACGGTTTCGGAGGTGAGCGGGCGATCGGTGACTGCATATGGCGGCCGAACGATCGATGTTTACCCATTCTATGCAGGGCTTAAGTCAGACCACGCAGGATCACAACTAGAAGTGGGGGCAGAGGGACGAATCGTCGTAGCGATGGTGACGCCCGATGGCGAGCTTTACACCTCTCTGACGAATTGTCAGACACAGTTGATTCGCGAAAGTTGGTCCACGGTTCTGGTAAAACGCTCTGGGTATTATCGTTACGAGTCGCAAAAGCGAGTGGATGTTGTGGCTACGGGATCGGTGTCCGTGGTTAAGGGTCGGGCGGAGTATTTTGTAAAGCCTACGCAGCCGGGCCGTTATGTAATTGAGGTTTCTGATGTCACCAGCGGCGTCAGATCCTCGTTGAGTATGTACGTAGTTGAGAAGGGTCAAAGTTGGGTGTCGGAGAATCGGGAGAATCCGGATGTTGTGACATTTGAGCTGGATCGAGACGCCTATCAACCTGGTGATGTTGCTAAAGTGACGGTCCACTCACCGTTCGCCGGTCGACTGTTGTTTACTACGGAGACGGATGACTTTCTCGGTTCACGAGTGATCAATCTAACAAACAATACCGTGACGCTTGAGGTTCCGTTGGATGATGCGATGGTGCCCAATATGTATTGCGTCGCGACTGTCCTGCGTTCCGTGGGATCAGAGAAGAGTTGGAGTGCGCACCGGGCCCGAGGCCAGGTATCGATATCCGTTCGTCCGAAGCATCAACAGTTAGACGTGTCGGTGTTGGCAGACAAGGTGGTGAGACCCGATGAGGAGCTCGTTGTTCAGGTCACTACTGTTGGTAGCCGTGGGCAGGGAGTGCGTTCTGAGGTTGTGTTGGCAGTGGTGGACGAGGCTGTTTGTCAAGTATCCGGGTTTACTACACCAGACCCGTTGGGTTGGTTTCAACGCGCCCGTCGTAACCCTAGTGTGTTGTACGATATCTATTCGGAGTTGATGCCGATTACGGATGACGAGGTGTTGGCAGTTCAGTCCGCACCCGGCGGCGGTGGGGGCTCGATGCTTCGCAGTCGACTGAATCCTATTAGGGCCCGTCGATTCAAACCGTTAGCGTTGTGGTCAGGAGCGGTAGAAACGGATGCAGACGGGAATGCGGAGGTTCGAATGAAGCTTCCCGAATTTAGCGGATCCGTCCGACTGATGGCGGTAGCCGTGGGAGAGGTGGGTGTCGGGTCTTGTGAACGCCAGGTCGTGGTTAAACGCCCGTTGATCGTCCAAAGTAGTTTGCCGCGCTTTCTCGCTCCCGGTGATCGATGTGAAATGCCGGTGTTGATCTATAACGAGAGTCCTCAAACTGGGACGGTTCGCTTGCGACTGGAGGCATCAGGGCCGGTGAGTGTTGAGGGGACTGATGATATTTCCGAGAAATCCTTAGAGTTGGCACCTGGGGAGCAAGGAGTGGTTCGGTTTAACCTTCTGGCCGCGGAGGCGGTTGGGGTGGCGAGTTATCATTTATCCGTGACTATGGGTGAAGAGCACTTTTCTGAAGAATTGGAAATTGCGGTTCGGCCGGCGTCAGGTCGGGTTGTCGAAACGGGCTTTGCGGTACTTGACCCAGGAAAATCCGAGACGATTGAAATGTCTCACGCGTGGGTGCCGGGCACGGAGAAAGGCGATGTTTGGGTGTCCGCGTTTCCCGGGGTTACATTGGGGGCTGACTTGGACTACTTGAATCGATATCCCTATGGTTGTCTTGAACAGACGACCTCGAGTGCATTCCCGTTGCTCTATTTGTCGGATCTGGCGGAACAATTGAATCCTGGTTCGATGACGCGCGAAGACACCAAGGATAAGGTTCAGGCTGGGATATTTCGTATCCTGAGTATGCAGTTGTCGGATGGAGGGTTCGCTCTCTGGCCGGGGAGTCGAACGGGTTATCACTATGGGGGGCTATACGCGACTCACTTTTTGGCCGAAGCAAAAAAGGCGGGATTTGACGTGCCCGCGGAGAATTTCGAAGCGGCCTTGGATGCAGTGGGACACTGGTTGAAGCGATCGGTAGTGGATATGAATGGTTCGGCATCCGAACGTCATCAGTTATATCAACGTAGTTACGCGTGCTACGTTCTGTCGCTAGGGGAACGGAGACCGCTCGCGTGGATTGCTCGTCTGGCTGAGGACGTAGAGAGGATGGATCGTGGGGGTCAGGTGTATCTTGCATCCTCGATGTTGACTGTGGGCGAGCGTCGTGCCGCTCATAAGGTCTTGAAGGGAATCAATGTTTCACCCGTGCATCGGTATTCGGCGCAGATGGGGGGGATGCTGCGGTCTGAGCTGAGGGATGACGCGGTGTTGTTGGCGACATGGATGGATGTTGATCCGTCCGCAGCGGTGGTGCCCGCGTTGGTACACCGGATAAACCTCTCACGGCGGGATCGCTCGCGTTTCACGACGCAGGCGAACGCGATGGTTTTGGTGGCAATGGGGAAGTACTGTCGTTTGCTGGGCTCGAAGCCGCGAAAAGTGAGCGGACGTGTCAGTTGGAATGACGGACACGAGGGCGTGCATTTAATTGATGCGGAAGATGCGGCTGTTCCTCTGGTTAATCTCTCGAGTCGATCAGTTCTCGTTTCGAATACGGGCAGCCATCCTTTATACTATTATTGGAAGGCTGAAGGGGTCCCATTGAAGGGGGCGGCCAAGGATCAGGATGTGGGGTTCAGTATTCGTCGTATGATAACGGACAAGCAGGGGCGGTCCGTTGACTTAAGTGCTCTGAAGCAAGGTCAGGTGTACCTCGTGGAGGTGTTGCTGGACGCTGGAGGGCGGAGTATTGAGAACATTGCAGTTGAAGATTTATTGCCAGCTGGATTGGAGATAGAGAATCCTAATGTTCAAGGATCGCAAAAAACCGGGTGGCTAAAGAATCGACCCATGACGGTTCCCTTGAGTCGCGATATCCGTGATGACCGTATGGTGGCGTTCATGGGGCCCGTTCGTGGAGCTCGAAGCTATTTCTATATGGTGCGGGCTGTGAGTCTCGGTCGTTATGTGTTGCCGGCTATTTCGGCCGAGTGCATGTATGACTCGTCTCTGCATAGTGTGCATGGACGACGCATAATCGAGATTTCCAAGTGAGAGTATGCCGGACGATTTTGACTCTATTTATGTGGGTTCGATGGCGTGTCGTGATGCGTTGTGCCGCCCTGCTACTGATTGTTGGATTGATGGGATGGGTGTGTGCGCCGGGCTTTCGGGCGGATCTGGAGTCGTTTCCGACGGCAGGGGTCGTGTATGACTCTGACGGTGATAGAATTCGAGTATCTGTAGGACCGGGGGATGTCTATTGTGAAACGCTGAACTTCGAGGAACTCGGCCGCTGGGTCCCGATGGCGCTCGTAGCTGCGGAGGATAAGCGTTTCTACTCCCATCCAGGTGTCGACCCGGTTGCAATGTGTCGTGCCGCTACGCGAAACCTTCTGTCACGGCGTGTGGTATCGGGGGCGTCGACCATCAGCACTTTAGTCGTCAAGCTTACCCAACCCCGGTCGCGAAACCTCGGGACAAAATTGATCGAGGCGCACCACGCCATCGATCTTGACTCTCGTATGACAAAGGACGGTATCCTGACTCAGTACTTGAACCGGGCTCCCTTTGGAGGGAATGTTGTGGGTGTTGAGGCGGCTTCGCGTCACTACTTTTCAAAAAAACCTGCTGATCTTACATTGGCGGAGTCGGCCTTGCTGGTAGGGCTTCCTCAGTCGCCTTCGCGTTATCGACCCGATCGTTTTTTATGGCGAGCGAAAAACCGACGACATTATGTGTTAACTCGCATGTTAGCCGCGGGGGTGATTAGTCGGAGTGAATTCGAGCAAGCGGAGGCAGAACCGGTTCGATTGGATCCTGCGACGGTCCCATTTACTGCGCCTCACTTTTGTGACTTGGTTCAACAGCGCTACCCTGCACGACGGGAGTGGCATACCACCCTGAACTCCGACATGCAGTCGGAAGTCGAACGTGTGTTGGAGAGGCAGGCCCAGCGTTTTGAGCATTCCGGTGTCCTTGGCGCTTCGGTCGTCGTCTTGGACGTGAAGACAGGCGCTGTTAGAGTGTTGGTCGGGTCGCCGAATTTTTGGTCGGAAAACGCTGGGCAGGTGAATGGGGCTGTTGTGCGCCGGTCACCCGGTTCGACGCTGAAACCGTTTGTCTACGCGATGGCGATGGATGAAGGTTTATGTACGCCTCAAACCATGGTCGCGGATATTCCTCGTCATTATGTTGGGTATCGTCCGCGAAATTTCAACCTTTTGTTTAGTGGTCCGGTATCTACACGTCGTGCCTTGTGGGAGTCTCTGAATATCCCTGCAATTGAGTATTGTGAAAAGGTCGGGCAGGAAAATGTCATCCGGCAGTTACGGAGATTAGGTTTATCGTCTCTTGATAGAGAGGCATCTAGTTATGGGTTAAGCGTTGTGACCGGAGGTGCCGAGGTACGTTTACTCGATCTCGTAAACGCTTATGCCGTATTTGCTCGGGAAGGTCTATATATGGACTATACCTTGCTAGTGGATGATGTGCCTATGGTGGGGAAGCGTCTTTTCTCGCCCGAAGCGTGTTACCTTGTCGCGGACATTTTAAGTGGCGATGAGAGGGCTGCGGATATCGTGGGTCATAATGCGGATGTTCGGCGGCCTCGCTTTGCATGGAAGACGGGAACGTCTACCGGTCAACGTGATGCGTGGTCGATTGGATGGAACCCGGATTATGTGGTGGGGGTCTGGTTCGGGAATATGCATAACCGATCAACGTCTGGATTGGTGGGGTCGAAAGCCGCAAGTCCAGTTTTGGGGGATGTGTTCGGAGCTCTATATCGCAATAAGTCCGCGCCTTGGTTTGACCGACCCGAGAATGTACAGGTGCGCGTTGTGTGTGAGGCGAGCGGTGCATTGGCAGTAGATTCGTGTCCTGAGCGAGTCGAAGACTTGGCTATCCGCGGGATTAGTAGTCAGGCTGGTTGTCGCGTGCATCGTTGCATAGAGGGTGACGTTACCGAGAATTGGCCCACGGATGTGGCCGCCTTTTTGGCACGAAAAGGGATGTCTGCCGGTGCGGCGACTGAAGGGCATCACCAAGCGGGTGTTGAGCGGACGGTTCGTATTGTCTCTCCGCATACTGGGGACGCGTTCCGGTGGATGGGACAAGAATCTCATTCCTCCCAGCAAGTAGCGCTACTCGGGCATAGTTCACGTTCTTCGGACACACTTTACTGGTTCATTGACGGTGAATTCCTTGGGGAAATTGATGCCGGAAACCCACTAATGTGGACGTTGAAAGTTGGGACGCATCGAGCTCTTTGCGTTGGGGAGGACGGAAAATCGGATAGCGTTACGCTGGTCGTTGACTAGGGGACGTCTTAGACCGCGAAAGATTCGCCGCATCCACAGGTGTTGGATGCGTTGGGATTCTGAAACTTGAATCCTCTGTCCTGCAGTGAATCGTTGTAAACGAGAATCGAATCCTTAAGGTAGAGGCTACTTTTCTGATCCACGTACACGTCGAAGCCATCTTCGTGTTGGACGTTGTCAGCCTCGGCGGGCTCCCCGAGATCGATATGATAGGAGAGTCCAGAGCAGCCGCCGCCACGGACACCTAGGCGCAATCCAATGCCTTCGCGTCCATCAGTCGTGATGATCCGCTTCACTTCGGCGATCGCGTTCTCTGCTATCTCTATGACTTTGGGTTCTGACATAAGGTTACCTCTCAATTACTATAGGTGGCTCACGTCATTTTAGCAACCCGGCAGTTTGAATACTCTTTTATCATTAGCGGTGTTCCTATAGGTTTCCCCTATGAATATTGAGCTTTCTGTTAATCACGTTCGGGCCCACGCTGGCTTGTTTGATCTGCGAGAACGACGTGGATGCTGTTTTGTATCTGGTTCTGACCGGACCACGTTTTTGCAGGCACTCACGTCGAATGACGTGAATGCACTCTCGCCAAATGAGGGGCAGACGACTTGTCTGTTGGATAAGAAATCTCATGTTCTCGCAGATTTTCGGGTGTACCTCGATGCGGACCAGCTTTGGATTTCGTCCTCCCTTGACCGTATCCCCGTGATCGTCGCAGAGTTGGAGCGACTTCATTTTTCAGAAGATATCACGATTCACGCCGACGGGGATATCGGAAGCTGTGTGGCCGTGCAGGGACCGGATGCACACCGAATCCTGACTGAATTGATTGGATCTAGCGGGGTGCCTGCACGAGGCGAGATGCGTCGACTCTCATACGCGGAGGGTCCGTTGATTGTCTCTGAGATGTCGTATACGGGTGACCCGTCCTACGAAATGTGGGTTGGAGAGCGGCAATGGGATGGGCTCATCGAGGGCTTGATGGCGGCGGGTAAGGCGTTCGATCTATTAGAGTTCTCTTTCGATGTTCTGGAGGTGCTTCGAGTTGAGTCGGGGATTCCTTTGTACGGGGTAGATTTTGATGAGACGGTGATGTTGATGGAGATTGATCGCCAGGATGAAATGATTTCGTTCACCAAGGGGTGTTACCCTGGCCAGGAAATTGTAGCACGAGTGAAAAGCCGGGGATCCGCACGTCGACTCTTGAGGGGACTGGTTTTTGATGAACCTAGGACGTTGACCTGCGGCGATCGATTTCGTTTTAGAGATAAAGATGGTGGTGAGATCCGGAGTTCTTGTTGGTCGCCAACCTTAGGTAAGACCTTAGCTATGGCGTATCTCAACAAACATATGCATATGGAAGAGGGGGAGGTTGAGATCATGTTGGGTGATGAGTCTGTCGTTGCGACAGTATCTCGCTTGCCGTTTTATTTTCCTGCGCATCTTGATGACAAGGCGCGTAAGGCTTATATGGCCGGTATGAAGGCGTTCCATTCCGACGACTATGAGTCTGCCCGAGGTGAGTTTGAGATCGCGATTACCTGGAACCCCCACATGATCGATGCGTACGAGGCGCTGGCGGTCACACTCGAGCGCCTGACCTGTTATGATGAGGCCATCGTTCACAACCGCCGGTTTTCGGAATTGGCGCCCAATGCTGTCATGGCGCGTGCGAATTTATCTCGGATCTATATGCTCAAGGGCATGATCAAAGAGGCGGAGACGGAACAAGCAAAGGCGACGGCGATTAGTATGCGGCTTGCCGCACGTGAGGCACAACAGGATCATGATGAGGGCGCCTTGGTCGGCCAAGAAGCGGAAGATCGCAGTAGAAGGATGGCCATTTTTCGGCAGGTGCTGGATCTGGACCCTGCGGATGAAATCGCCAACTTCGGGTTAGGGAAGCTTCTGCAGGAGTTGGGTCAGAACGAAGAGTCTGTCACCTGTCTAATGACGGTGGTGGAGCAGAACGATCAGTATTCCGCAGCCTACGCGCTGCTGGCTGATAGTCTTCTTCGTTTGGGGCGAGTTGACGATGCGCGTTCGACACTTACGCGCGGCATCCAAGTTGCGGGCGACCAAGGGGATTTGATGCCGATGCGGGCTATGGAACAGTTGCTTAAAGAGACGTAAAACGGTTATCGCTGACGACGCTTAGGTGCCGAAAAATAGTGCGGAGAACGCATAGGCGAAGCCTATGAAGCTCGCGATTGTTAAGGATCCCCAGATTAAGATTGCGGTTTTTACGTAACCTTTTCGAATGTCTGGATCCGAGATAGTGGTGGAGCGTTTGCTGAGGATCATGAATCCGATGCAGAATATCAGGGTCGGAACGATAATCGCTCCTAGCAGCAGGATCAACATATAGACCGTATCCATGCACACACTCCGTCCTGATGGTGCTCCCGGCAGGACTTGAACCTGCGACATTCGGATTAGAAATCCGATGCTCTATCCAGCTGAGCTACGGGAGCAAATCGGTTTCGTTATAGCAAATGGGGTTGTACGTGTAAAGAGAGCGCTTGTTGAGCGGAGTGGAGGAACTGTACTTTCTACTTTCTTCCACTTGTTTTGCCAGAGGGGCTGCGCCGTTTGCCAAGGTTCTTGCTAGGAGATTTTTTGCCGCTTCGACTGTGTCGTTTCGCTTTATGGACTTTGCTGGCGTGGGTCTTTTTATGGCTTATTCGCGAATCGCCGCGCCGCTTGTCTAGACTGATGTTCAGTTTTTGGCCACACACCTGCAGTTTTTGAAGATCCTTGAACGTATCGGAAGGCATGCCTTCTGGCAGGTCGATCGTGCTGAAATCGTCGAATAGCTTGATGCGGCCGATGAATTCGCCGTCAATTCCGGCCTCGTTAGCGATAGCGCCAACGATGTCGCCAGGTGTTACGTTGTGGTTGCGGCCAACAGTGATTTTGTATGTGTCGCGTGGGATATCGTCATCGTAGCTCTCGCGGTCGCTGCTGCGTCGATCCTTGCGCCGCGGACGTTCGTCGAAGTCGGAATCATCACCGCGTTTGGCGCGCTTTCTCTCGGTCGGATCACCTTTGTCTGACTTGCGCGCCGGAGCTTTGTCCTGTCCCTGAAGCTGGAGCGGGCGGTCCTTTTGGGCGAGAAAGACGAGTGCCCCGTGAAGTTGGTCCATTGTGAGTTGTTCATCGAGCAGTTCTTGGGCTAAGCCCTTGTAGAAATCGAGTTT
>CAXMRT010000067.1:0-2878 GCA_964196025.1 uncultured Gemmatimonadales bacterium | reverse complement strand
GGAACCCCAGCATGCCGCTATCGATGATGATGCTGCCACTGAACGTGCTCTCTCCCCCATTAACGAACCAAGTATCGCCGCCAGAGGTATCGCCGAATTTCCAAGTGTCCGCTGTGCGAGTCGCGCCAAGAGTCAGCGTCGTGTTGGTCGCGATGTTGACTGTGCTGAAGTCAATGGTGTCTCCCGCTACCGGGCTCGGAGCGGATCCGCCCAACCAGTTGCTAACCGTGGACCAGCTTTGTGCGCCGCCCGCCGTCTGCGTCCACGTGTAGGTAGTCTGAGCCTGCGCCACCCCCACAAAAAAAGCCAAGGACATCACACACGATAGGGCCGTTGATCTCTTCATACCTAGCTGTTCCTTGAATGCATCACAATCGAACTGGACCGCCATAAATCACGTCTATCCTGTCTAAGAGGATAGTCTCTTACACAGCTATACATCGTCTCATATCACAGAGCCGGAGTCCAGATTTAGAGGTCAGACCGACTTAGCTTGATTTTGTCGCTGTACTTATATCGAAAATCTTAAGCATTTCGAGCTTCGGACACGATTCTGCTTGTACAAAACGCCCTGGATTGGCGAAATGGTCGGCATGAAACTAATACATGCGTACACACTTGCTATCACTCTTATCGTTTCTTCTTTAACTGCCGAAGAAAAGATTGAAACCACAACCGGACCCGTGACGATTATACCGATCAGCCACGCGACCGTTCTTCTGAAACAGGGTGATTTCCTGGTTGCGGTAGATCCGGTCGGTGATGCAGCCCCGCTGCTCAAACACGGGAAGCCTGACCTAATTCTGATTACCCACATTCATGGGGATCACTACAGCCGGGAGACCGTGAAAGCACTGCTGACAGATAAGGCTCAGATTATTACACCTGACAATGTCGGCAAAAAGCTCGGCGATCTGGGCAATCAGCACGTGATGGCAAATGGAGACAAAACCGTCGCAGGCAAACTGACCGTCGAGGCGGTTCCGATGCACAACACGACTCAAGACCGATTAAAATTCCACCCGAAAGGCCTCGGGAATGGCTATGTCCTCACCTTTGGAAAAACACGTATTTATATCAGCGGCGACACCGAAGGACTTCCTGAACTGCGCTCACTCAAAAACATCCACACAGCCTTTATGTGTATGAATGTTCCCTATACGATGACCGTTGAAAAAGCCGCAGAGCTGGTGAAGGAAATTAAACCCAAGGTGGTTTACCCCTACCACTTCCGGAATGGTGACGGGAGCAAGGGCGACATGATCCTGTTCAAAAAGCTCGTAGAGCAAACCAAGGATATCGATGTCCGAGTGCTGGACTGGTACCCCTCCAAATAACCCAAGCAACCGCTCGCTTCTAATCAATGGGAGGTTCCGACCTCAGACGTTCGCGGCTCCCTTCGCTCATAGTGCGAGTAAGAACGTGTGACCCGCAGGCACGCGTCCACGCAAGACGAGTGAGTCGGCCGCGTGGGCGGCGTCCCGTTGGCTAAGCCGCAGCTATACAAGCGTTCACACAAACGGAATAGTCCGTTCAGAGGTTCAGGATCGAAGGCCTTTGCTTATTACCGTTCATCGACTACTGGATTAACCGGCTACTACAACTCTTGATAGACGACATACAGGTCGCCAAGTCGCCCGATCTTGCAGGGCTTTGTCGTACTCACCCCGACAGACAATCCTTTCAGACCATCGTTGCGCCTTCTGCATACCCGTTCCGCGGCATAGAGGGTCGGTCCGCGGTAGACAATTTTCACGTTGTCTTCAACAACCTTGACTAAGGACTTTTCCGATGGTGGTGCCTCACGTCGAATGGTAGATGGCTTCGCAACCCGGACAACAACAGGTTTCGGACCCGCAACCTGGCTGACGGGAGCGCTCGCGAGCTCCCGATATCTCTTTCTCACAAATTCTTTAGACGCGACCTTCCCGCCCCCGCTACAGGTCCGGCACTTGAGAGTGGATAGTCCCGTATTTCTACACTTTTTGCACCTCCCGGTACCGGAACAGCTAGCGCACTTCACTCGCTTATTCGAAGTCACTCCTTTGAAATTTTTGACCCCCTCCCCACCGCAACTTGCACAAACCAACCCACCTTCGCAGTACGTACATGCCGAGGCCCCTTTCCCTGAACATCTAGAGCACTCTCCATGCGTGTAGGCCGACATATCCAATGCTTTGCCCCGTGACTCTTGGTGCGCTTTTCGAAGTTCCGCAATCGATCGGGCGTAGGCCCGATTCTCACTCAACAAAAGTTGCCCCAAGGTTTGAATGAGCAGCCAGTGCGTTCGGACCTTCTGACTGTCTGTCGCGTCGATCTCCACCTGCAACTTTGCAAGCAAGGGTAACGTAGGCGCACCCCCATCCAGGTCCGACATCAAGACCTCAATTCGTTCATAACGAGCAATAGCCTCAGCGTTTTCAATCTGGCCTTCGGCCGCGACCTTCGTGGCCTCTTCGGCATGACAGACAGAGTCCAAGGAATGGGCAATTAGAAACGCGATCAGCACAACAACTAGTTTTTTCACATCGATACTCCTACAGTCTCGCTGCACTCGGCGAACCCTGCGAGGTATGTCCAGCTCTAGCACTGTCGCGCAGTCATTGGTTATTGTTCGGATCCAGCGCGTCATTTAAAAAGCTTGGTAAGCTTCGCCGTCGAGGCGTCGCCAGCTTCTTTGTAACGGGCATCGGCCGCTGTGACATTGCCGGCACACTCTAGGAACACGCCCGCTAGCGCTTGCGCGTCAGTGGTCGGTTTTGATTCCGCGATGAGAATGGCGAGCGTCGCGCGGTCTTTTGCAGAAAGATCGGACATCGGATAAGCGACGGTCCTTCCGCTTGCAGGATCCCTAAACGTCAAAGCCCCACCCGTTTCG
>CAXMRT010000066.1:0-2557 GCA_964196025.1 uncultured Gemmatimonadales bacterium | reverse complement strand
TCGATTCTTAAGGGGTAAAAAGTGCCCCAATTTACCCCCAATGGGTGTGTCGTTACCCCCAATCTCATCTCCGCTCTGATTAAAGAAAACAATGGCTGGTCAAAAGCTGTCCTCGGACAATGCTTTTCTGTACCAGTTGATCTACAAAAGCTATTGTTATCAGGAGAACTGGAATGGCATATACCGGCCAACGAGAAGACTCTTATTATAATCCTGCCGGAGTCCCAATCACCCCCCAAGCACGGAGATTCGGCTACGAGTTCCCAGTCTACGTCAGCAGCATCGTCTGGAGCAAAGTCTGCATAGCTCAAGGCATCCCCTCTAAGCACGCTGCGAGCCTCGAACAGCGCATATGGCACCTCTTGCAGTACTGTTACGAGGGCATGGCCAAGAAAATGGCCGCAGACGAGGGGTTCCTGTACTACGAATTCAAAGCATTCTACTGGGACCGTTCCCGACCTAACGCCAAAAAGAAGCAGCGTTGGAAGCTGGGCGCCCGGTTATTCCTGGACGCGTCGACAGACGGCCCCTGGCTGTACATATTCGCGCCAAATGTCGATTCAATCGACGCATTAGAGAGAGGCACGCCCGATGAACAGCCAGATGAAACTACTGAAGCACTTACGCAAGGCAAGGAAGCAAGCGGAGAGGCTGGCAAACTTCCATCTGTCACCTCGATTGATCTTGAAGTACAGTTCGATGCAGCGGGATCTGGACGCGATGGTCCGGGGAGTGAGAGAAGAATGCTAGAAGAGTGGCCAAGAGAAGAAGTTGAGCCATGGGACACCCAAGACAAGCACGGTGATGAAACATGAAAGACATCACAGCATGGTCGTTTAGCCGACTGAAAGACTTCGAGTCCTGCCCACTAAAGGCGTACATGAAATATGTCGAAAAAAGATCACAGGATCATATGGACCAAAAGGCAGCCGATCGCGGCTCGATGGTTCACACCGCCGCCGAAATGTTTGTCTCGGCCGAAGGTGATTTCATCAAAGAGATGGCCAAGTTCCGTGATTATTTTGGAGTTGTGCGTGAGGAGTTCAAAAACGGTGACTGCATCGTCGAAGAAGATTGGGGTTTTGATGTAGACTGGATACCGACTGGATGGTTCGATGAGAACGTCTGGTGCCGAATGAAGCTCGACAATCTCCGCACTAAGACGCGGAACGACGATGGCGACCCTGTCCATGTGATACCCACCGACTACAAAACAGGTAAAAAATATGGAAACGAAGTCTCGCACGGACAACAAGGTCAGATCTACGCTGTTGGAACATTTCTACGTTATCCCACAGTGGAAGTCGCGGACGTCGAACTGGTGTACCTTGACCAAGGTCAAATCACCAAGCGCACGTACACCCGTGAAAAGGCAATGAAGTTTCTCCCACCCTGGACGAGTAGAGGTTTGAAGATGACTTCCGCAACAGATTATCCACCAAAGCCGAATAAGATGACATGCATGTGGTGTCCGTTCGGACCACAGAACGGCGACGGGTCGTGTGAGTGGGGAGTATGACATGAGAAGTTTTGTAATACCGCACCTGTTCTCTGGCGATCGGTGGCCAACAAGTACAAACGGATTCACGATCGGCAAGGAGTATGTAATCATCGCCCGGATGAATAGTTGCGTGACAGTACACAACGACAATGGTGACGAGCGCGTCATCATCCCGGGTGCCAACTCGCCGCACATCGTACATCAAAGCGGCGGCAAACTCGGTTACTACGACCAACGAGCTGTCGGGTACTTCAGCGAGTACAACGAATGAATTTCATCGTCCGCGGGCTTAACAGTGAGACGTCTGCCCCGGTGTCTACTACAACACTGGCGATGATTTATTTAAGACACCCGTCTTAAGCGAGGCTGGTCCCGGTGTCGCGGCTAAAAACTGGGATGGTGTAGCAGGACGTGACCAACGAGCCTGATGAGCACTGGTCGTATGCAATAAAAAAACTACGGCAAGCGGTGCTCCCCGGGTGGGGAGTGCCCAAAGAATAGAACTATGCCTCAGCGAAATGGAGGGAGAGAAGTCTCCCCGTGAAGTAACGCTGTGGAAGCCGTTCCTTGCTCACATGTTTACGTGTGATCTCAAGGGCGCCAGTCGCTTACCGGCGGCTGTCTGAATTGAATCGGCAATCCATGTGGTGGCGTGGTGTCTCGACGAAGGCTTACAGAGCGGGTATCGAGTGTCGCAAATGATGAAGTCACCAAGCCTGGGATCGCAGGTTTGCTCCTAAGTACACGGAGTTCGGTTCACCGACCCTGCGCATGAATAGGTTTGTTCTCTCTGAGACAAGGCGTGTGCCACGACGAGTAGAGGCGTCAGCAGGGTTTTATACCAGATGAAACACCCCGAGTCCCCAGCAGGACCGGGAACATAGGTGGGCCACTCGCTCAACATCTTTCGTACTTGGTTAGGTGACGAGCTGTGCATCCCGTAATCCAAGCTCGGCAGGGCGCCGAAATGCTGAGCAGCTATTATCCGAAGAACCCTAGTGTGGGCTCTCAATTCAAAGTAACGAGGTATAGAAAGATGGCTAAGATGATGATGGG
>CAXMRT010000065.1:0-7724 GCA_964196025.1 uncultured Gemmatimonadales bacterium | reverse complement strand
ACTGGCCCTCGAATCCGGACCCGTGATCGCGATAGGCAACCAGACCCAGCCAGATCTCCCCGCTGCAACCTGCGTCCAAACGGACCTCGTCGATCCCGACGCTCGCAAACAACTGCTAGCCGATCATCAACCCGACGCCGTTATCCATTGCGCCGCAATTTCAAAGCCCAACCTCTGTGAAGAACAACCCGAACAAAGCCATGCCATCAACGTGGACGCGGCTCTTCACCTAGCGACACTCTGCGCGCAACGCAAGATCCCCTTTGCCTTCACGTCAACTGACCTCGTGTTCGACGGCCAACACGGCATGTACGATGAGGAGGCCACACCCAATCCGGTCAATCTATACGGACAACAGAAATGGCAGGCGGAACAAGCCATTCTCAACGCGAACCCTGCAGCCACTGTCTGTCGACTGCCTCTGATGTACGGCGCCCCTAGCCCGCACGCCCATAGCTTCTTAGCCTTTATGCTGGAGGCGGTGAACACGAACACCGCGTGTAAACTTTTTTCAGATGAGTTCCGCTCCGTCGCCAACGTCACCTGCGTCGCACGCGGTCTACTGCTCGCGCTCAGGCCAGACATCAGCGGCACCCTCCATCTCGGCGGACCCGAACGCGTCTCGCGTTACGACATTGGACTGATCCTCGCTCGACACATGAACGTCGAAGCAGACATGTTCGCACCGCTGACTCAGGATGAATTACAGATGGCAGCATCGCGCCCCCCAGATGTGTCGCTCAATAGCCGCAAAGCCAATGCACTCGGCTATTCACCACTCTCACCAGAAGAAGGACTCAAGCAGGTCGTCGAGTCAGTAAACAGTATTCAGTAATCAGTATTCAGTAATCACCCCCAACCACCGGATCACTCTCTGCTAATTATCGACTCTTGTGTAGTGCGTCTGACCCAACGGGCTGGCGCCCCCGCAACCCCAATCCCACACAAAACCCACTACCAGACACGCACCTTCTTAACCCACCGATGCTTGTGTAGTGCGTCTGACCCAACGGGCTGGCGCCCCCGCAACCCAATCAAACCGCTCAACATTAATACGGCCGTAGGTTCTCGCCGGTCTCCGCCTCGTGCTCGATCCACCACTCCTGTGAGAGTTGGTTCACCCGATCTGTCCACAAATGCAGGGTGTCACGATTCAGTTTCTTCCTCTCCCGTAGATAGGCCACGAGAAATCGCCACCGGAGACGGTGGGCGGTGTTGGAAAAATTGTTGAGCTTTGCGAGGTCCCGCATGCAAAAAATATCCGGCACCACTAAGCCCGTATTAGCGGCCTGATGAGTGTCAATGAACGCGACCCGCGGAGCCCCCTCATCCCGATCCTGAATCAAAATATTGTTCCCATGCAAATCGCGATACAAGACCCCCGCCATATGCATCTTCGCCACGCTCACCGCAATTTCTCTAATCACCGCATGCGCATGCTCGTCCGGGTTCTCTAAGTAGTCCAAAAAGGTTCGAACGGGATCCAACCCTTCCATGATGAAACACGCATGCTCCCACAAGCCGAAGCGATGCTTGACCCCACACGCATA
Source organism: uncultured Gemmatimonadales bacterium (assembly GCA_964196025.1). Taxonomy (GTDB): domain Bacteria; phylum Verrucomicrobiota; class Kiritimatiellia; order CAXMRT01; family CAXMRT01; genus CAXMRT01. The sequence goes on along the minus strand of CAXMRT010000065.1, from coordinate 6,174 downwards.
CGCCTGCGGCGCACCAATATCGTACTCAGGAAAGGCGGTCCCAAAAAACCACTCCATCTCGGCCTTGGTCTCGCGAATCATGTAAGTGAAGGCATCGTGCGGCTTGCGCTTGGCATACAGCTTCACGACCATGTGCTTACCGGCCTCAGGGAAATCGTTCACCATCCAGACACTGCGCCCCTTGGCGGTCTGGATCAATCGGGCCGAGTCTGGCGGGACGCCAGCCCGCAGGGAATCGACAATCGGCAAGGCCTGTTCGAGCGGGAAATCGGGATGGTGGTCCCACTTGACCCCGCCCCGCTTCAAGTGCCCATACTGCAGTTCCGGCGTCTCACCGGCCTCATCCGCAGCATCACTCTCTAACTGTTCATCTTCTGACATACCGCACCATACGTCCCAAAAGCAGGCGCTGTCCACTCCAGAACAACCAAAACCCCCGCCAACGAGGGTTGCACCTCCACAACTCGGCGTGTATGATCTAAGCCTCAATGACCCATGAAATCTGACCTGCTTTCGCCTGTTACGGTGAATATATACCCAGGTGGTAACGCAAAATGAAAGTGACGATGAAAAGAGTACGAGTCTCAATCCTTGTGGTCGCCCTGACCGCGACGGCGTTCATGTATAGCAATGCGAAAGATCCTGCTCCCAAAAATGACACCATCGCCGCTACCGGAGAGTCTCAAGAGGATCTGAAAAAACGCCTAACACCGCTTCAGTACAAGGTCACCCAGAAGAACGGCACGGAGCGCGCCTTCCAGAACGAATTTTGGGATAACAAGAAGGACGGCATCTATGTCGATATCGTCTCCGGCGAGCCCCTCTTCTCATCTACTCATAAATTCAAATCCGGCACCGGGTGGCCCTCCTTCTTCAAGTCTCTTAGCAAAACAAATGTGATCGAAAAATCCGACCGCAGCCATTTTATGGTACGAACCGAAGTTCGCTCTGGCGCAGGAAACTCACATCTCGGCCACCTCTTCAATGACGGACCTCAACCCACCGGCCTACGCTACTGTATCAATTCAGCCAGCCTGCGCTTCATCCCTGTCGCCGAATTAAAGAAGCAAGGCTTTGCAAACTTCCTGCCTCTCTTCGAGGCGGCCAAGAAGCCCGAAGCCGCTCCGAAAGAAAAATAGCCCTTTAAACGTCCTGTCGGAGTCAGCATTGATCTCGAAACACGTAACTAGTCGCATATGAAACCTAAACAATTCCGCATCCTAATAGTCGCCAGCCTTTGCCTATCGAGCCTCGCCGCAATCGCCTGTCAGGTACCCGTGTTTCGCTACGCCTTCGAACGCTGGGAAAACGATGACTATCGAGCGATCGTAGTCTCCAAAGGCCCACTCTCTGAAAAACACCAAACCATTTATTCCAACCTGGAAAAAATGACCCGCGCCGACGACGGCGTTGCCAACGTCTATATCGATGTCGTCGACCTCGACGCTGCAGCCGACGACTCCATGTGGCAGACGCTCTACAAGAAACATCAGAAGAACGGCGACGACCCATTGCTCCTTCTTTTTTACCCAAAAAGCACGCGCAACGATACACCCATTTGGACCGGTCCGCTCACGCGCACGCATGCCAAAAACATGATCGACTCGCCACTGCGCCAACAGCTGGTCAAAAACATCGCACTCGGCTATTCCGCCACATGGCTCATCATCGAGTCGGGTGATCCCGTGAAGGACGCGGCCGCTAAACTCAAAGTGGTGCTGACCTCCCGAGAAGTCGAAAAGGAACTCCCCCTACCCGACGGCGTCATCACGCAAAAAGACATCGAACGCGCCAGCGGCGGGCTCGACCATCTCGGCGCCGATCCCAATATCTTGCGCTCGGCTATTCCTCTAAAAATTGCCTTCACGAATATCAGCGTCGCCATCGATGACCCCACCGAAGAGATTTTCTTGTCCATGCTCCTCCATATTGAAGACGATCTCGACCAGTTCAAAACCGAACCGAAGCTCTTCCCGATCTTCGGCCGTACCCGCACACTCGAGCCCTTGATCGGAAAAGGCATTGAGACTGAAAACATCTGGGCGATGTCCGAATACATCTGCGGAGCGTGCTCCTGTGAAGTAAAACGACAGAACCCCGGCATCGACCTGCTCTCTAACGTCGAGTGGTACGATCTCCTAGAAGGCAGCGAAATCGTCCTCGACAAACTCCTGCCCGAACTCACCGGCAGCAGCGACCTACTAAAGAAGGCGGCCAGCCCGAGCAGCGCCGGTCCCGCAACAGCCACCGTCGACACTCAAACCACGTTCTCCTCAGACACACAGCCCTCTCGTCTCGGCCGAAACATCGCGCTTGCCGGAGCGGGCATTGTGCTGTTCCTCGTTGCGGCCACAGTGATGATGCGGAGAAAAGAACCGTGACCTTAAGCCAACTCGTCATTCGAGAGATCGGACACCGTAAACTAAACTTTGTGCTCGGCGTCGTCGGCATCACGCTGGCCATCCTGATCGCAGCGGGCTCGGTCGGACTCCTGCGCGCTCACGACATGAAAGCCGCGGCGATCATCGATCAAGCGGTCGCTGACACCGAAGCGGAAATGAAACAGCTCGAAGACAGCATTCGCAAATCAATGAAAGGCCTGGGCTTTAATATCTATATCTTCCCCGAAGGCCAAGATCTCGGCAAGGTCTACGAACAGGGATACGCCGAAAAAACCATGCCCGAAAACTACGCGACAAAATTAGGCAACAGCGCCATCATCACCGTCAACCACCTCCTTCCAAGCCTCACCCAGAAACTCAAGTGGCCAGAAAAGAAACGCACGGTGATCCTCATCGGTATCCGTAACGAAGTCCCAATCAGCTTTCGTAACTCCAAAAAGCCCCTGCTAGACCCCGTCAAAAAAGGCACGCTGGTCATCGGCAACGAACTAGCCGACAGCCTGGAACTCAAAACAGGCGACGCGGTGACCTTTATGGAGAAACCCTTTACGATCGCCAAAACTCATCCCGAGCGTGGCACACAAGATGACATCACGGTATGGATGAACTTGAGCGAGTGCCAGACCCTGCTCGATAAGGAAGGCTTAATCAACGAAATCAAAGCGCTGGAATGCAACTGCTCCACCGTCGATCGCTTGGGCGAAATCCGAAAAGAACTCCTAGCCATTTTACCCGGCACCGTCATCACAGAAACCGAGAGCACCGCTCTCGCCCGCGCAGAGGCGCGAGTCAAAACAAAACAAGCCGCCGATACGATGATCGCCGCAAAAAAAGCCGAACGCCAGCGACTGCGCGAAGAACGCGAGTCCCTCGCAGCGATCCTTTTACCGCTCACACTGATCATCTCCATGGTCTGGGTCGGAATCCTCACCTTTATGAACGTGAACGATCGCCTGACCGAAATCGGCATCCTGCGCGCCATCGGCATCCAGAGCTCCACGGTCCTTTCGGCTTTCCTCGTACGCGCATTCATCGTTGGACTATGCGGCTCCCTTATTGCGGTTGCCGTGACCGCACTATACATCCAGTCTGCAGCCTCAGCGCCCCATCTACACGGATTCACACTGTCAGCCCTCTTCACTAATCAGGAACTCGGCCTCACGTTTGTACTCGCCCCACTCTTCGCCTGCGCTGCCGCATGGATCCCCGCAGTACGAGCCTCGCAAGAAGACCCTGCCAAGGTGCTTCGTCATGACTGATCCCATTCTCGCCACTCGCGATCTGCACAAAGACTTCGACGGACCCGATGGCATCGTTCACGCTGTCTCCGGCATCGACCTCTCGATCGAGCCCGGTGAGTTCGTGGCTCTGCAAGGCCCCAGCGGCTGCGGCAAATCGACCTTAATGCTCATGGCAGGTGGCCTGCTACGACCCACCCGCGGAACCGTTTCTTTGGCCGGTACCGATCTTTACACTCTCAGTCCCAACGCGCGTGCGCAGTTTCGCGCCAACACTATCGGCTTCGTTTTCCAACAATTCCACCTCATCCCCTATCTCGACGTGATCAGTAATGTGCTCGTGCCCGACCTCGCACTGCCCGGCACGAACAGCCGGGAACGCGCTCATGAGCTTCTCGATCGATTCAAGCTCAGCCATCGCCTGCATCACACGCCCTCCGCACTGAGCATCGGCGAGCAGCAGCGTGTCGCTCTCGCACGGGCCTTGTTGCATAGTCCCGCGTTGATCTTTGCGGATGAGCCGACAGGGAACTTGGACTCGGGCAATCGAGAGTTGATTTTGACCCACCTTTCCGAGTACGTTTCGGAGGGTCGCGCCGTCCTCATGGTCTCGCATGATGACCGCGCGGTGGAGGCGGCTTCGCGCGTCCTTCACATTAACGAAGGGAAACTAACATAGATGCAGGTGTCGTTCCAATATGCGGCTCAGCTCGCGGGTGCCGCGGGCTGCGACGGCGAAACACGCGACATCGACCCCGGCACCTCTCTGCTTGCCGCGCTCACACAGCTAGCGCAATCCCACAATAGCCTCTATACCGACCTTCTTTTTTCCGAAGACGGACAACTCTGTTCGTCCACCCTCATCGCGATTGATAACGTCCAAATCAATACCGCGTCTCCGCCAACCTTGGACACGGACTGCACGGTCACGATCATCACCCCAATGTCGGGCGGTTAGGCCCCAGCTATTTATGACGACTCCCCGCACAGAGCTCACTGATGAAGAACGCGCGATCTACTCGTGGCAACTCGACGTGCCTGGCATGGGTGAGGAAGGTCAACTCAAGCTCCGCAACAGTACGGCCCTCGTTTCGCGCGTCGGCGGACTCGGCGGCCCCCTCGCCTTTCAGCTGGTAGCCGCGGGCTTCGGCAAGGTCATCCTCGCGCATGGCGGAACCATCAAGCCTAGCGATCTAAACCGACAAATCGCGATGAACTATGAGGGTATCGGCTCCTCCCGCGTGATTTCCGCACGCGACACGCTGCAACGCTTCAATCCCAATGTTGAGATCGAAATCGAGGACGCCAATATCAGCGAAGGCAACGCAGCGGAGCTAGTCAGTCGCGCCGACATCGTGTTCGATGCGGCCCCACTCTTTGAAGAACGCTTTCTACTCAATCGCGAATGTGTGGCCCAAAACAAACCCATGATTGATTGCGCGATGTACAACATGGAAGGTCAGGTCATTCCGATCATCCCCGGCCAAACGGCCTGCCTCAACTGCATCATCCCCGACCTGCCCACCCACTGGAAACGCCGCTTCCCCGTTATCGGCGCCGTCTCCTCAATGGTCGCCAATATCGGCGCGCTCGAAGGCATCAAGCTGATCGCGGGCTTCGGCACGGTACAGGCGGGCCACATTATCTTTGTCGACACGGTCAATATGACCCTTCAGAAAATTGCGACGCGCAAGAATCCCGACTGCACCATTTGTGGGAAGGATGCATCACATGCATAAGCCACGCATTATTTTTGGCTGCATGATCGCAGTCGTCGCCCTGCTCACTTGGTTCTTGATTAAGCCCGGGCCAGACGCACGCCGCTCCACATCCACAGCCAAACCCTTGGTCATGCTCTGCGCAGCAGGCATCAGTAAACCGGTCTCTGAGATCGCCGCTCAATACGAAGCGGAAACTGGACAACCCATCCAACTCGATTTCGCTGGCTCCGGCACACTTTACACCAAACTGAAGATTGCGAACGCCGACATCTATCTGGCGGCCGACAACAGTTATGCGCAGAAAGGTCAACAGGAGGGCCTACTTGCAGAAGCACTGCCTGTCGCCCCACTCACCGCGGGGCTCGCCGTCGCTAAGGGCAACCCGCTCAAGATCCACTCGCTACAGGACCTTCTCAAGGACGACCTCAAAATTGGCATCGCGAGTCCAGATGCTGCCTCGGTTGGGAAATTCACTAAAAAGGTCCTAACAAACGCCGGACTCTGGGACAAGATCGAGACTCGTGTCTTCCTGACCACACCCACTGTGACCGAGCTTGCCAATGCACAGAAGCTCGGCACCATCGATGTCTGCATCGTCTGGGATGCAACGGCCAATCAATACCCTGAACTCGACTTCGTGAATGTGCCCGAGTTCGATGCCAAAAAGAAAGAGATCACCGTCACGGTCCTTAGCGCATCCAGCCGTGCCACTGAGTCGCTGCGCTTTTGTCGCTATCTATCCGCTCGTGACAAAGGCTTGCCCATTTTCAAGACGCACGGTTTCGACATCGGTGAAGGCGATCTATGGTCCAC
>CAXMRT010000064.1:0-3238 GCA_964196025.1 uncultured Gemmatimonadales bacterium | reverse complement strand
CCACAGCCTTTCTGGATACACGGCTTCTCGCCCATCTCCCACACTTCTTCCAGCCGCTTCGAGCGACATGATCGACACTTCAGTTCATTCCGCTTTTCATCCAACAACGACACACGCCGACAGGTGCGACAGATATAACGAGAGTCATTCCCGCACTCAACGCTGGACAAGTCCGGGAAGTCATATCGTGAAGATAACACCGGCGGAAGCCTAGGAGGGTCAAACGCTTCCCTAAATATCCGATCTAGCTGTTCTTGTTCCCCTGGATGATAAAAATAATAACGCTTCCCATCATCCCCAAGAATATACGAATTCCCATCACTCCATGATTCCAATACAAAACCACAAGCGTCACAAGTAAATCGCACTAAAGATGCCATATCATTATCCTAGTTTAACAAACCAAATCAATTCGCACCCATTCGCGTCCATTAGTGGTTCAAACTCTTATCTAACTAAAAAAGTTCCCTAGATCTTCGAAGTTCGACGTTCGATGTTCAACGTTCTCTTTTCACTCCCGCCGCTCCGGATCCACCCGCTTCACAGACACCGCCCGAAGCGCATCTGCCATCTCACGCATCTCTCTCGCCATCACCAAACGTTCAATCCACCCATCCGGAATCCCCGACTCGCCATAGAACGCACCGGCAACTTGGCCGCATATCGCCGCAGTCGTATCCGCATCATCACCAAGATTCGTCGCTTTCAAAATCGCCGCCTCGAACGAGGACGTATTCCAAAAGCACCATAGTGCCGCCTCCAAGCTCCGGACCACGTATCCGTTTCCGACAATGTCGCTTTCCGCCTTATCGCGATATGCACCATTCGCGATTTCTCGAATCGTTTCCGTACCCACCACATCAGGCGGACAAGCGGCCAAGATCTCAACCTTGCTTTTCCCTGCAAGCGCACGTGTGATCACCAAGCCAAAGAACCGACACGCATCCACGCACTCGGCAGCGCCGTGAGTGGTACGCGAGCTCTCGCCACTAAAGTTGATCACACTCGCTTCGTCGGGCGAGTAATACATTGATACAGGCGCTAATCGCATGATCGACCCATTCCCTGCGGAATGTTCGTCCGTTGATCCGCTAAACGGTTCGGCCGACATCGCATACTGCTGCAGAGCAAACCCTACCGTGTTGCCAATATCAAAGCATTTGCCGTTACTGCTCAGATATCCACTATCCCGCCACTTGAGATAACGATCCATCTGATCCGCCGGATCAAATCCTCCAGCATGTAAGAGGCTCGTCCCCAAACATAAGGCCATAGACGTATCATCCGTCCACTGACCCGCCTTCAAATTAAACGGCCCACCTCCAACCATATCAACCACCGGCTCAAACGATCCACGCTGACAAAACTCAACCGTCGTCCCAACCGCATCGCCAGCCGCAAGCCCCAACAAACAACCCCGGTACCGATCTATCATTTCAACCTGATCACTCATCATCCCGCCCTTCGCCCGACCTCTAACCAAAAAAGTTCCCTAGTTGTTCGATATTTTCTCCCACTCTCAAAAAAGGTGTCCGCTCGGGCGGAAGGGGCCCCCACGGGTAGGAGGGTTGTTCATGCCGCCAACCGCGGCATCCTCCCCCGTCCCTCCACCAAAAATCTTTCCCTAGTTTACCACGCCTTGGCGTGGATCTTCGATGCTCAACGTTCTCCTTTCACCCCGAGTCCGCCGTAACTTCACGCGAAGGAGGATCCCGATCCGGATTCATCCGCTTAGCAAACTCCGCCTGAACCGCATCCTGCAAATCCTTTGTTTCTTCCGGACTCAGCTCTTCCGGATCCGCTCCGTCAGTCCGCCGAAGCCTCGGCGAAGGAGGATCCGGCAGCAACCCATGATCCCGCTTATACTCATACGACTCTTCTTTCCGACAGCGATTCACGATGTTTTCATCCTCCTGCGGATACCAATCTTTCTGCGGCGGATCGGACTTCTCGCGATACATCGTCCAATACACATATCCACCTTCATCAAAATACCCGACATCCCGCTTATAAAACGTCCCCGCATATCCATGCTCAACAATATGCCGCGCCAGCTGCATGAACAACGCCTCGTCAACCTTCTCCCGCACCAGATACTCATGCGGCCACGTCTTGGCGTAGGTCTTCGCGAATGTCCAGTCTTGTGAAGCCACAAACGCTTTCAGGCTAGGGGGTAATTCGGGGCCAGCCATCAGGATGACTCTTGCTGACTTTTCAACATCTCAACGATAACCTCGTGTATCACAGGTCGAGACGACTCCAGCCGTTGCTTGAGTTTCAATCGCATCGCGGCTCTCGGAATGGGCCCAACAGGTTTCATAAACCCTAGTTGACCATCCGTCGTAAAAGCGGCTCGGCCAGTCGAGAGCCAGTCCAACCAGAAGACCACACGATCAACTACGTCGCTACCGCCCCACCCCTTTTTCAAAACGCCTTCATTAATCTGGTCTACTATCGCGTTAACCACACACCAGATCATGCTACGCATTGCCTCATCCGTCATCTCTACGAACTCGAAATAGAACGCTTCTGATACCTCCTGAACATTCCCCTTTTTCTCACAGTTTTCTAGAATAAACTCTTCAAGCCCGTCCCTTTTGTCACCACCGTCATTCATTTCGTCTATTTCATTCATACGACCACTCTAACAGATGGGGCCGGACACAGGCCGTCCCACACACGTTTTGTACGCAGTATTTATGACACACCTATGACACAAGCGCGGCTCGCATACACCACTCCTACACCTCACAATCTCCTCATGACAGTCACAGCCATAACACTTGCCGACTGGGCGCGAAGCGCCTTCAAGCGATACAACACAAGCGCTCCCAACATCCCCCACTTAGCATGGCCGCCACAAGCAATCCCTCACCCGCTCGAATGGCACCTTGCCGAGGACGATGTAAATCACAACCGACAGCACCGGTGGCCAGAACAGAAGTGGCCACGTCACCAGTACGCGTCGCTAACACGTGGCGAACATCACATCCGAATCGACTACTTCCGCACCGACTCCTACGGCCCCTACTCACGGGTCGAAGAATACATTGTGCAAATCGACGGCGCCTTACATACCCGATACGGCATTTTTCTATGCGCCTTCGGTCGTTGGGGGCAAATCACGGATGGGCAAAACATGCAGCTGAAAGAAACGTCCTAAACTACGCCTCACTCCAATTCACGATATACTGTTCCTGAGTCGAGCTTTCAGGACACTTGGAATACTCCGACTTCG
>CAXMRT010000063.1:0-7031 GCA_964196025.1 uncultured Gemmatimonadales bacterium | reverse complement strand
AATGGCGACACGACTGATCACGTTCGATGGGATGGAACGTCGGGTCTGCCCGCGTACACGCGAGAAGTAGCCGCGCGAGACCTCCTCCGCGAGGCGCTTTCGAATAGCTTGGCCGCGATTTCCGCATCCATGCCGAGTAATGACGTGTATGCGCCATGGACTTATTTGTATCCGAGTAACGGCGCGCCGGTGTGGGGGGAGTCGAGCCTGTTTCGGGCCCATACGAATGAGTGGTTAGTCTCAAACCCAGCGGCTCTAAGCAACTACCTCATCGATCCGTGGTATGCGGGTGCGCGTGCGGTCGATACCAATTCGTTAGGCTGGCTTTCGGCGGGAGCTGGGGGACGCTATACGTATGTGGTGGTGAATCTCAGCGATCTTTTAGATGTCGGCTCGGCCAATGCGGCGGGGGGGGCGGCGAGAGCAGGTGGGACGGACGCGTCGGAATTGGATCTTTCGGGTTTGCCTGAGATGGGAAACGCGGTGCAGTTTTATACGAATCGTGCAGGCGTGCAGGCCCTTTCGACGGATCATGAGTTATGGAATCTCGGTTCGGTGAGCGGTGCGTTGTCAGCGCGATCGTCGAACCTGACGTTTTACTCACGTTTCATGGATGTCCCGAACACCAACCGCGTGGAGATAGGTGGTGACCCGTCTGGGTGGGATCATGCGGCGGTGTACCAAGCTCTTTTTTCGATGTTTGGTAGCTCCGCTCAACCCGCGCTCTATGCGGGGATTACCTATACGAATCTCTTGGATTACGTGGATGCGGATGTGATCCCGCGAGCCCTGGACATTCCCTCGAATGAACCTGTGCCGATGATTAACGAAGTGTCGGCCCAGTATGGCCTGGATGTGCAGACGAATGGATCGGCCTCTGGTGGCATTCTTTTTAAAATTGAGTTGGCCTACCCCTACAGTCAGTTCACCGATCAACCGTATGATGTGGTGATGGACGTTTCGTTCGCAGGAGGCGTGGGAAATAGTAACGCAGGCTTTGTGCCGACCAATGCCGTGATCACCAACATCAATCAATATGGTGTGGGTCAGCGCGTATCCTTCGCGATCGGATCGATTTTTATTCCTGTGACCGTAGCGACCAATGAGTTCCCCACGCGCGTGCATGTGACTGCGGAAGTAAAGCTGCAGGTCCTGCGCAGTGGCGTTGTGGTCGATGCCACTCCGTGGCCGGTGTCGGAGGAGGGCTTGATGCTCGAGCTCGACATCCCAGTGTTGACCACGGGTGTGCAGGTGGTCACGAACTGGGTGGAGTGCACGGATCCGCGTCTGAACTGGCGCCCGAGCGATCCGTGGCAATGGGTGAGTGGCAGTACACTCGAGTCGCTTGGGGCGACCAATATTTTGATTCAGTCGAATCTCGGCGAAACGAATATTTTCACTCGCATTATTTGGGATCCGGACGCGTACGGACTCTCAATGGCTGAAGCAGGCTATGACGAGCACATGGGCATGTATGTTGCAAACGCGCCTCTGACGCGCGTGGGCGAGTTGGGGCACATCTCTTACGCGCGTTGGCGAACGGTGCGACTGTTCACGCGGCCGGATGTGTTTCCTCATCCGGATCCACCGGCACGGCACGAAGTGTATGAATACTTTAAGATTGGGGATCGCCCAGTGGAATCGCGGGGCAAGGTGAATGTGAATGGTCAGTTGCGCGAGGTCATCGCAACCGCCTTTCTGAACATGCCGATCAATGAGTGGGAGAGCATCCCACGCATTCTCTCTTTGAGCGAGGCCTTGGCTGCGGCGGACCTTGTTATGTCGAACCGAGTTTACGCGAAAGCGAGTGACCTCGGGCAGGCGGGAGGGTGGGGGTCGGTGTTGGGTGGTGCGGAAGACATGCGTTACCTGGAGTCGTTCATCCGGAATACGGACGGGATGTTTGGTGTGGCCAATCAATTGTTTGCGGTGGCCCTGAAAGCGCAGGCTTATCCACCCATGGCGATGCTGCCGGTTTCAGACGAAACGGCGGTTGCGATTGTTTGGCGTAACCCGTTACCGGGTCAGGGGTCTGCACAGCAGATGGAGGTCCTCGACGTCGCGTGGATCACGGAGCCCGAGAATTATCTCGGCGGAACCAACGCCATTGATCGTGTGGTTCAGGACCTACGAATAGCGACCGCCGCGAGTAATCTTGTTTGCAGTGTGGTGGACGGGGCCGCGAGTCTGAGCCTGTTCCAGCGGGTCAGTGGAGCCGCTGGAGCGTACGACTTCGAATACGTCACATGGCAGTGGGTGGCGGATCGACTTGAACGGGTGAGTGCGCCCGTCGTTCCCCCGCGATACACCACAGTTAGCGCCTCCTCGATCACGAGCGTGCTCGCGACGGCCGTGACAGAGTTGACTTTTCGGACCTCGGATGGTGGGGCTTACGCCACAAATTTACCGGAGTGGATTGAGGTGGATTTGACCGTGGACGGTACCAGTGAGACCCGGCGAGCCGAATTTATGATCACGCCGCGGCCCTGAGAAGGCTTCGCTCTTGCGGTTTCAATGCGGGAGTTCTATCATAGGGGCTCAAACCGGAGATGTATGGTGTCCACCGATTTTCGAGGGGAAAAGGGGAAGTGGGGCTGGGTCGTTGTTATGGCGATGCTGGCTGTCGGTGGCGTTGTCTGCCTGATTCGACCGCCGTTGCGGGTGGAAGTGGAGCGCCGGTCGACCTGTTACCTTTGTTTGGCAGACCGTGTCGAGCTGCAGACCACCGTCCGACTTTGGGGGATACCACTTCACCAGTCGTCGACGAGTGAAGACGAACAGGGAGCCCGCAGCAAGCTTGTGCATGTGACCTATGTTCCTGAGCATGTGCATGCCTACGGCTGGTACACAGAAATGACGCGCACCTTTGTCGTGTCATCTGAGTCGGTGCGCGATCAGTCAGAATCGGGCGGAATAGTGATGGGCGTTTCGGCGGACCAGAAACGCATCAGTGAAGACACGATTGCCGCCATTCGGGCGAAACCCTTTTCTCGGTTGCCGACCGGGACAGCGCGAGCGATGTTTGAGTCTCTGATAGGCTGCGCCACGAGCGCGGAGTTCCAATTGATGCGTTCTCGCCTACAGGAAGAGGCGTGGGATCTTTTACCGGTCGAAGAAGTTATGGATCGGGGCGCGGTGACGGATGCGGGCCCCCAGCCGGCGAGTCAATCGCCGACCCCGGGCGTAGTGGAGGCGGCCCTGGATGCCGATCTCGCCGCGTTCCTCGAGTCTTTGCCAGAGGCCGTACGAGGTCGAGCACAGTTGGGAACGTTACGCTTTTCGGGTAAAAAAAGCCAAGCGGGTGCTGTGTGGTTAAAGACAAAGACCCCGTGTCGGATGTTGGTTTCACAGGCCGGAGTCGACCCGTTTGTGATCGAGTTCGGACTTGATGAGATTAATCAGGTTTCTTTCGCGCCGCTCGACGAGCGCAGTCGGGTGGCCGAGGATGGGCGCGTTGTGCTGATGCGGGACCTTTTCAGTACCGTCACGCTGCGCTCTGGCGATGTGGTGTTGGGAGTGTTGGAGCCCTTTGTGATTTGGTGTCAGACCCCTGGGGGCGCCTTGACAATGACCCGTGTTCATCAGCCGCAGATCTCTGAGCCTGGAGCGACGTGGGAGACATTCCGCTTTCTGGAGTCGCTAAGCTTGGAGCCTTAACCTAGGCTAAAACCATCGTCCACGACATTCTCGCCGAGTTTTGCGAGGAGGTCTTTCACGTTTTCGATTGTGGCGGTAAGAATTTTTTCTGCGACGTCTTTGTCTTCGATATTCATGTGGATATAGCTAACGCGATAGATGCCCCACTTAACTTCCACGATCCCTGCTGCGCAGTAGTAGAGGTCTGTGTTGAGTCCCTTATGAACCGAGAAACTGGCCATCTGCTTTTTCAGCTCCAAGCGAAGTGCGAGAGTGACGATATCGCGTGAAATATTATTGAAGACGGTGACGTGTTGCATGCGGCGCGATTGCGCGATGAGTGCGATCAAGACGATGACAAAAAACGCGGCGGCGATCATCATCACGAACCCCTGGATGTTGACGTGTCCGTAAGAATAAAACGCTTGTTGCATGAACCCATATTCCTTCCATAAAAAATAAAGGACGAGGCCGGCCATTGGCAGGATGGCGAAAAGGGTGATGGATTGAACGGTTCGACCTTCGTGACTTCCTGAATAGATCCGATTCCCTTGGCGGCGGGTGAGCACGATGCGAATGCCAACGCCGAGTATAAAGCCGAGGATGCAGGCGATCGGAAGAATAGAATCAAGTGCGTTGATCATGCCGGATAGTACCGCAGCTTGTTTTTCATGTCGAGGGTCGGGCCGCTTGTTCGGCCCCTCCGCGTGGACGGTGTTTGTCGGCAAAGGGTCGTTGCGGGCGAGTACGGGTGCTCCGCTATGATAGCAGGAGTCTCGGGCGGGCGCTTGGCCGTGAGGATTGGCGAGAATACATAGTCCGTTTTGCGAAGAGACAGTCGATTACCATGGCTTTTTTTTCGCGTGTAAACTAACCTAGTCCTGTGCGATTGATGGCTTGGATGGAGCATAGCGGTGAGTATTTTTTCGAAAAAACAGGATAGTGACTCGGATCGAATCCGCCAGTTAGAGGCGGAGTTGGCGGCTGCACGCGCAGAGCTTGACGCCCTTCAAGATCGCACCGATCAGGGTAGCGAGGGGCCCAATGGCTTGCCTCGGGTCGACCTTCTTCAGGCCCTTCTTAAACATGTTCCCGCACATGTATATTGCAAGGATCTTAGCGGCCGCTTTACGTACAGCAACCGCGAGATCGGCGTCGGCCAGACCGACTTTGATGTGATGGACGCCGACCGTGCAGAAGCGTGTCGCGTGCAGGACTGCGCCGTGATGGAGAGTCGCGAGCCTATCGTCGATGAGGAGGAAAAAGTTGCCGGCGAAGATGGACGCATCTCGTGGGCGATCACATCCAAGTCGGCGCTTGTAAATTCGAGCGATGAGGTCGTTGGGATTATCGGTATCAGCCGGACAACCACTCAGGAGCGTGAGACCCAGGAAAGCTTGGAGTTTGAGCGATACCTGATGCATACCTTGTTGGATAACATCCCCGATCTTATCTACTTCAAAGACCTTAAAAGTAATTTTCTTTTGATCAATCATCGTTTAACCGACTTGTTGAAGCTTTCTTCAGCTGAAGAAGCGGTTGGCAAATCGGATTCGGACTTTTTCGATTCTGAGTTATCGGAAAAATATCTCCTAGACGACCAAGCAGTGATTGCCTCGGGAGAACCCTTGATCAATATCGAAGAGGAGAGTGTGAGCGATAGTGACGAGTTGCGGTGGCTCTCGACGAGCAAGGTTCCGATGCGCAACGAGGTTGGGGATGTCATTGGTACCTGTGGAATCTCGCGGGACATCACCGAGCTCAAGGAGCTAGACGCGCGGCATGTAGAGGCTATTCAACAATTGGAGGCGGCGCTTCAACAGGTTAAGCAGCTAACGGGGCTGGTTCCGATTTGCTCGTATTGTAAAAACATCCGCGATGACAGTGGCTACTGGCATCAGCTGGAGGAGTATCTCCACGACCATTCGGCCGCGGAATTGAGTCACGGCATCTGCGAGGAGTGCGCGAAAAAGCAGTTCCCAGATATGGACATCACTAAGAAACCTTAGAAGGTGTCGAGCTCTTCACTGTCGTCGTAGTGCATGAGCAGTAGATAGTCATCGTCCCAGCTTTCGTCACCTTCAGCGGTCACAATCGCCGTTTTCGCAAAATAGGGGCCGAGCTCTTCGTGCTCAAAAAGGTCTGATTTCAGAGCCGTCCATGCCGCCGCGAGATCATCGCTCGTGATGAATATATTAGTGTAGGGACCACCCTCATCATCACTCTCGGCGCTACACGAGCTAACGACCTCGAGTTCGCCACAGAGAGTGTCGATGGATTCGAGGACGTCCGTTTCATTACACAGGTTCGATCGGTCGGGTTGTAAATGGATGATTAAGCATTTCATGCGCACACGTTAGCAGAGAGGCCGCGTTCCGACAACCGTCATGAACAGGTTAAGCAAGTGGTTGACGCACGGTCAAGACGGCGAGTCGGCTTGATAATGGGCGTTGACGAAAGGACGCGTGTTGCTTAAGGTTTATGGCGCTACACATGAAAGAGTTCTGTCGCGCAACTGATTAGGGTTTAGCAGTGCGACTGAGAGAGTGTGTATGCGTGGGGTGTCGGTGCAATGGATGGCCGACAATTTTAGCATGGATTGCGTGTCAACAGTCGGAGTGTGACACACGATAAATTCAAAAGAATTGCAACGAGATATTTTGTTCGTTTTCCTCTTCGCGTTATTGCTGACCGGGGTTATAGGCGTTTTTCGCCATTTTGATAACCCTCTTGCCGCGGACGTTGACAACAACCCTCAGGTGCACGCCGTCGAGAAGTAGCGCTCAATCAGCGCATGTCGTTTCGATCGGTGCGATTTGTGGTCGTATAGGGTCGTCTCCTATCGTCCGCGAGCCCCGGAGGGTCTCTCCTTGTAGTCACTAAATGGAAGATTGGTAAGATGCTTGTATTAGCGCGTAAACGTGGCCAAAGCATAATTATTGGCGACGGCATAGAAGTAAAAATTCTCAAGGTCGATGGCGGCTATGTGTCGGTCGGAATTGATGCACCTCGTGAAATATCCATTAACCGAGCAGAGTTACTCGAGGGTTTTGAGCCTTCGGCTGCGGAGGACTCCTCTGAAGAGGCCGGTGACACGGAGGCGAAAGCCGCTCCGGAAGCAGATGCCGCCGAGCCCTTGGCGCACTAAAAACAACTGGGCCGGGGGCGCGAGCCCTCGTAGATTGGAAAAGAGTATTCCTGTGGTGGTGGATCTTGTGTAGCTGCGTCTTACCCAACGGGAAGGCGCTCACTCCGCATGAGTGATTGGGTTGCGGGGGCGCGAGCCCTGTCCTCCTTTGTCAAGACTCCGGCGGATAGACTGGGTCACACGCACTACACAAGCACCCATACCTTAGAAAAGAGTATTCCTGTGGTGGTGGATCTTGTGTAGCTGC
>CAXMRT010000062.1:0-6230 GCA_964196025.1 uncultured Gemmatimonadales bacterium | reverse complement strand
GTTTATTAGGGGTGGGTGTTTCTTTGGTTGTGGGTCTTGTGTAGCTGCGGCTTACCCAACGGGAAGCCGCCCACGGATGTTGAGTGATTCGGCAGAGTGGGCGCGAGCCCTTCGGGTCACACGCACTACACAAGCATCCGTTGATTTGGGGTGGGGTGTTTCTTTGATGTGAGGATGATTTCTATAAGCTGCTCTTCGATTGCGTGGGGGATGTTGATGCGGTATAGTCGTGCTTATGCCTACTTATGTTTATCAGGCCAAGAAAGGGCCTACGGAGACGATTGCTGGTGAGATTGTTGCTAGTAGTGAGTCTGATGCGCTTGCGAAGATTGATCGATTGGGATTGAGTCCTATCTCGGTTACGCTTTCGGATAAGAAGACGGCGGCTGCCTCTATACGCTTGTCTGGAGGGCGGGTGAGTGCTCGAGATGTGGACATTTTTACGCGTCAGCTTTCGGGCATGATTAAGGCGGGCGTGCCTATCTTGCGCGCCTTGCGCACCATTCAGGAGCAGTGCGAGAGTCGTGCGTTTCAGCAGGTGGTTGGTGAGCTGGAAGTAGGTGTTCGTGACGGACAGATGTTGTCGGATGTGATGGAACGCTTCCCGCGGGTGTTTCCCAGCTTGTTTGTCTCGATGGTGAAGTCTGGCGAATCGGGTGGTGTGCTCGATACGATTTTAATGACGATGGCTGATGCGCGCGAAGCGGAGGCGGATTTCCGGCGCAAGGTTCAAAGCGCGATCGCCTATCCCTTGTTGATGCTAGGCGTGGGGGCGGGAACGGTTTTTATCATGGTCGGGTTTTTGCTTCCGAAAATTGTGCCGCTTATCCAGAGCAGCTCCAAGACGGGTGGACTTCCTTGGCAGACGGAAGTAGTGATGGCATCAAGCGATTGGTTGTCAGCCCATTGGCTTTGGGTGGTCCTACTCTTTGCGGGCGCGGTAGTCAGTATCCTGCAGCTGCGCTCTAGTCAGAACGGACGTCGCTGGCTGGATTCTATGATGCTGCGTATTCCTTTTGTGAAAGGCTTTCTGCAGCAGATTGATATCGCCCGTTTCGCGCGGACGATGTCGCTGCTTATCCGTTCAGCGGTCCCGATTGATCGTGCCTTGAGGCTCGGTGGAGGGGCCTTGCGCAACGAGGTCCTGCGTCAAGCGGTCGAAGAATTGCGGGTGGGAACGGTTCAACAGGGACAAACGTTGGCTTCGGGCATCCGCCGCTCAATCTATTTCCCCGGATTTGTGGCCAATATGGTGGCGGTGGGCGAAGAGAGCGGCTCATTGGATGACTCCTTGTTGGAAGTTGCGATCTACTATGAGCGTGAGGTGGATCATAAGATTCGAATCATGACCACGCTGCTTGAACCAATCTTGATCTTGTGCGTCGGAGGCGTCGTTGGGTTTATTGTCTTTGCGATGATGTTGCCTATTTTCCAGGTTAGTCAGACGCTGGGGTGATGCCTTGAACGCATTCATTGTCGGTTGTTTGTTACTGGGAGTGCAAGGGGCGGTGGCTGCCGACTGGTCGGTCGTAAAGACCAAACATTTCGTCGTGAAGCATCAGGGCACCAAGACCTTTGCGAAAACGGTTGGGCGCGAGGCGGAGACGCTATACGTCAGCGTGTCGAAAAGCCTCGGCTTCAAGCGCTACGACAACTTTTGGTTGTGGGATGACCGCGCAACCATTTTCCTCTACCCGAGCCATGCGGCCTACCTCACAGGAACCGGAGCTCCCAAGTGGACCGCCGGTAAGGCTGTATATTCAAAACGAGAGATCCATAGTTTTGTCGGCAGCGGAACATTTGTGAGTGATATTTTGCCGCACGAAATGACGCATCTCATTTTTCGCGAAGCAACCGATGCATCCGTGACTGTTCCTTTATGGGTGCATGAAGGACTGGCCCAGTGGCATGAACCGTCGAAGCGTGGTCGTTATGAAGAGGGCTTGCGCATCGCCGCGACGAGAGGGACGTTGATCTCTTTGACTGTACTGGGGGCAACCGATGTGCGGAAGGTAGGTAGTCACGGTCAGGCCAAAGCATTTTATGGACATGCCGCAGGATTGGTCGCGTTTATGATCACCGAATGGGGCGAAGATAAAATGGCTGATTTCTGTCGTGCCCTGCGAGATGGCAAGGGCTTGGATGCGGCTTTGAAGTTTACATATCGGAGTAAATGCCCTAGCATTAAAGAGTTGGAATTAGCATGGAAAGCACATCTTTTGGAGAAATCGGAATGAAGTCACGTGGGTCCTCAGGGTTTACCCTAATCGAGTTGATGGTGGTGGTGATTGTTCTCGCAGCCTTAGCGGGGATGTTGATCCCAAATCTGGTGGATAAGCCTGATAAGATGAAAAAAGAGATCGTTTTGGCGGATTTACGTGCGATCGACACCAGCCTAAAGCTATATCGAGTCGAAAACGGGGAATACCCTGCTTCGCTCGCCGCTCTTGAATCGGAGTTTGATAATCAATTGAACGATCCCTGGAAAAATCCGTATCAGTACAAATTCCCCGGTGGCCGCTCGAAATTCAAATATGATGCCTATTCCACGGGCGCTGATGGCCAGGATGGTAGCGATGATGACGTCGGAAACTGGGAGCTCTGAGCCGAGCCCTCTATTTCGCCCTATCTTTGTGCGTAAAGCGCTCAGTAGCAACTTGTTGTGTCGATATCGGTTCTGATTCCTCGTTCTTGGTGCATCAACCGTTAACCGGGTAAGGCTCTCATGATGAACGACTTGCATAATAAACCGTGTCGTGGATTCACGCTGATTGAGATCATGATCTCGGTCGTCATTATCAGTTTCGGTCTCACCGGTATTCTTTACTCCTATAATCTGTATATCGGCGCCCTGGATACAGCGTCCGCGAGTGTCAGTGCGGATCGCTTGATGTCTGAAGAAATGCAGCGGGTGGCTTGGTTATTGGAGGATGATGCCGAGCAGCGGCCGTCAGCAGAGATGCGGACGGAGCATCAGGTGGGTCCGAATCGCTGGCGACTGATCACCAGCCTCGCGCCAGCCCAGCGACTTCCGCATGATATTTTTTATGATGTTCGCGTTCGCGCGCAACGTGATGGCTATGACAAGGAGTATGAGCTTGTTACGATTCTCTACATCCATGACGAGAGTTAAGGGTCGGTCGGCCTATACACTTGTTGAGCTGATGATTGTGACGGTCATGACGGGCTTGCTTGTGGCGGCGATGGGGACCGTTCTCTTGGCGGGCGTGCGCGTGTGGAGCCGAGTGACGCAGGTGGACCGTCCTGAATCAGAGACGGTCATAGCGATGTTGATCCTTGAGCGTGATCTGCGTAATCGCATCTCTTTACATTTCGCGCCGTTTGAAGGAAACGAAAAAGCTTTTTCGTTTGCGACCGTCAATCGGGTCCGAACCGATGAGCTACAGGAGGATCGGCTAGAGCTCGTCACGTGGCGGTTTGACAAGAAAGATTCCGCGCTCATCCGCTCTGTGCAGCGGGTTCCGAGTATAGCGGAGGAAGAGCCAGAGGATGAGATCCTGTTGTTTGATTTAGAGTCGGCGGAATTTCGGTACGTCGGACATCAGCGTGTCGGGTCGACAGGATTGTCGGAGACGGTGACGAGTGAGGCCGGCGTGGAATCGATCGACATTGAGCGACTCCGGCTCGAGTTGGATTTTGGCGAAGGCGTGTTGATTGAGCGGGAGTTGGACTTATGAAGGGACTCGTGTCCTATCGTGTCCGCTCTGAAGGCACGGTTCTCATACTCACGATGTGGGTCTTATTCATGCTGACCTTGTTGGCTTTGGGGATCAAATCGCACGTCGACTCCCAAGTATTCACTGCTGGGGTGGTGCGAAATCAGCTTCAGGGGCGTTATCTGGCGCGGGCTGGTGCGTCGATGGCGACATGGGTGGTCCGGCAGGATACCAATGACTGGGATGCGGTCGGAGAACCTTGGACGCGTGAAGGAACTCATCGCGAGAGTGTCGGGGTGGTGAATTGGACCCTTCAGGATGAGGAGTCACGTCTGAATATTAATCGTTCCGGCGGAGAGTTGTTGAAAAACTTCCTGCAGCTGGTTGGCGAACGTTCAGAAGAGGAGGCGACCGTGCTTGCAGCCAGCATTATTGATTGGAGAGATGAGGATGATGTCACGCGTGAAGGGGGAGCGGAGTCGGACTATTATCAGGCACGGGTGCCTGGGTACACAGCGCGAAATCATGCGTTTGCGAATAGATACGAGCTTTTGCTAGTAAAGGGCATCGATAATGAGTTGTTTTCGCTGATACAATCTAATATAACGGTGCACGGAGCTGGTCATATCAACCTGAATACGGCGTCGGAGGACGTGTTATTGAGTTTGGCTCGTACGGTTGATGGCCCAGGTGAAGAAGCCTCTGCAAGACAGCTCGTGCAGAAGTTAGTGGATTATCGAGCAGATGATGGGGTTTTCAAGGTAACGACATGGTCGGACATTGCTGCGCGCCTGTCGCTGACGGATACAGAGACATTGGTGTTGCGTCGGATGATTGATCACCTAACGGTGAAGTCAGCCTATTTTACGGGACTATGTGCAGCTGACATCCGTGATGATCAGCAAGTGGAGAACCGGATTCGGTTTACCTTGCATCGCGAGAGCGGCGGGATAGTGGATTGGTATGAAGAATAAAAGTCAAATTAAGGGACCGTTTCTGTTGGCGGAAATCGGTCAGCATTGGGTGAAGCTTGCCCAAGTGGAGGCCACTCGTCGAGGCATCCGGATAGACAAGCTCTATACCGAGCGTTTCGAAGAAGTGAGCGGCTCTGTGTCCGTGCGGCTTTCTCAAGCATTGAAATCTCTGAAGTTTGGCAATCTCCCTGTCGTCGGAATCTTGCCACGGCAGATGGTGAATATGCGGGTGATGGAATTGCCGTCCGTTGAGGAAGACGAGATCGGCAACATGGTGGAGTTGCAGATTGGTCGGTCGACCCCGCATGCCAAAGAAGATATCTTGTCCGACTACAAAGTGTTGGATGGCGGCCGCGAGGGTTACACTCGCGTGTTGGTGTCGATTGTTCATCGTAGTGTTGTGGGATCGCGTTTCAGTATACTCGATGTGTCAGGACTCGAAACCCAGCGAATGGGGCTGAGTACTGAGGGCTTGTTAGCCTCGTGCCGACCGTATTTGAAGAAGCATGAGTCTGATACCGTCGCGATCTTGGATATTGACGCGTCGTATGCAGAGCTAGCGGTCGTGTCGAGTGGCAAGCTGATGTTTACTCGGAGTATCCTTGTGGGCGCTGAAGCCATTGCGGATGGCGAGACCGGTGCGCTGGATACATTTGTCGCCGAAGTGGAATCTTCGCTTGATATGGCTCGTCAGGATACTGATTTGAGCGCGCATCGCTTGTTGATTACGGGGGCGGGGCTTAAGTTGCCGGAGATCTCCGAGCGTTTGACCGCAGACTTGTCCATCCCTATCGAGGGTTTTGATACCTTGGCCGATGTCACCTTTGGTCGCGATGTTCCTGAGTTGGATGTGCCCCCAGGTTCGCGGTTATCATTGTCCTCCATCGCTGGGGTTGCGGCCGACATTAATAGTATGGAATTTGATCTGACGCCGGATGCGGTTCGCATGCGCAAGAGCATTGAGGCGCGTGCTCGCAGCTTGGTGGCCTTTGGTGTGCTGGTGATGACGGCGATTTGTCTACTGACCGTGTCAGTGTTGGGGCTGTTTTATGACAAGGCTCAGTATCTGGAGGAGCTCAACGCGGCTCTTGCAGATACGCAAGCAGCTCAAGGTTTGGAAGACAAAGAATCGCGTATCAAATTGATTCACTCGCGGGTGGATCAGATTAAGACGGTCACCATGCTCTATGACTTGGCTTCAGGTACGCCGACGAATTTAGTGTTTACCAAAGTACAGTTGGATGCGAATCGTCAGTTAACGCTAAGCGGTACCACGACGGAGATGGAGCATGTGTCGTCGCTCGTGAAGTCGTTGCGATCCTTACCGAGTGTGCGCGAGGCGGAGACATCGGAGCAGCGAAAAACGACGACGGACGTGAAGTTCGAAGTCATGGCGTGGCCGGAGTTATAAGATGGCTGGATTAAAAAACATGTCGAACCGAGAGCGAGCCATGGTCACCATGGCTATCGTGGTGGTGCTGGTGTTTGTCGGGAAGCGTTTTGGGTACCAGGCGTTTCAACATCGCATTGACCTGATGGAAATTGAGGTGTCGGCCAAAGAGAAATTGTTGCAGTACAA
>CAXMRT010000061.1:0-5354 GCA_964196025.1 uncultured Gemmatimonadales bacterium | reverse complement strand
TACAGCAGACGGGAAAATAATCGGTCCTAAAGGCCGTTATACGCCACTGTCTTCCCGGCGCAGGGTGGGCACCTCACATTCCCCCAGAAACAACGGCTACTGGGGCAAGGGCTAGCAGTAACTTTCTGGACGGTCACAACGTCCTGTCGAGCCTTACTAGCTGAGCTCGGCGACCTGCGGGCTCGTCGGTCTACGAGACGCTGGCCTCAAGATCGTCGGCAGCTTTCTAAGAGCTGTTCGATCTTCAAGCGCGCATGATCGAGCGGCGTACCCGGACTCCACACTGAGCCGCCGACACCTACGCCCACGCAGACGTCCAAATAGTCTGCCACATTGTCGGGCCCTACTCCACCCACCGCGAGGATCGGCGCCGGTATCACAGCGGCGTAGTCGCGAAGCGTCGACACCCCGAGACTCCGAGCTGGAAAGCACTTCAAATAATCAGCGCCATACTCAATCGCCGCAAAGGCTTCAGTCGGGGAATAAAAACCCGGAATCGAAACCAACTCATGATCGCGGGTACGCCGAATCACCGATTCGTTCGTATTCGGCGATACCATATAAGTCGCGCCAGCTGCGTGGGCCTCGTCGACATCGCTTACCGACACCACGGTGCCTGCACCGATCATGACCTCTGTATTTTCGGAGTAGCGCGCGGAAAGCAACGCGATGCTTTCTGCCGCGCGATCGGTGTTCATGGTGACCTCAAGAAACCGGACCCCACCTTGGACGAGAGCATGAGCGACATCGAGAACAGTGTCTGGGCTCACACCGCGAAGAATCATCACCACCGGTGATTCCGATAGGTGATGCGCAAACTGATCGGAACGCATCAGGGCGGCAGTTACCCAACCAACCCGCGAACCAGCTCCAAGAGTTGGTCCGGGCGCACCGGCTTTGCAAGCGCATGCACGTTGTCTTGGTTGGCAAGCCCTTCGATCATGCGAGTGGTCGCTTCCTGACCAACACCAGACATGGCCACAATTTTTGCATCTTCCGAATGCTCGCGGAGTTTATGGATAACGTCGAGCCCTTCGTTGTCCGGCATCTGCAAATCGGTCAACACCAAGTCCATGTGGGCGTCCTGAAAAGCTTGCACGCCAGCAACTCGGCAATCGGCTACAGTGACACTGTAGCCAAAGTCCTCAAGCACGGCAGATAACGACATGCGCACAATCTCTTCGTCATCAATAATCAGTATACGCTTCACGGTGATTGTATTAGCTCCCAGACTCGAGCGATGCATCACTTCCAATAAACACATCATCCCGCCAAACCGGACTCGCCCCACCATCATGAGGGACATGAACACCGATCCTATTAGACCGAAAGAAACAATGCAAATATAAATAGAAACGCAATGTTGGCTCGGTGAGACCCTAAACTGTTTCGAGAATCTTTTCCAGATGCACGCGAAGCGCTCTCAAGCTCTTGGACGTAGTGTCGCTTCCCGGTTCGGCGAGAACGCCGACAGTGTTTTCCAAGGATTGACGCAACAGCCCGAGGTCGTCGCCTGCATGGCTACCAGTACCGCCAGAAACATGACCGCACGCATTGAGCACGACAGCGACCTTGCTTGCCAGTGTATTGAGCGCACTCAGTAGATCCCGCTCTTCGATACAGATCGCATCCAACTCGTTTTCCAACTCGCTCTGTAACACTCGAAGGTCTGTGATCATGTCCATCGAAATCGGTCTCTCTACATGCCGCCCCATCAGTAGACACTCCTCGACCTTCTGCAGGAGGTGGGACGCGGAAAACGGCTTGGACAAGTACCCCGCGATTTGCAGTTGGGCCGACGCCACAGTCGCCTCAAAGGATGGGTCCGCAGTCATGACTAACACGGGCATATCCTCAGCACCCGGCGGAAGGTTACGGATCAACGAAAAGTCGTGGTTGCCAGGCATTCGAACATCGGATACCAGTAAGTCGAATGTCTCGACAGTGAGTTTATCCGCCGCTTCGAACCCATCCTGAACCGCATCGCAGTCGTAGCCCGAACGGCTCAATACCTTTAAAACCAATGCCCGGCTCACAGGGTCATCATCCGCAATCAATATTTTTTTGTTCTTAGAAATCGGCTGCTTTCTCAAAATGTTACGACAAGCAGAACCCCTGACCTCAAGTCCAGCGCCCTGCGATCAGAATCCACCATCCACGCCTCAAGCCTTCGCAATACTGAAAACCCTCTTAGTCCTGCAACTAATCTTACCCCTATTCTACGCCTCTATACACGGGTGTTCCGAGTCGAAAGTCACGATGTTTCAACTTTTTGTAATCGAACTAGTCAGCTGGCACGCTTAGTGCTTTTTATTCAAGCGACCCTACGGCCGGTCATTGGCTCGGACCTCAAAACCAAACGGTATCGACAGCGGATGACTGGCCGCAGGGTGTCTTAACTCCCCCACCCCCTCATCTCCCAAACAGCCCGCGGCCACGCCCCGTCCACTTCTCCAGCTCCCCAGCTCCCCAGCTCTCCAGCTCTTCAGTTCCCTCCCCCTACCAAAACAGCCCGCGGCCACGCCCCGCCCACATCAAAAATCAACATTCATAAATCATCAGATCATCAATCCACTTCCCCAGCTCCCCCGTCTAGTCCGCCGTCGTAGTCCGCCGAAGCCTTGGCGTAGGCGGGAGCCTCGGCGAAGGAGGATCAGCTCTTCAGTGCTCTTTCCCTACCCAAAACCCGCCGCGCGACGCCCCGTCCACTTCTCCAGCTCTTCAGTTCTCCAGCTCCCCAGCTCCCCAGCTCCCCAGCTCCCCAGCCGTTCGACTTGTCCACCATCGTAGTCCACCATAGCTTTAGCGAAGGAGGAAGCCTTCGGCGACGGTGGAAGTTCAACGTCCAAAGTCCAAAAAGTGTCCCCCTTGGGGGAAGGACCCCTCCGGGTAGGGGGATTTTCATGACGCCAAAGCGTCATCAAAAAAGGAGGCCGCGCAGCACCCCTCCCTCTCCCTCTCACACACTCCCTCCCTCTCACACACCCACTGGAGAGCCTGTGGTGAGTCATCTCCAAGGCGCGAGTTGATTCATAGCACCCTCGTGCATGAACCAACTCGCAACGCCGGAGCTGGCCCACCACAGGCTCTCCAGTTACCAGGGGGTGTAGCGGAGGCCAAGCAACGCAGAGAGGTGCAACACAAGCACGATTAGCGTCGGGAAAATGAACGGCTTAAAGTTATCAACCGCCATGGGCTCTTTAAGCTTCATGTTAGTCCGAGCCATTCCATCGATCCGAGCGAACAGATCATCCAATGAGCCCGGCTTCATCTCATCTTCAATGTTAAACATCCCGCCGCCGCTCTGCTCGCAGAGCACACGTTCCAACTCAGGAACCTCGCCTTCCGAAATAAAGACGCCGTAACAAATCACGTTTTCATCGCCAAATCGCGTCAGCAACTCTTCCACTTGCCGTTCCGGATCCAGCTCAGAATTAAACTTGCCGTCAGTCACAAGGATGATCATGCGATCTCCCTCAGCCCGCTCAACTAACTTATCCGTAGCCGCTGCAAGCGCAGTCAGCGTTCGCGTGGACCCCATAAACCCAGTCATAAACGGCCGTGCATACTTGATGGCGGAGGTGTCCGGAGTCAGAGGCACCCAATGAACAAAGGGCTTGCCGTAAACGGTGAGACCCACGGAATCACCCTCGCGATAATCGACAAATTTCTCAATCGCATCCATGGCTGCATCAATGCGCAAAAACGGCTTGTCGCTGTTGGCACCTTGGGAACCGAAGGGATAATTCATCGAACCCGAAAGATCCAAGACCAGCTGAATGTTGGTAACCGACCGAACCACCTCCGGTGGAGTATGGGTCATCGGTCGAGCCAACAACAGAATGGCCGTCGTCATCATCATCGCCGGAAGCATGTTGGCGGTGTGCACGAGGATGCTCAAGAAAAACCCTTTCTTATGCCGCTGATGATCGATAGGCAAAACAATGGCCTGACCCTTACGGACCCACTCCCAAAACGCCAAACAAACGGGCAGCGCCAAAAACCACAAAATCTCTGGGTTCGCAAAGAAGGTCATGAGACAGCAGGCTCCGGTCTGACGCTGAAAGGCCGCAAGGACTCAAGCAGCTCGTCAACACTCACGGACGCTTTCGGGTTGTGCAGCCACTGCTCTACAACCTGGAACGCTGAACCAGAAGTCGCATCGCTGCCGATCTTGTGCATCACGTCATGCATATCCAAGTCGGCGTAACCCAATTGATCTCTCCACCAATGAATCACCAGCATCTCGAACTGGGCCTTGCCTTTGTCATCGATGGAGCCGTCTTCGATCTGAATCAAAAAGCTCTGCAACACATCATAAAACGTTTCAACAGCCACCGACTCCTCAAGAAGCTCAGGCTTTTTTCTGCCCCAAAACACCAACAACAAAAACCACACGATCCAAGCCGCAACAATCGCACCCATGGTTTGATAATAGTAAGGCCAGATATCAATGCCCATTTCCTCAATCGCTTCGACACGTTGATCCATGTTCTGCGATAGCTGATCCAGCCCAAACACCTTGAACTGAGGAAGATCGCTCAACACGGTACCATCCTTTGTCCCCAGATACTCGGTGATGTCAAATTCACCCCCGGTGTTAAGCATATAGCGAATGTCATAGGTGCGCACACCATCGATTTCTGTGACCTCGGCAATCCTCAAATTAACAGGCACACCAAAGCGATACGGCTTCACCGCCAGCTCCGAGCCTGTATAGGTAATGGTAACCGCATGCTCGACCCCGAGTGGAACCTCCGGCATCTCCGGGGAATCAGGGCTGAAGATCAGCCAGCAGGCGATGGCTACAACCAACACCACCGACGCTTGGATCGCACGCGTTTTGTTCATCGTCCAGCACCCGATCCGCGTCCGCGCATTTTGAAGAAGAACTGGAGCTTGGGCAATATCGCCTCATCGGTTTTCAATAATTGGTAATGCACACCTCGACGAACCAACTCCTGTTTGCATTCAGCCGAGTGATCAAAACTTTTCCGGCCATGCCCCATAAACCGCCAACCCGTCTCCGCCTCCTGCCCCCTGAACAATCCAGCCCCACGCACCCCTCGCTCAGCCTTGTCCTGCAAGTGCAACACCATACAGTCATGCTCCTGCCCGACCGACTTAAGCGCTGCCAAGGCATCTGGGTCATGCAAATCAGTGATGGCGATGATCATCGTCCGGGTGTTGAGCGACGGCGCAAGCTCACGCAGTCGAGCACCCAAGGTGGTTGTTTCAAGAAAGCCATGCTGACGCAAGCGATGCCCCGTCTGCATGATCTGACCCTCTGAAAGCGTCGGCTTAACATGAAACTTCTGCTCACCACATCCCAAGAGACCCGCCGGCATCATGTT